>DATHYZ010000001.1:0-30442 GCA_035458865.1 Candidatus Limnocylindrales bacterium
CGTGACCGCGACCGTCCGGGCGCCGCGGGAGCTCGGACCGGACCCAGGTCCCGACCAGCAGCGACTCGCGGCCGGCCGCCATTTCGGCCCGGGCCGTCACCCGCCGTTCCCGACCCGTTCGGTGCGTGACGGGTCGAGTCCCGGCATCCCGTCCCGGGCGAGCCGTCGCCCGACCGCCGCGATCAGTCGGTCGACGTCAGGGTCCGAGGTGTACGGAGCCCCGGAGGCACGGACCAGCCACGATGCGGGCGGCGATCCGACCGGGTGGGCGGCGCGCACCGGCCAGTCGGTCAGCCCGACCTCGACGAGGTCGTCGTCGCGCATCGCCCCGCGGATCGCCCTGACGCGATCGGGCTCGGCTCCCGACAGCCCCGGGGCCGGGACGGCGGCCATCGCACCGAGCATCGGATCGGGCGCGGGCGGCTCGACCCCGAGGACGCGGCAGAGACGGCCGCGGATCTCGAGGGCTCGCCGGTGGCCTGCCGCCATGAGGCCGGGCCAGCCATCGACGTGCAGCCCCTCGAGGAAGCGCAGGGCCGCCGGGATGGCGAGCAGCGCCGACGGATCGTCGGTCCCGGTCCAGTCGAACTCCCGGTGGAGCCGCGAGCGGCTCGGATCCGGGTCGTTCGCGCCGTGCGACGTCACGAGTGGTCGGAGCTGGTCCCGTCGGTCCGCGCGGGCCCAGAGGAACGCGGCGCCCTTGGGAGCGCAGAGCCACTTGTGGGCGTTGCCCGTGTACCAGGCGGCTCCGAGCCGGTCGAGCGCCAGCGGCACCTGACCTGGGGCGTGGGCGCCGTCCACGAGCACGTCGATGCCGCGGGCCGCCAGCTCACCGACGATGGCGTCGACCGGCAGGACGAGCGCGGTCGGGCTCGTCACGTGGCTGAGGAGGACGAGCCGGGTTCGGGGCGTGACGGCATCCAGGATCGCCCCGGTGGCCTCCGGGGCCGAGTCGATCGGGAACGGGATCCGGGCCAGGACGACCCGGGCCCCCTTCGTCTCGGCGGTCCGCCGGAGCGCGTTGAGCGTGGCGTTGTACTCGTGGTCCGTCGCCAGGAGCTCATCGCCGGGCCGGAGACCGAGCGAAGCGAGGACGGTCGACACGCCGGTCGTGGCGTTCGGCACGAACACGAGCCCCGCGGGGTCTGCGCCCAGGAACGCCGCCAGCTCCTGGCGGACATCGCCGAGCAGCGTCGGCAGCTCCCGCCCAAGGAACCGGACCGGATCCGCCTCCATCCGGTCCTGCCAGGCTCGCTGCGCCTCCAGCACGGGCAGGGGGCAGGCCCCGAAGGAGCCATGGTTCAGGTAGGCGACGGCTGGATCCAGGCGCCAGGAGCGGCGTGCGGCCGAGGGGTCGATCACGCTCGGCACGATAGCGTGGTCGTCCGTGGCGCGACGGCGTCGAGGCCTCTGTCAGGGCAGCGCCGTCGCCGCCAGCAGACCGCCGAGGCTGACGAGGCTGACGTGGAGGCCGATCAGGGCCCAGCGTCCCGGAGCGTACGGGTCGTCAAGGGAGCGAGGGACGGGCGCCAGCCGGTACCAGAACCAGAGTCCGAGCAGCCCCCCGAGCCCGACACCGGCCGTCACCAGCAGCCAGCCCGCGGCTGCGACCGGCGGTCCCGGCAGCCAGCCCACGCAGACGAGCAGCAGCGCCATGGTCACGAGCGACGACGGCACGACGAGCAGGTACCGCGCCCTGGCGTCGACCAGGCTCCAGAGCAGGAACGTCGGCATGAGGATCCAGCCCAGGCCCAGGAGGACGACGACGAACGGGGGCACGGAGAGCGAGGCCATCGCGAGGAGCAGCACGATCCCCAGCGCGACCACGCTCGTCGCGGCGAGGCGGATCACCCGCGCGCGGACCCGGCGATCGTCCGACAGCTCGACGGGAACCGGTCGCCCCAGGGCCTGGTGGATCACGCCGTGCGCCGCTCGGCCGCCTGCCGGATGAACCACAGGAAGGCGAGCATGAAGCCGACGTCGATCACCGCCCAGGGCAGGAAGAAGGGGCTGGGAAGATCTCCGATGACGAGGTAGAAGAACGCCAGGGCCGCGTACGACGCCTTGTAGGCGACGCCGACCCAGACCAGGCCGACGTTGCGCCACGGATCGCCGGCCACGAGCAGGTAGCCCAGGCCCTGGACCAGGATGAAGATCGCCGCCAGCTGGATGTAGGTGATGTGGGGCGGCAGCTCCATCCCGATGGCCTCGAGGATCGTCTCCCCGGCGAGCATGAAGGCCAGGCCCAGGAGCAGGTCGTAGACGCCGGCGACGAGGAAGAAGATCCGCCACGCGGGCGTCGTGGTGTCGGTCCGGTTCATGCGCTCATCCTCCCGATCCGCTGCTGCCGCCGGAAGCGTCGCCGCTGCTCGTAGAAGCGGTCGCGCCGAGCGCTTCGCTCCGACTCCGTGTACAGGCGCTGTCCCAGCTCGATGAGGCCGCGCTGGAGGGCCTCGGCCGACATCCGGCGCGGCCGGAAGTTGACGTCGAAGAGGCTGCATCGCTCCCAGGCGGTCGCGTCGAGCAGCCGGCCCTCGGCCAGCAGGCGCTCGTAGAGCGGGGTGCCCGGGAAGGGGGTCATGACCGTGATCTGCACGTCGAACTGGCCGCTTCGATGCACGAACGCCTCCACGGCGTCGAACACCTCCGGGCCGTCGCCATCCAGGCCGAGGACGAAGCAGCCGTTGACGGCGATCCCGTGCGACTGGATCCGATCGATGGACTCGAAGTAGCGGCGGACGCGTCCGTGCTTCCAGTTGCGCCGCAGCTCGATCCCGTCGACGGCGGCGATGCTCGGGCTCTCCAGCCCGATGAGGACCTCCCGGCAGCCGGACGCCCGCATGAGATCCAGGAGCTCGTCATCGTCGGCGATCGACACGTCGCACTCGGTGAACCAGCGGAGGCCCTCGGGCGCCAGGGCTCGCAGGAGCTCCTTGGCCTGCCGGCGGTCGACGAAGCTGTTGTCGTCGGCGAACTCGATGAACGGGCGCGGCCAGAGCCGCCGGATCGCGTGGATCTCCGCGAGCACCCGGTCGACGGGCTTGACCGAGTACCTGGGGGTCAGCCGCATCGAGGACGCACAGAACTCGCACCGCCACGGGCAGCCGCGCTGGGTCTGGACGGTGAGGCGGTTGTAGCGCTCGATCTCGAGGAGGTCGAAGCGGGGCATCGGCGAGTCGGCGAGGTCGAACGCTCGACCGTCGGCACCATACATGGGCTGCAGGCGCCCGCGGGTCAGGTCGTCGAGCAGGTCCGGCCAGGAGCCTTCCCCCTCGCCCACGACGACGGCATCCGCGTGCTCGCTGGCCTCGTCGGGCAGCGCCGTGACATGGATGCCGCCGAGCACGACCCGAACGCCCTGGGCCCGGAACCGGTCGGCGAGCGCGTAGGCATCACGGATCTGGGCCGAGTAGGAGGAGATCGCGGCGACGTCGCAGGGCGGCAGCACGTCCAGGGCGGCCACGTCCACGACCTCGTGGTAGCTGACGTCGAACCGGTCCGGGGTCATCCCGGCCAGGGTCAGGAGCCCCAGGCTGGGCAAGGACGCGATGACCTGGCTGCGCTCGACGAACCCCGGCAGGGTGAGCCCGACCCGGGTCAGCTCCTCGTTCGCCGCCCGGACGCCGCTGATGGCCACGAATGCGATGTGCATAACGACCAGACGCCGGTGGCGCAGGGACGTTGCGCCTGCCTGCCCGGAGCCGCTCCTGTGGGACGGGCGCCGGGGCGGCGAGAGGGTCCCATCCCGCCGACGCTAGCCCAGCCGCAGCGTCGACCCCTCCCCGAGCGGGCCGACGGATCTGCCGGCCGGGGGGAACCAGCGCACGAGACCGGGCCCGTGGATCCGCCAGTCACGGGCGTCTCCGCGGTGATCGGCGCCGGTCCCGCCGCCATGCTCGCGGACGATCCCGGTGGCCTCGTCCAGCCCGAGCCAGCCGAGGGGGGAGTGGTCGCCACGCCGGGTGACCTCCGTGGCCCAGGTCCGATGGCGCTCCGGATCGTAGTGGGGGACCACCGCGACGCGGGGCACCAGGCCCAGGGCCGGGCGGGGACCGTCGGGGGTCCACGACCGTTCGCCCAGGGCCATGGCGCCGGCGCTGGCTCCGGCGACGACCGCGCCGCGGGCACGGGCGGCCAGCACCGACCGCCAGGCGAGGCTCCCGTCGAGCACGTCCAGGAGATGGCCGGGGTCACCTCCGACGAGGTAGACGAGGTCAGCGCCGACCAGGCGTCCCGCCGGGCCGCCCAACTCCGCGTCGGACCGGGTCAGGACGTCGATCCCCTCCACCCGGACCGCGGTGCCGAGGGATGCGGCCGTGCGCTGGAAGGCGATCCGACCGTGCTCGACTGCGAGATCCGGACGGCTGCCGGCTGCGGCCGTGGGCAGGATGGCGATACGGAGCGCCTCGGTGCCGATCGAGCCGCCGGGGCCGACCCCGGCACAGGCCCGGTCTCGGACCGCCCGCGAGGCCTCGGCGGCTCGTAGCAGCGCGCCCAGGAACGGTCCGTCGTCGTGGCCGAACTCACCGCCTCCGTGCAGGCCGATCGAGCCGGTCACCGTCCGACCGGGCGATCGTCCTCGGACCCGTTCACGGGGTCGGGTGCCTCCGGGGGCGTCACGTCCTTGATCCGGGGCTCTGCCGGGAGCGGTGGGGGCGGGGGCCGCCGCCCCAGGAGCCGGTCCAGGCCGGGACCCAGCGTCACGAACGGGGCCAGGAAGCCGATGACCAGGATCGGGATCAGGAAGCGGGCCGGTCCGCGGACGACGGCCGCGGCGACGGCGAGGAGGAGCATCCCCAGGTAGTAGGCGAGGAGGGCCTGCTGGCTCCAGCCCGCGAGGTAGAGGCGGCGGGTCGGGATGACCATGACGAGGGCCAGGATCCCGACGAGGGCGAGCAGGACGAGCGGCGACACGCCCCGATGATACGGGTCGCGTCGGCCCTGGCCCGGACCCGCGCGTACGCAGCCGCCGGGCGGCCCGCTGTCACCGGGACGGGCTCCGGGCGTCTCCATGGTGCTGGGCTACGATGGAGCCGACCGGCCCGGGGCCTCCCGCGGGCGTCGACCTCCGGAGATGACCGAGACCTTGCTGCAGCGACCGCGGACCTGGCTCGCCCGTTGGCGAGCCATCTTGCCGCTCCTCGCCGCCGAGCTCGTCGTGTGGCTCGGGTTCGGTGCGCTCCTGCCCGTCCTGCCGCTCTACTTCCGCGACCACGGTGTCGACCTGGCCATGATGGGCGTCGTGATCGCGGCCTGGCCCGCGGCACGGCTCGTCGCCGAGCCAGCGTTCGGCTGGCTGGCCGACCGGACCCGTCGGGTGCCGCTGATGCTCGCGGGGCTCGTCGTGTTCTCCGTCGCCACGTTCCTGCCGCTCGTCCTCGTGGGCCCGCTGGCGTTCCTGGCGCTCCGTGCGCTCGCCGGCCTGGCCACCGCGGCCTACGACCCGTCGGCGCGCGGCTACCTCGTGGACGCCGTTCCGCTGGAGCGCCGGGCCGAGGCCTTCGGCATCTACGGCGCCGCCCAGATGGGGGGACTGCTCCTGGGACCGGCGGTGGGGGCCCTCGGGGCCGGGCTGGTGGGCGGCTACGCGTTCGTCTTCGTCTTCTCGGCGCTGGCGAGCGTGGTGGCGGCCATCGGCGTCGGCCTGTTCGTCCCGGAGCTCCGGTCCTCCGGGCCCTCGGTCCGCCCGCCGGCGGCCGGGATCGCCGGGTTGCCGATCGACGAGCCCGTTCTCTCGGAGGCAGCCGGGCGCGGCCTCGCCGAGCCGATCGAGCCCCCCGCCGATGCGGCGCGTCGCCCGCGGACCCTGCGCAACCGCCTCCTGTTCGCGACCCTCGTGATCCAGTTCGGGAGCCTCTATGCGACCGGCGTCTACGAGGTGATGTGGAGCCTCTTCCTGGAGGCGCGCGGCGCCGGCCTGGACCTGATCGGGCTGACCTTCATGATGTTCGGCATCCCGATCCTGGTGCTCTCGCCCTACGCCGGGCGGCTGGCCGATCGACGCGGGACGGTCGGCTTCATCGTCCTGGGATCCCTCGTGGCGTCGGTCGCCGGGGTCCTCTACACGATCGTCCCGGAGATCTGGATGGTCGTCCCGATCATCCTCCTCGAGTCCGCCGGGATCGCCTTCCTCGGTCCGGCCCTCTTCGCGATCGTGGCGGCCGGCAGCCCGCTCGGGCGCTCGTCCACCGCCCAGGGCATCTTCGGGGCGGCCGGGACCCTCGGGACGATCGTGGCGGCCCTCTCAGCCGGGGTCCTGGCCGAGGTCGACCTGCGTCTCCCGTTCTGGGTGTTCTCGGCGGTCGTCCTCGTCACCCTCGTCGCCGGCCTGGCGATCGGCGGGCGGCGCATGGCGGCGCTCCAGCCGGGGGCGGGCGACCAGGCCGGCCCGCGGACGCCGATGGACGAGCCTTCGGCGGCGGTCCCGGAGGCGGTCCGGTGACGCGGCCCATCGGCCCTGGCCGGCCCCCGGCGGATCTCGCCGCCCCCTGGCGCGACGATCCCGATGGCGTCGCCCCCGTGGTCATCGTCATCGGGGGGTTCCTCTCCTCACCGCTCATGCACGGCCCATTCCGGCGTCGCCTTCTCGAGCGCGGGGCGGCCGACGTCCTCATCGCGCCGATCTGGCTGCCGGACTGGATCCTGGCGGCCTACCGCCACGGTGCCGGCCGATTGGCGACCCGGGCCGGGCGCGCCCTGCTCGAAGCCGGCGACCGCTCCGCCGCCTCGCGGGCTGCCCGGGGAGCCCCCGTGCTCGTCGTGGGCCACTCGGCGGGAGGCGGCCTTGCGCGGCTGCTGACGTCAACGGAGCCGTTCGAGGGACGTCGCTTCGCAGCAGCCACCAGGATCGGGGCGATGGTCACCCTGGGCACGCCCAACCACGTCCATCCGACCGGCGAGCTCGGCGCCCGCCTCACGACGGTCGCCAGCGCCTTCCTCGAGCGCGTCGTGCCGGGCCCGGACTTCGCGCCGACCACGGGCTACCTGACCGTCGGCTCCCGCGCCGACACGGCAAGGCGGGACGGCAACCGCGCGGAGCGCCGCCAGCACCGCTTCTACGCCGGGCTGCTCGGGCCGGACGCGCCCGATGTGATCCACGGCGACGGGGTGGTGCCCCTTGACTGCGCCCTCCTGCGCGACACGCCGGCCATCGTCTTCGACGACGTCTACCACGGACCCGGGGGGACCTGGTACGGGAGCGACCGCGCGCTCGACGACTGGTGGCTGCCGGCCCTGGAGACGTGGCGCCGAGCGCTCCGGGCCCGCCTTGGAGCCCAGGCCGCGGGACCCGACCGAGCCACCGCCACGGCCGGGGCAGGTTGACGCTTCCGGCGCCGACGGCTAGGATTCTTGGGCGGGGTGGAGCAGCGGCAGCTCGTTGGGCTCATAACCCAAAGGTCGGCGGTTCGAATCCGCCCCCCGCAACCAACGCCGACAATCAAGAGCCGGTCCCACGGGCCGGCTCTCGTGATTCCCCGTCCGAGGGGCTCCCGGCGGGCTCGCCGGGGCTCCTACGGCTGGAGCTCCGCCACGATCGTCTCCAGCCGCGTCGTCGCGGCCGCCGGGTCCATCGTCGCGTCGAAGCGGACCGGTGCGCCCACCACGAACTCGACCTCGCCGCGCAGCGGTGCCGGCAGCCGTCGCCGATCGATGATGCTCATGCGGTGGATGACGAGCCGTACGGGCACGACCGGGGTGGCTCCCTCGACCGCGATGAGGCCCACACCGGCCTTGAACGGCTGGAGCGGGCCGCCGACGGTCAGCTTCCCCTCCGGGTAGATGAGGACGTTGAACCCGCGGTCCAGCCGTGTGCCGAGCATCTCAAGGCTCTTGCGGACGGAACCCTCCCTTGCCAGCGGGAAGGCGTTCGCCAGGACCGAGGCAAGGACTCCCTGGACCGGGTTGTCGTAGATCGTGTCCGCGGCCGCGGCGACCGACAGCCGCCACCGGACGCCCAGCGGCAGCCGGCTGAGGATGATCGCGTTGTCCAGGTGGAGGCAGTGGTTCGGGGTGAAGAGGACCGGCCCGTCGAGGTCGCCGAGCTGCTCGAGCCCGCTCGTCCGGACGCGGTAGAAGAGGGCGACCATGGGGTACATCAGGAAGACCTGGAAGGCGAGGCCGATGGCCCGGACCGCGGGGCTCAGCGGCCATGACCAGGCCCCGGCCCTGCGCCGCTCGCCCCGGGCAGCCTCGACGAGCGCCCGGAGGTCCCCCACGGTGGCACCCGGCTCCAGCGCGTCGTCGTCCACGTAGACCCCGAGCTCCTCCTCGATGACGCCGAGCAGCTCGACACGACGGAGCGAGTCGAGCTCCAGATCGTCGGACAGGCGCGCCGTCAGCGCGACCTGGTCGGGGTCCAGGCCGGCCACCGAGGCGACCACCCCGACGACCGGATCGACCGTCGCGTCGTCCCGGTGACGGACCGGCGTCCGCTCGGCAGGTTCCTCGGCCGGGGCGGCTTGCTCCAGCTCGGCAAGGCGCGCCAGCACGTCCGGCTTGCGGATCTTGAGGGTGTGGGTCCGGGGCAGGTCCGGGTCGGGCCAGACGGTCCTCCCGCGGATCCGCTGGTGCGGTGCGAGCCGGTCGTTCGCGGTCCTCACGACGTCCTCGGCCTGCGCCGGGTCCTCCATGAGGAGCACGGCATGGACGCGCAGGTCCGGCCCGATCGGCCAGCCGATGACGGCCGCGTCCTGCACGCGCTCGTCGAGGCGCAGCACCGCCTCCACGTCCTCCGCGTAGACCTTCTGACCGTCGGGCAGGGCGAGCATGTCCTTCTTGCGCCCCCGGAAGACGAGGAAGCCGTCGGGGCTCCATGCGCCCAGGTCGCCGGAGTGGTACCAGCCGTCCGGGTCGATGGCGGCCGCGGTCGCGACGGGGTCGCGCCAGTAGCCGAGGAAGCGGTTGGGTCCCCGGGCGAGGATCTCGCCATCCTCCGCGAGGCGGACCTCGACCCCCGGGATGGGCTCGCCGACGGTCTCGAGGCGGTTTCGCTCGGGCCGGGTGAACGTCGCGACCGGGCCCATCTCCGTCGCGCCGTAGCCCTGGAGGACCTCCACGCCCATGTCCGTCCAGCGCTGGGCGACGTCGAGCTCGATCGCCGACGCCCCGACGCCGATCGCCTTGAGGCGGCCGCCGAACTGCTGGTGGACGGACCGGAACAGGAGCCGCCGCACCCACCTCGGCGAGCGTCGGGCGATCCGGTGGAGTCGCTCCCATGTCGCCCGCTTGCCGGCCTGGTCCACCTTGCGCTCGATGGAGTTGTCGAGCAGCCGGAGGCCCTGGGGGACGATGAGGAGGAGCGAGGCCCGGTAGTCGCGGAACGTGCGCAGGAGCACCGCCGGCTGGCGGCTCACGGGATAGACGATGCTGGCGCCCTTGAGCAGCGGGGCGATGAACCCCAGGACCTGCTCGTACAGGTGCGAGAGCGGCAGGACCGAGAGGAGCCGGTCGGCCGACCCGAAGGGCAGGAGCGAGGCCATCGCTCCGGCGCAGGCCAGCAGGTTGCGGTGCGAGAGCATGGCGCCCTTGGGCTCGCCGGTCGTCCCGCTGGTGAAGACGATCTCGGCGAGGTCGTCGGGGGCGACCGTCGCGGGCGGGAGCGGCTCGAGGGGTCGGGCGAGGTCGGGCAGCTCCTCGACGAAGAGGATCGGCAGTCCCAGCTCCCGCGCCGATGCCTCCGTCTGGCGCGAGGCGATGACGAGCCGGGCCTCCGTGCGCTCGGCGATCTTGCGGCCGAACTCGACGGTGTGCCGGACGTCGAGTGGGACCGAGACGGCCCCGGCATGGGCGATGGCCAGGAACGCGAGGCCCCACTCCGGCCGGTTCACCGACCAGACGATCACCCGGTCGCCGGGCCCGACCCCCACGTCTGCGATGACCCGGGCGATCCTGGGCACGTCGCGCCCCAGGTCCCGATGGCGCCACGTTCGCGTGCGGAACGACGGTCGGATGAGCAGGGCCGGCCGTCGAGCGAAGCGCTCTGCGCCCACCGCCACGAGATCCACGAGGGTGGTGACGCCGGGGGCCACCGCGGCGAGGGCATCCTCCCCCGGGGTCGGTCGCGTCATCGCGGTCTGTGTCATCGGTCGGCCTCCGTCGTGGCGACCAGCTCGGCCAGGGCCTCGTTGGCGTTCTCGTGCAGGGTGGGGAAGTGGGCGAAGACGATGATCCGAACGTCCAGCTCGGCCAGCCGTTGCACGCTTCGCCGCGCCTGGGCGTGATCGTCGGAGTAGAGCCCGCTGGCGAAGGTGATCCGCCCGCGGCGTCGCTGGAGGACGTCCCCGGTGAAGAGGATCCGGTCTCGAGGGCTGTAGAGGCAGATGCTCCCGGGCGTGTGGCCGGGAGTGTGGACGACGCGGAGCCCACCCAGCGCGGGCAGGATGTCGCCGTCGGCCACCGGGGTCACCGCCGGCGGGATGGGCGTGATCGCCGCGAAGATGCGGCCGCGGGACGGCCGGCGCACCGCATCGCGCACCCGGACCCGGACGCCGTCGGCGTCGGCGGGGTGCATGACGAGCTCGATCCCGCGCCGGGCCAGCTCGCTGGCCCCGCCGGCATGGTCGGGGTGACCGTGCGTGCAGACGACGCGGCGCACCTCGCCGATCGACCGTCCCACCCTCGCCAGGTAGCGCTCGATGCCCCGGCGGGATCCGGGGAGCCCGGCGTCGATCAGCGTGATGTCGTCCTCGAGGATGGCATGGACGCGAACGGACGTCAGGTGGATCGCGTGGACGCCCGGTGCGATCTCCACGGTCCTCCCTTCGCCGGAGGCGCTCGGGGCGACTCCTGGCGCAGCGGCCTCGGCCGGGACGGTGGGCGAACGATATGCCCTGGCGCTTCGCTCCGGAAGCCCCATCCGCACCGACGCCGCTGGGACGCCGCCTCCGCGCCGGCGTTGCAGCGACCGGTCCGGCGGCGCTCAGGTCGCGCTGGCGGCCCGGAGCCAGCCGTCGATCCGGTCGATCGTGAACACGTTCGCGGCGATGTCTCGGATCCAGTGCTCCGAGCGTGCGCGATCCTCGGCCGCGGCCGCGGGGTCGAGCGCGCGTGCCGCGTACCAGGCGACGAGGTTGGCCTGGACGGCCAGGGTCATCGCGAAGGAGGAGCGGTCACGAAGTGTCGCCGTGCCGCCTGCGTCCCGGTAGGCGCGCAGGAAGGTGGTGGTGCCGGCGGGGTCCGGCACGAACTCCGCCAGCGCCGATGCGAGCTCCTGCTCCGCGGCGGCCGGACCCGAGTTCTCCCAGTCGACGACGACCGCGACCCCGGCCCCGTCGAGGAGGACGTTCTCGGGATTGAAGTCCCGGTGGCAGCGGATGGTCGGCTCGTGGCGACCCAGCGCCACGAGCGGCCCGCCCTCCAGGAGGCTCGGGACGAGTGACTCGAGCGTCCCCAGCCAGGCTACGCCGGCCCCCGTCGCGGCATGGAGGAGCCCCGCCCAGCGGTCGGCGGACGGCATCTCGAGGAACCACGGGTCGGCCGGCCCGTCGTCGCGGTAGCCGATCGCGTGGATCCGCCCCAGGATGCCGGCGGCGTCGATGGCTGGCGCCCGGTGCTCCCGCCCCGCCAGGTCCACCCAGGTGTAGACGCGGACGTCGACGCGTCGGTCGCCGGCCCCGACCTCATGGAGCACTCGCCCGTCGGGTGCGACGACCGGGCGCGGCATCCTGACCCCGGCCGAGAGGGCGGCCTCCTGGAAGGCGACGTCGGCGCGAGCGGCGGCCTCCTCGCCGCCCCGGAACAGCTCCTTCACCGCCCAGCGGCCCGCGGTCGTCTCCAGCTGCCAGATGCGGCCCAGCTCGCCGCGGGCCGCGAGGGTCATCGTGCCGGACGGACGCCCCAGGTCGAAGGCGACGACGACCTCCCCGGCGTCCGGTGGCTCGACGGCCGTGGGATGGGGAGGTCGGGTCGTGGTCGGGTGGTCGGCCCCCGCCTCATCGGAGCGGCGCTGCGGGGGCTCCAGGGGCGGCATCGCCACAGCCTATCGCGGGCCGGTCCCCCGGAAGATCGAACGCTGGACGCCTCGCTGGCCCCATAGTGTCCGGAAGGCGTCCCCGCTGGGCGCCAGTGAGGGACGGCGCAGGTGGATCGCGATCTCGTCGTGGCGGCCCGCGGGGGGGACAGGGAGGCGTATGCCGACCTGGTCCGTACCCGCGGCGACCGGCTTTTCGGGATCGCGCAGCGGATCCTGCGCGACGTCGACCGGACCGAGGATGCCGTGCAGGACGCGCTGGTGATCGCCTGGCGCGACCTGCCCGGACTCCGCGATCCGGACCGGTTCGACGCCTGGCTGCACCGGCTCCTCGTCCGTTCCTGCATCACCGAGGCCAAGCGCGAGCGCCGCCTGGCGGCGAACGTGCGGATCCTCCCCATGGACATCCCCGCGGCCACGGACGACTTCCTGTCCGTCGCCGACCGGGACCAGCTCGACCGGGGCTTCCGGCGTCTGCCGCCGGAGCAGCGGGCCCTCCTGGTCCTCCGCCACTTCGCGGGCCTGGAACCGACCGAGATCGCCGAGGTCCTCGGTGTCCCGGCCGGGACGGTCCGCTCCCGACTTCACCATGCCCACCGGGCGATGCGCGCCGCGCTCGACGCGGACGCCCGCTCGACCACGATCACGGGAGCCACGGCATGACGCGAGAGCGAGACATCGAGCGCGTCCTCGACACCTGGCTCGCCGAGGGCGCGATGGAGATGCCCGACCGGCTCTACGTCGCCGTCCTCGATCGGGTCGAGCGCCAGCCGCAGCGGCTCAGCGCCCGGCTCCAGCTGAGGTTCTCCCAGATGCGTCCTGCCATCCGGATCGCGGCGGTGGCCGCGGTCCTCCTCCTCACCCTCGGGGTGGGGGCGGCGGTCGTCGGAGGAGCGTTCGACTCGGACGCGCCAGGCCCGACGCCGGCGCCTTCGCCCGCAGTCTCACCGAGCCCGGCGGCCAGCCCATCCGAGAGCGCGTCGGCCGACCTGCCGGACGAGCTCGCCCACATCTGGATCGGTGGCGAGCGTCCGGCCCCGGCTCTCGGGATGACGCTCCCGGTGCTGCACACGCTCACGTTCGATCCCGAGCTTGGCTTCGCCCGGTACGTGGGCGTCCAGCTCGACCTCGGACCGTCGATCATGGCCTCCGAGCCCTCCGTACCGTCTGATGGGCGGCTCCGGCTGACGATCGCCGGGGCCGACGCCACGTGCCAGGCAGGCGACGTCGGCGACTACGACTATCGCCTCTCGGACGGCGGGATGACGATGTCGTTGACGCTGGTCAGCGACGCCTGCCAGGCCCGCGGCGAGGTCTTCGCCGGCACCTTCACCCGCTCCTCCTGCAAGAACCCCGCCGACTACTGCCTGGGCGAGGTCCTGGCCGGGTCGTACGTCTCCACGTTCCTCGACGCGCGCACGGCACCGGGCGGTCCGGTGCGGAACCGCGGGGCGTACGGGCAGCTCCGCTACACCGTCCCGGACGGCTGGGCGAACAGCGAGGACTGGCCGGACAGTCATGCGCTCGAGCCGGCCGACGTCGTCGCGTCGAACCCCGCGTCCGGCGACCGCGAGACCTGGCACGGCATCTACGTCCACTCCCGGACCGGCGCGGCCATCCAGGACGAGGAGTGCACCGACGCGGAGCAGCCCGGCGGTCCGCGGACGCTCGATGGCCTCACGGCGTACCTCCAGGGGCTGCCGGGTCTGGAGGCATCGGACCCGGTCGAGCTGACCATCGGTGGCTACCGGGCGACGATGACCGACATCGCCATCGCGGCCGACTGGACCCAGACCTGCCCCGACGCCGTCGGCGGCCATCCCGTCGTACCCCTGTTCCACGAGGCCGGCACCGACCAGGGCTGGGGCTGGGGGATCGGCTGGCCGGGGAACACCGAGCGCCAGCGGGTCATCCTCGTCGAGATCGCGCCCGAGAACGTCCTCCACATCGGCCTCGACGACACGTCGTCGCCGTCGCGCTTCGACGAGCTGGTGGAAGCGGCGATGCCGATCGTCGAGTCGTTCGAGTTCCCAGATTGAGCCGCCGGCACCTCCGGCACCGTCTACTTGGCATACGACCCGCGATGCGAGTCGGACGACGTCCGCCCGGCCCATCGGTAGCGTTTCAGGAGGTCCATCCCATGCGCGTCCCCCTTCTCCGCCTGGCCGCGGCCGGGCTCCTGGCTCTCGCGATCGCGGCGCCCGCGAACGCGGGTGGCTCGAAGGTCGAGATCGTCCTCTCCATCGCTGGCGGCGCCGAGACGTTCGTGGCCTCGGGAGGCTTCTGTCCCGCCGGCACCGCCACCTCGAGCGACTTCCATTTCGCCGGCGGCGGCCGTGCCGGCACGTTCCACCTCGTCAAGACCCTCGTCTGCGACGACGGCTCGGGCACGCTCCTGATCCGCGTCGATGCCGCGACGGCCAACGGGGCTCCGCAGGACCAGGGTGGCTGGTCGGTCGAGGACGGGACCGGCGACTGGGCCGGCGCCCGCGGCGGTGGGAACATCGTCGGCTACTTCGACCGGGCGGTCGACATCGAGGACCACTACACCGGCGTCATCTCCCGGTAGCGATCCCTCCGGCGCCGCGGCATCGGCGCCAGGTCGGTATCAGGGGATCGGGCCCCGGGCATCGTCCCGGGGTCGGTCCCTGTCCAGCGAGCGGCGGGCCGCCGGGGTTCAGTCGGCGCCGACGACGCGACTCCGTCGCTCGAGGATCAGGACGTCGCGCCAGCGCCCGGACGGGTCCTGCCCCAGCCGCTCCCGGACGCCCACGTCCCGGAAGCCGACGCGATGGTGGACGGCAAGGCTGGCCGCGTTCTCGGGATGGATGCCGGCCTGGAGGGTCCAGATCCCGGCCGCTTCGGACGCCGCCACGACCGCACCCATCAGCGCTCGTCCGACCCCCCGGCCACGGGCGGCCGCGGCCACGTAGACCGACACTTCGGCGACCCCCCCGTAGACGCAGCGGCCGGATGCCGGCGTCAGGGCGACCCAGCCGAGGACCGTCCCGTCGTCGTCACGGGCGACGAACCGACAATCGGGCCGATGTTCATCGTCCCAGGCGACCCAATCCGGGGCGCGAGCCTCCAGCGTGGCGTTGCCGGTGGCGATGCCCTCTTCGTAGATCGCCCGGACCACGGGCCAGTCGTCGGGGGTCAGCACGTCGATCCGCATGGACCGGCAGTGTAGTCGCGCCGCGCCGCCCGTCCAGACCGGAGCAGCCCCCGGAAGACCTGGTCCGCTAGCTGCGCGGCTCCGGGTCATGCCGGGCGATCCGCTCGCCGGGCATGACCGTCATCGAGCCCTGGGCCCGGGTGCGATCCTTCGGCGGCCGCGATCCCGTCGGCGATCGTCGAGCCGGCCCGGCCACGCCGTCGGAGCTCCAACCGAAGCCCCGCGGGTCCCGGCGGTCGCGGTGGTCGCGCTCGGCCACCCAGCGGGGGGCGCCATCCTGGGGCCGGCGGTCGCGATCCCGGTCTGGGCGCCCGGCCCAGCGTGGGTCCGCTGCGCGCCGAGGGTCGCCCTTGTGGCCCGGGTGGGATCCGCCGCCACTGGTCCGACCGCCCTGTCGCGGCCCACCGTCATGGCGGGGGCCGCCAGCGGGTCGCCCGACGCCGGCCGCATGCGGGATGGCCCCACCGGGTCGATGCTGGTCGCCAGGCGCCCATCCACGAGGGCCGGGGCGCCGGCCGCCGGAACGACGGCTGCCGTCCGTGCGCTTGCCGGTCGGACCGTGGCGGACCGGACGCGGGGGCAGGGGCTCGCCCGGTGCGAACCCGTCGATCGGCTCAGTGGCGATGGGTCGCCCGAGGAGATCGACGATCGCCCACAGCAGTGGCGCCTCGTCCGCCCCGACGAGCGATACGGCGTCGCCCTCCATCCCGGCCCGGCCGGTGCGGCCGATGCGATGGATGTAGTCCTCGGGCACGTTCGGCAGCTCGAAGTTGACGACGTGCGGCAGGGCGTCGATGTCCAGGCCGCGGGCCGCGATGTCGGTCGCCACGAGGACCGAGACCCGCCGGGCCTTGAAGTCGTTCAAGGCGCGGATGCGCTGGCTCTGGCTCTTGTTGCCGTGGATGGCGGCCGCCGCGATGCCGTCGCGGAACAGCTGCTCCGCGAGGCGATCGGCACCGTGCTTGGTGCGGGTGAAGACCAGCGCGTGGTCGATCCGCCCGGAGCGCACGAGGTGGCTCAGCAGGGCCCGCTTGCGCTGGCGGTCGACCGGGTGGACGACCTGGCGGACCAGCTCGGCCGAGCTGTTGCGCGGGGTGACCTGGACCGATGCCGGCTGGTCGAGCAGGCCGTCGGCGAGCCGCCGGATCTCGTCGGAGAAGGTCGCCGAGAAGAGCAGGTTCTGGCGGCGCGGCGGCAGGACGGCGAGCACTCGCCGGATGTCGTGGATGAAGCCCATGTCGAGCATCCGGTCGGCCTCGTCGAGGACGAGGACCTCGACCGTCGAGAGGTCGAGCGCTCGCTGGTCGAGGTGGTCGAGCAGGCGGCCGGGCGTGGCGACGACGACCTCGGCCCCGGCCCGGATGGCCTTGATCTGGGGCCCGTAGGGGACGCCGCCGAAGATCGTCATCGAGCGGACCGGGCGGTGCGCGCCGTACGTCCGGACGGACTGCTCGACCTGGATCGCCAGCTCGCGGGTCGGGGTGAGGACCAGCACCCGGACGGGCTGGCGCCGCTTCTCGCGGGGATCGAAGGGGCGCCGGGTCGCATGGAGGTGCTGGATGATCGGCAGGACGAAGGCGGCCGTCTTGCCGGTGCCGGTCTGGGCGCCGGCGAGCAGATCGCGGCCGGCGAGGACGAAGGGGATCGCCTCGCGCTGGACGGGGGTGGGGTGTTCGTACCCCTGGTCCGCGACAGCGCGGACGAGCTCGGGCGTCAGCCCGAGAGCATCAAAGGACACAGGAAACTCCTGACGAGGCCCTCCCGCGGCGTCCGCGGGGCCCGGTCAGGGCGTGGAAGTGGATCGGGATCGGCGGTGTTCTGGACCGGGGCGCTGACCGGAGCGCCCATCGAGCACGAGGTGCGAACCATACAGGAGATCGGCCGATCGCGCCCGGAGCCCGGCGACGGGCGACGGGCGACCGGTGTTTTCGTCGGGCCCGGAGAATGGACGACATCCGACCCTTGACGTGGCTCGTAGCCGGCGTACGCTCCCGATCCTCGACGACGACGACGACGGGCCTCCGGGTCGACCCGACGCCCGGGGCACATCGGGCCCGGGACGGATGCCGCAGCCGCCGCGCCGAGCGTCCTTGGCGTTGCGAGCGTCCCTGGCGTTACGTGTCGTGCCACACGAGCCCGCGGGACCCTCCGCGCCGCCGGGTGGCCCGGATCGATCGGAGCAGCTGATCGGCTGATGCCCGCGCCAGGCGCGGGTGTGGAGGGACCGGGTCCATGTCTCGTTCGCACGTCGTCGCGGTGCTCGTTGCTGCCGCGCTCGTCGTCTCGCAGGTGGCGGCCGTCGCCGCGGTCGGCCGTGCCGGCCCGGCCCGTGAAGGTCCCGATCCGGGCGCCAAGATCGACAAGGGGATCCTCGACCAGCTCGAGAAGGGCGGCACCGCGACGTTCGTCGTCGAGTTCGCCGCGACCGCCGACCTCAAGGGCGCCGGCAAGATCAAGGACCACGAGAAGAAGGGCCAGTTCGTCCTCGACCAGCTCAAGGGGACGGCAGCGAAGTCCCAGGCTGCCGCGGAGGCTGCCGTCGTCAAGGGCGGCGGCCGGTCGACCTCGTACTGGCTGACCAACGTCATGGTCGTCGAGGGCGACGCCAGCCTGGCCAAGCAGCTGGCTGCCCTGCCCGGCGTGACCGCGGTCCGCCCCGAGAAGGTCTACCCGCTCGTCAAGCCCGTGGAGACGAAGGCCGCCATCCTGGCCGCCGCGGGTGACCCGGAGTGGGGAGTCGATCGGGTCGGGGCCGACGAAGCCTGGGCCGAGGGCATCCTGGGAGCCGGGACCGTCGTCGCCAACATCGACACCGGGGTCGACTACCTTCACCCGGCCCTGGTCGAGCAGTACCGCGGCAACCTCGGTGACGGGTCCTTCGACCACGACTACGACTGGTGGGACCCGACCGGGATCTGCGGGGACGAGCCCTGCGACAACGCCGGCCACGGGACCCACACGATGGGCACGATGGTCGGTGGCGACGGTCCCGGTCCGTTCACGCCCGATATCGGCGTAGCGCCGGGAGCTCGTTGGATCGCTGCCAAGGGCTGCGAGGACTTCGGCTGCTCCGAGAGCGCGCTCCTCTCATCGGGTCAGTTCGTCCTCGCGCCGACCGACCTGGCCGGCGAGAACCCCGACCCCTCGCTCCGGCCCGACATCGTCAACAACAGCTGGGGCGGCTGGCCGGGCGACCCCTTCTACCTCGAGACGGTCCAGGCCTGGCGCGCCGCCGGGATCATCCCGGTCTTCTCGTCGGGCAATCCCGGGCCGTTCTGCGGCGAGGGCGGCTCACCCGGCGACTTCCTCGAGTCGTTCAGCGTGGGCGCGACCGACATCGACGACGTCATCGCCGAGTTCAGCGGTCGAGGCCCGTCGGTCTTCGGCAAGGTCAACCCCGACGTGTCCGCCCCGGGCGTGGAGGTCATCTCGTCGGTCCCGGGCGGCGGCTACGAGTCGTACTCCGGCACGTCGATGGCGGCCCCGCACACCGCCGGTGCCCTGGCCCTGGTCCTCTCGGCCGAGCCGGCCCTCATCGGTGACTTCGTCGGGGCGACCGAGGCCATCCGGTCCACCGCCCTCGACATCCTCGATGACTCGTGTGGCGGAGACGAGGACGGGGATCCGAACAACGTCTACGGCGACGGCCGCATCGATGCGTACGCGGCCGTGCAGCTCGTCGCCACCGGCGGCACCCTCGCCGGCCACGTCGTCGATGCCACCACCGGTGACCCCATCGGCGGGGCCAAGGTCACCGCCCATGGGGCCCGCGACTCCAGCACGTTCAGCGGCGCCGACGGGGCCTTCCAGCTCTTCCTGGCCGCCGGGACATACCCCGTGAGTGTCGACGCTTTCGGGTACTACGAGGGTCTCGCGACGGTCGAGATCGTCACCGACGAGACCACCAGCGAGACCTTCCGGCTCGAGCCGAAGCCGCGCTTCCATGTGACCGGCACGGTCCGCGCGGTCGAGGACGGCAGCCCCATCGACGGCGCGGCCGTGCGAGCGCTCGGCACCCCGGTGGCAGCCGCCACGTCGGACGCGGCGGGCGAGTATGACCTCGAGCTGCCCGTCGGCAGCTACACGTTGCGTGCGTCGGCCGGCGGCTGTACCACGAACGAGACGACCGAGGTCGAGCTCATCGACGCCGACGTCAGTGCCGACTTCGCCCTGGCTCGCAAGCTCGACGCGTTCGGCCACGGTTGCCGGCCGATCGCCTTCGACTGGGTCGACGCCGAGGGCCAGTCGGCCCTCTACGGCGACGAGTTCGCGGGTCGGCTCCGCCTGCCCTTCGACTTCGCCTTCTACGGCGAGACCTACCGGCAGGTCTTCCTGTCCGACAACGGCTACCTCAACTTCCTCGGGCCCGACCAGTACAACCCCTTCCCGGTGGGCATCCCGAACGAGGGCCCGCCGAACGCGGCGATCTACGCGCTCTGGCAGGACCTTGCCGTGGACGAGACCAGCTCGATCGACTACGAGGTCGTCGGCGAGGCACCCGATCGGACCTTCGTGGTCGAGTACTCCTCGATCAAGGCATTCGGGTCGACGAAGCACCTCGACCTCGAGGTCAAGATCCACGAGGGCGGCGAGACCGTCGACCTCCTCTTCGGTGCGAACGCGGCCAACCCGGGCGACGGCCGCAACGCGACCGTCGGGATCGAGGACGCGACCGGCACCGACGCCCTCGAGTTCTCCTCCTTCGAGGGGCTCATCGAGCCCTCGAGCGCGTTCCGCTTCGAGCCGATGCCCGTCGGCGTCGTCCGTGGCGTCATCACCGACCGCAACGACGGCGAGCCGATCGTCGGAGCGGTCGTCACCGCCGAGCCCGGCCTCGGCTCCGCCCGGACCGGACCGGACGGCTCGTACGTCCTCCCGCTCTACCCGGGCAGCTACCACTTGACCTTCTCGGCCAAGGGCTACGTCGCCGACGGCCGGCCGCTCACCCTCGCCGACGGCGATGACGTGACGATCGACCGCTCGCTGGCGGCCCCGCTCCCGACGGTCGAGCCGACCGAGCTGTCAGCGACGGTCGAGTTCGGCGGGTCGGCCCAGGCGATCCTCGAGCTCGCCAACGTCGGCACCGCGCCGCTCACCTGGGAGCTCCTGGAGATCGATCGCGGCTCGACCCCGCCGGTCATCGGCGGGGAAGCGGCGTCGGCGGCTGGCGCCGGAACGTGGCTCAAGCGCGTCACCCGGGGCATCGAGGCCGAGTCGGTCCAGGGACGCGGCCTTGCCTACCCCAAGGCCTATCGCTGGACCGCGGCAGAGCCCACCGCCGACGACCGGATCCTGGTCTACGCGGACGACTGCGTCCACCCCGCTCCGAACACCTACGTCGACCAGGCGCTGCAGCGCCTCGGGCTCTCCTACACGGCCCACTACGACTCCGACTTCGGCGGGTTCTCGAACGACCTGGCGGCGGGTGGCTGGGATCTCGTGATCTTCGCGGATGACTGCTGGTTCCCTGACGAGTCGATCTTCGATGAGCTGGGCGCCTGGGTGAGGGATGGCGGGAAGCTCGTCTTCTACACCCCCGTCATCGGCTTCATCCCCGACAACCCGCTCTGGGAGACCCTCGGGTTCAGCTGGGTCGAGGACAACCTCGATCCGCCAAGCCCGGTCTTCTGGTGGGATCCCACGCACCCGGCATTCAGCTCGCCGGAGGCTGTGCCCGAGCTCACGGAGTGGCAGCCCTACGTCTACTGGATCAACGGCCAGCTCGGCGATCCCATCGGGGACGCCGAGGCCATCGCCGGCGCCACGACCCCGGGCCCCGATCCGGGCAAGGCGATGCTCGTCCTGGCGAACGACGGCCGGACGGTCCTCCGGACCTTCTCCGACGGACCCAACGACGCCGACCTCGACACGGACGGCGTGCCGGACGGTGCCGAGCTGTGGGAGAACCTGATCACCGGGGCGGTGTCCGGCTTCATCTCCGACGCGCCGTGGCTGTCCGGCACGCCCACCTCGGGCACCCTGGCGGCCGGCGAGAGCGTGACGATCGACGTCACGATGGGCGGGCCCTCCGTCGGGCCCGGCACCTACGAGGCGGCGTTCCTGCTCAGGAGCGATGCGCCGAAGCCGCGTCAGCTCAAGATCCCGGTGACCCTGACCGTCGAGCTGCCCGAGGCGTTCGGCGCGGTGACCGGGACGGTCGTCGACGCCCACACGGGCGAGCCGCTCGCCGGGGCCACCGTGACCGTCCACGCCGAGTGGCCGGCGGGGACCGCGCTCGAGCTCGCGGCCACCACCGCCGGCGACGGCACCTACACGGTCATCGGTCCAGAGGGGACCTGGCCGGCCGACGTCGGCAGTGACGGCTACCTCCCGACCACCGGCTCGGTCGAGATCGCCCGTGGCACCACCGCGACCGGCATCGACTGGTCGCTCCACCGCGACCAGGCCCATGCCGCCATCGATGCGGGCCCGATCGACCTGATCGCGCCCGAGGGCCAGCAGGTCGTCCGGACCCTGGTCCTGTCGAACCCCGAGGGTCACCAGGACCTCGTCTTCGAGGTGAACGAGGTCGGCCTCGGCGGGCCGGGCTCGGGTGTCGCTCCGGCGGCCGCCGGCCGGGTCCTGCCGACCGGCTTCGACCCGGCGGCCCGGTCCACCAGGGGCCTGCGGTCCGTCAGGGTCGCCGTCCCGCCAAGGCTCACGGGCGAGGGCGACGTGCTGGCCGAGTGGCCGGCGGTCGGCCTCGACCTGCCGTGGGGCGTCGGCTTCGACGGCCGGGTCTGGATCTCCGACCCGCTCGAGCAGGGCGACGCCTGCACCTTCCTCGACCCCGAGACCTGCCTGGACGCCTCGTACTCGCCGACCGGCGAGCCGAGCGGCTCCTTCAGCACGCCGTGGGCCGGCGTCTGGGCGGCCGACATGGCCTGGGACGCCGGCCGGGGCCTGCTCTGGCAGGTCAACGTCGGCGGCGACAACGGCATCTACGGGCTCGACCCGGCCGACGGCTCGGTCGAGCAGGTGATCACCGGCAGCCCGTGGGACGGCATCAGCCAGCGCGGGCTCGCCTACGACGGCGCCGCCGACGTCTTCTATGTCGGCGGCTGGAACGAGGGCATCGTCTACCGGGTCGCCGGCCCGTCCCACCCGACCCCGGGCGAGACGCTGAGCCAGTGCAGCCCGGCCGATCCGAACATCTCCGGCCTCGCCTGGAACCCGTCGTTCGGGCTCCTCTGGGAGGCCACCAACTCCGAGACCGACACGATCTACCTCATCGATCCCTTCAGCTGCGAGACGTTCCGGGCGCTTCCGCACCCGGCCGGTGGCTTCGGCAACGGGGCCGGGCTGGAGATGGATCCCACCGGCAACCTCTGGACGGTCGGGCAGGGCACGGGCTCGGCCTCCCTGATCGAGTCCGGCCTGCCGAGCTTCAGCGACGTCCCGTGGCTGTCGGTCGAGCCGATCGAGGGCTCGGTCGCGCCGGACGCGAGCGCCGAGCTCGCCGTCACGGTGGACACGACCGGGCTGGCCTCGGGTCTCCACCGCGGCATGGTCGTGGTCGGGACGAACGATCCCGACAACGGCTACCTGATGGTGCCGGTCACGGTCCTCGTGCCCGCGTATCAGCAGGGCGTCAACGCCGGTGGCGTCGGGTACACGGCCGAGCCGTCGACCGGCCCGGTCGCGTACGCGGCCGACCGGGCCTGGTCGGCCGGCGGCTTCGGCTTCGTCGGCGGCGGCTCGAGCCGCTCCACCCGGTCGCCGATCGAGGGCACCGAGGATGATCCGCTCTTCCAGGCTCTCCGGCTCGGCATGACCGGCTACCGCTTCGACGTGCCCGACGGGCACTACCAGGTGGAGCTGTCCTTCGCCGAGCTGCAGAACCTCAAGGCCGGCGGGCGCGTCTTCGGTGTCGCCATCGAGGGCGTGCCGGTCCTGCCGACGCTCGACGTGGCCGCCCAGGTCGGCCGCGACACGGCGCTGGTCTACGTCTTCGAGACCGACGTCGTGGACGGCAGCCTGGACGTCACCTTCACCGCCCAGCGCGGCGACAAGCCGATCGTCAATGCCATCCTGGTCCGGGAGTGGCCGATGAGCTACGTCGTCGAGTAGCCTGGCGCTCCCTCGGAGCGGCTCCTCTCGCGGCCCCGTGCCTCGGCGCGGGGCCGCGGTGCGTCCGACCACCCGGCGGATGCGGTCCGCCTACTCCCAGCGGAAGGTCCGGGCCGTCACCGCGATCGCCCCCACGGCCCAGGCCGTCAGGACGACGAGCGGCTGGACCGCGTTCCCGCCCTCGAGCCCGGCCCGCAGCGCCTCGGTCAGCGCGGCCGGGGGAAGGAGCTGGGCCAGGATCGGCACGGCGGCCGGCAGCCGGTCGAGCGGGACGATGATCCCGCCGATCAGCAGGCAGGCGAGGAAGAGCCCGTTCGCGGTCGCCATCGTCGCCTCGGGGCGCAGCCGCCCGGCCATCGCCAGGCCGAGCGCCGAGAAGGTGAGCGCCCCGAGCACGAGGGCCGCGATCACGATCGGGGCCGAGGTCCCAGGTCCGGGTCGCCAGCCGAGCCCGACCGCCACCGCCACGAGCAGCACTGCCTGGGCGATGACCGTGACCGCCACGGCGAGCGCCTTGGCCGTGATCACGCCGCTCCGCGGCAGGGGCGATCCGCCCAGGCGCTTCAGCACCCCGTAGCCGCGTTCGTAGCCGGTGGCGATGGCGAGGCTGACGAGCCCGGTGGCGATCACGGCGAGCGAGATGGCCCCGGGGAGGAGCAGCGTGACGGGCTCCTCCGTGCCGAGGTCGATGACCGGGACCGCGGAGAAGAAGACGAGGATGGCGACCGGGATGAACAGGGTCACCAGGAGGTTCTCGCCGCGGCGCGCCGTCACCCGCAGCTCCCAGCCCGCAAGCGCGGCCACGGACGCGGGCAGGGGTGCCGGCCGGCTCATCGGGTCACCTCCGGGTCGGCTCGATCTCCCACGGAGCGTCCGCCCGCATCGCCGGCAACGGTCCCCGCAGGGCCCACGAGCTCCAGGTAGCGCTCCTCGAGCGAGGGACCGATGGTCCGGATCTCCAGGGCGTGGACGTCGGCCTCGGCCAGCCAGGCCGCGACGGCGGCCGTCAGCGCCGGCGACGGCTCCACGTCCTCGACCACGAGCGATCGGGGCTCGTCGAGGGTAGCGACCCTGCTGGCCCCCACCGGGGCGATCGCCGCCTCCAGGGAGCCCCGCTCGTCGGCCGACAGCGGTCGCTCGAGCCTGAGCCGGAGCCGCGGGCCGGCGCCGGCGAGCAGCTCCATCGGCGTTCCCAGGGCGACGAGCCGGCCATGGTCGATGATCGCGATCCGATCGGCGAGGCGCTCCACGTCGACGAGCTCGTGGGAGGTGAGCAGGATCGTCACGCCGGCGTCGCGCAGCGCCCGGATCCGCTCACGGGCCGCGACCTTGGCCGCCGGGTCCATGCCGGCCGTCGGCTCGTCGAGGACCAGGAGATCGGGTCGCCCCACGAGAGCAAGGGCCAGGGACAGCCGCTGCCGCTCGCCCCCGGAGAGGCGCCGCCACGGCGTGCGGGCCGCGGTCTCCAGGCCCAGCTCGGCGAGCAGGGCGTCCGGGTCGAGGGGGTCCCGCCAGAAGCTGGCATAGAGGCGGAGGAGCTCGCGCGGGCGAGCCATGGGCTGGACGCCGCCCTCCTGGAGCATCAGCCCGAGCCGTTCCCGCAGGACCCGCCCCTGGCGCCACGGGTCAAGGCCCAGCACCGAGACCGTCCCACCGTCGGGCCGGCGGTAGCCCTCGACGATCTCGACGGTCGTCGTCTTGCCCGCTCCGTTGGGGCCGAGGAGGGCCGTGATCGAGCCCTTGTCGACGGCCAGGTCCAGCCCGTCCACGACCGGTCGGCCGTCGTACCGCTTGACCAGTCCCTGGATGCGGATGGCATGGGTCACGGGACCCATCGCCACCGTCACGGGGCGATCTTCTTCCACTGCCGCTCGAAGTCCTCGGGCAACAGCTCGCCGATGTGGATCCCCCGGACGATCCCTTCGGCGTCGATGAAGTAGGTCTGGGGAGGAGCGACGACCCGGTAGGCACCGGCGGCGGCGTCGTCCGGGTCGTCGACGGTCGGCCAGGTCGCCCCGAAGTCGTCGACGAAGGCCGTGGCCGGGGCCGGGTCGTCCTTGAACAGGACGCCCACGAGCGCCATGCCATCCTCCTCGTGAGCCGAGAGCGCGTCGGCGAGGACCGGGAACTCGTTGCGGCAGGGAGTGCACCACGACGCCCAGAAGTTGACGACGATCGGCTGACCGCGATAGGCGGCGAGATCGAGCTCGGACCCATCGAGGGTCGTCCCGGTGATCGGCGGCGCCGGGGCGCCGATCGTCGCAACCGAGGCCCCCGAGCCACACCCGGCCACGAGCGCCAGGGCGCCCAGGAGGACCACGGCTGCGGCAGTCGCGCGCCATCGGCCGCGCCGGGAGGAGGGCGGCCGGTCGGGTTCGTCGGTCATGTCTGGTCGGTCCTCGACGCCTCGTGCCGATCCGGCGCGAGGCGCCCTCGACGGGTCCGTCGTCCTAGCCGGCCGACATCGTACCGACCATGTTCGGATGGACGGTACAGACGAACGGGTACGTGCCGGCCGGCAGCGCCGGGACCTCGTAGACCCGGGTCTCGACGCCGTTGAAGATCTCGCCGAGGAACACGGTCGCACCGCTCTCGTCCTTGATCTCGACGTTGTGGGGCACGCCCGCATCGAGGTTGACGAAGGCGATGGTGAAGGGTCGGTCCGCGGGGATCGCCACGTCGGTCTCCAGGAAGGCGATGCCCTGGGCGGTGATGGTCAGGTCGGCCTCCGGCACCTCACCCGGGCCCGAGGACGCACCTGGCTCGGCCGAGGCCCCCGGCGCGACCGAGGCGCCCGGTGCCGGGGACGCCCCAGCCCCGCCGTCCCCGGCGCTCGCCGGGGGCAGGACGCCGGCGTTGATGGCGATCGCCACGGCCACCAGCACCGCGGCAGCGGCGAACGAGCCGGTCGGGAATCGCGGGTCGGGTCCGTTCTCGAGGTGACCGGTCGCGTCGGCCTCGACGGTGGCGTTGTACTCGCGGCGCGCGTCGCGCAGCCATCCGAGGAGCGACCAGACGACGACGATCAGGCCGGCGATGAGGAGCGCACCGCCGAAGACCACGCCGAGGAAGAGCACCGCCGCGGACAGCGAGACGAGGAACGGCCGGTACGACGGGCCCGGGACGTGGACCCCGGGCGGCGGACCGGAGGGGACCGTGGCCGGGACCTGGGCCTCACCCGGTCCGTGCTCCTCCGGCGCGGCGTGCTCGTAGTCGGTCATCGCCTCGCGGAGCCAGTACAGGAGCGTCAGGGCGAGGATGCTCAGGCCGGCGATGAGGACCCAGCCGCCGAGCACGAGGCCGGCGAACGCCACGAACGCTCCGAGCGACGCGAGGATGGGGGCGAGCGACGGGCCCGGCATGTGGGTCCCGGCCGGCGGTGCGGGTGGCCGGCGCTGGTAGCCCCGGCGCGTGGGGCCGGCCGACATCCAGCGCCGCGCGAACCAGGCCAGGAAGGCGATGACGACGACGAGGAGGATGACCGGGAGGAGCGCGATGAGCCCGTCCCAGTCGGGCATGACGAAGACCTGGGTCAGCTCGAGGATCGAATCCCAGATGCCCTGGATGAACTCCCAGACCGGCTCCACGTCGGGTCCGACCCCGTCTCAGTCGCCGCGCGGGGAGCCGGCCGCGAGGACGTAGGCCATGAGGCTCATGGCCATGCCCAGGCCCAGCAGCATCACGAAGCCGGCCACGTCGACGACGCCGCCGAAGACGATCGGCACGCCGACGTAGATGATCGCGATCACCAGGAAGACGACCCCCACGAGCAGCGCGTTCCGGGGGTGGCGCAGGACGTGCATCAGGCCCCTCCGTGCGTGCCGGGCAGGATGTAGAGGATCGTGAAGAGCGCGATCCAGACGACGTCGACGAAGTGCCAGTACAGCGACGTCGCCTCCACGGCGTCGTGGTGGCGGGCCGAGAACTGGCCGGCCATCCCACGATAGAGCACGACGCTCAGCATGACGACCCCGCCGAGCACGTGGGCGCCGTGGAAGCCGGTCAGGGTGTAGAAGGTGCTGCCGAACGCGCCTGAGTCGAGGGTGACGCCCTCGCTCCACAGCACGATGTAGTCGGTGAACTGGATCACCAGGAAGACGATGCCGAGGGCGAGGGTGACCGCGATGTTGCGGACGAAGGCGGTCCGGTTCCCCTTGCGGATCGCCCAGACCGCGAACTGGCAGGTGAAGGAGCTGATGACCAGAAGGATCGTCGCCGGGCCCGCGAACGGGAGGACGTGGAGGACGTCTGCGAACTCGGCGGGCGGCCACTCCGGTGCGGCGGTCCGTACGTTGAAGTAGGCCGCGAACAGGCCCGCGAAGAACATCACCTCCGAGGCGATGAACAGGATCATCCCCAGGATCGGGTTGCTGATCCCGCCGCGGGTGTCGTGGGCCAGGCCGGCGACCGGGTTGTGCTCGGTCGCCGTGAGGGCCTGCGGTTCGGCGGTCACGTCAGATGGTCCTCCGTCGGTCTACGCGCGGGCGGCTCAGTGGCCTGCTGCCTGGCCGTGCCGGGCATCGAAGACGGGGCGCTCCGAGCGGATCTCCGGCAGATGGTCGAAGTTGTAGGCGGGCGGCGGCGATGCCGTCGCCCACTCCAGGGTGTTGCCCTCCCACGGGTCGTCGCCGGCGCGCTTCCCGCCGCGCAGCGAGACGAACACGTTGAACAGGAAGGGCAGGACCCCGAGGGCGATGACGAAGCCGCCGATCGTGGCGACCAGGTTCAGGTCGTTCCAGCCGGCGCTGGAGCTGTAGTCGGCGATGCGCCGGGGCATGCCCGCGAGGCCGAGCTGGTGCATCGGGAAGAACGTCAGGTTGAACCCGATGAACAGCAGGACGAACTGGACCTTGCCGAGCGTCTCGTTGAGCATCCGGCCGGTCATCTTGGGGAACCAGTAGTAGATCCCCGCGAAGACCGCGAAGACCGAGCCCCCGAAGAGGACGTAGTGGATGTGGGCCACCACGTAGTAGGTGTCGTGGAGGGCGAAGTCGACCGGCACCGAGGCATGGAAGGCGCCGTTGATCCCGCCGATCAGGAACATCGTCAGGAACCCGAGGGCGTAGAGCATCGGCGTCGTGAAGGTCAGCTGGCCGCGGAACATCGTGGCGATCCAGTTGAACATCTTCACGCCGGTGGGGATGGCGATGAGGAAGGTCATGAACGAGAAGAAGGGCAGGAAGACCGAGCCGGTCGTGAACATGTGGTGGGCCCAGACGGAGAAGCCCAGGGCGCCGATCCCCGCCGTCGCGAAGACGAAGGCCTTGTAGCCGAAGAGCGGCTTGCGGCTGAAGACCGGGAGGACCTCGCTGATGATCCCCATCGCCGGCAGGATCATGATGTAGACGGCCGGATGCGAGTAGAACCAGAACACGTTCTGCCAGAGCACCGCCGAGCCGCCCAGGGCCGGGTCGAAGAAGTGGCCGCCGTAGTTCCGGTCGATGAACAGCATGATCAGGCCGCTCGTCAGGACCGGCGTGGCCATGAGGACGAGGACGCTCGTCACCAGGACGGTCCAGACCATGATCGGCATCCGGAAGAGGGTCATCCCCGGTGCCCGCATCTTGAAGATGGTCACCAGGAAGTTGACCGCTCCCAGGATGGAGCTCGTTCCGATGAGGGTCACCGCCATGATCCACAGGTCCACGCCGGTCCCGGAGAAGGCGGCGCCCGAGAGGGGCGGGTAGGAGGTCCAGCCCGCGGCCGCGGCCCCGCCGTCGACGAAGAAGCCGGCGCACATCAGGATCCCGGCGAGCGGCAGCATCCAGAAGCTCAGGGCGTTGATCCGCGGGAAGGCCATGTCGGGCGCGCCGATCATCAGCGGCACGGCGTAGTTGCCGAAGCCGGCCAGCATGGGGATGACGAACAGGAAGAGCATCAGGCTCGCGTGCATGGTGAAGGCCTGGTTGTAGGCCTCCTCACCCATGATCTGGAGCCCTGGCTGGGCGAGCTCGGCCCGGACGCCGAGGGCCAGCAGGCCGCCCAGGAAGAAGAAGATGAACGAGTTGATGACGTACAGGATCCCGATCTTCTTGTGATCGGTGGTCGTCACCCACTCGTAGATCGCGCTCCGACGGGCGGGGATGGCAGGGTTCAGGGCGCTGGTGGCCATCGCGGGGACTCCCTTACTCGACCGTCAGGGTGCCCACCATGTTCGGGTGGACCGTGCAGATGAAGGTGTACGTCCCGGCCGGGAGCGCCGGGACGGCGTAGTCGCGCGTGTCGACGCCGTTGAAGATCTCGCCCATGAAGAGTGAGGCGCCCGAGCTGTCCCTGATCTCGACGTTGTGGGGCACGCCGGCGTCGTTGTTGGCGAAGCGGATCGTGAACGGCTGGTCGGCCGGTGCCGTCAGCTGGGCGGTGTCATAGGCGATGTTCTGGGCCGAGATCTCGAGGATCTCGCCCGACGGGCCCTGACTCGGCTGGGGTTCGGCGCTCGGCTGTGGCTCGCCGCTGGGCTGCGGCTCCGCGCTCGGCGCCGGGGTCGGCGCGTTGGCGATCTGGTCCGCCAGCCATGTGTCGAACTCGGCTGGGGTCAGGGCCTTGACCGTGAACTGCATCGCCCAGTGCTGGGCCCCGCACAGCTCGGCGCACTGCCCGCGGAACGTCTGCCCCGCGAACTCGGCCGGGACGTCGAACTCGAAGGCGTTCTCCTTGCCGGGGATGACGTCACGCTTGAAGAGGAACTGCGGGACGTAGAAGGCATGGATGACGTCGGGGCTGCGGAGCGTCAGGTGGACCGTCTCGCCGGCCGGCACGACCATCTCCGGGGCGAACTGGGTGAACTCGACCGAGCTCCCATCGGCGGTCAGGTACTCGAAGGTCCACTGGTAGCGCGCCCCGATGGCCCGGATGCGCACCTCGCCCGGGTCGGCATCGGCGGCATTCACGGAGTTGAGCGTCTGCCAGGAGAAGAAGAACATCCCGGCCACGACGATCATCGGGATGACCGTCCAGACGATCTCGAGCAGGTTGTTGCCGTGGATCTGCGGCGGCAGCTCGGTGTCGGTCGGCTTCCGCCGGTAGCGGACGACGGCCCAGATGATGGCGCCCTCGACGGCGAGGAAGATGATCGCCGCGATGATGAAGATCGCCGTGTACAGATCGTGGATCGCCCTGCCCTGCTCCGTGGTCGGCTCGGGCGGGAAGAACGAGGCCCAGACCACCTGGAGCTGCGCCACGATGTCGCTGCCGCGCAGGGCCAGGATCCCCAGGAAGACCGCGACGAA
>DATHYZ010000002.1:0-23829 GCA_035458865.1 Candidatus Limnocylindrales bacterium
CGAGGGCCCGGATCCTCAGCCCATCCGGCCCGCCACCCGGCGGCGCGGCCGTCGCCTGACCCGGCCCGGCCGCCCCGACCGAACGTCCTCGAAGTCCCAGCGTCCCTCCCGAGCCGACCAGGAGCCAGCGGCATGGACCTCCCCGCCATCAGCCAGGCCGCCTTCAGCATCGGCGTGATCCTGCTGCTCATCGGCTTCGCGGCCCACGTCGGCCACGCCGTCCTGGTGGCCAACGGACGACGCTCGCTGCCGGCCCTGGCGACGACGCCGGAGCCGGCCTACGCCGGAGCGGTGAGCGGCTCGTTCGTGACCGCGCGTGAGCAGCGAGCCGAGCATCCGGTCCCGGCCGCCGGAGCGACGCCGCTCGGGGGGCTCGCGATCGGGATCACGACCGCCAGCGCGGTCCTGTTCGGCGTCTCGCTGCTGCTGCGCGCGATCGTCGTCGGCCGTGGCCCGTGGGGGAACCTCTACGAGTTCACGGTCGCGTTCGTCCTCGCGATCCTTGCTGGCTACCTGGTGCTCCAGCGGCGCTACCCCATCCGGACGATCGGCTTCATCCCGGTCGGGGTGGCCGCGGTCATGGCGCTCTACGCCGCGTCACTGCCGTCGGACATCAAGCCGCTCGTGCCGGCGCTCCAGAACGCGCCGCTGCTGACGGTCCACGTCGGGATGGCGGTGCTGGCCTACGGGATCCTGGCCACCTCGTTCGCCGCGGGGCTGGCCTACCTCGTCCAGGGCACCGAGGACCGGTTCGCCTGGCTCCCGTCCCACAAGGTCCTCGACCGGGTCGCCCATCGCTCGGTCATCATCGGCTTCCCGATCTTCGCGACGATGATCATCCTCGGCAGCTGGTGGGCCTCGATCGCCTGGTCGCGCTACTGGGGCTGGGACCCCAAGGAGACGGCGGCGCTGGTCACCTGGCTCATCTACGCCGTCTACCTGCACGCGCGGACGCGGCGCTCCTGGGCCGGCCGACCGGCCGCCCTGCTGCTCGTCGTCGGCTTCGTGATGGTCCTCGTCACGTACTCCGGCAGCCTCTGGTTCAGCGGGCTCCACTCGTACAGCGGGCTCTAGGGGGCCCGACCGAGCTCGACCGGGGCGGGCCCCTGCCCCGGTCGTCCATCGCCGGGACTCGCGCGGCACTCCCCGGGGCCGAGCCCAGCGCCGGATGGCCGGACGGTCGGCTGACCAGGCCACGCGCGACGGCACCCGACGCTCGACTAGAACATGTGTACGATATCCACCGGATCCGCACCGGTCTCAGCCCGATGTCGTGGACGACGAGGCTTCCGCCGTGGACAAGTCCCCCGCGGCCGTGGACGATCGGTCGAGACGGTGTGGACGAGCTGTGGACGCGGGCGAGGTCGATCTCCCCGTATCCACGACATGTTGCGTTCGGTTGGGCGGTCGCACCACAACATCTTGTGGTTTCGGGGTTGACTCGGCCGAGCCGGAGTCGTATCGTTCAAGGGTCGCCCGATCGACTGGATCGCCCCGAGCGGACCCTACCCCGACCCCCCAGGCCGCGGGTTCGCCGACCCCGGGACAGCGCCACGATCGGCGGCGATGAGTGAAGCGGGCGCAGCTGCATCCCGGACCCCAGCCCGGCAGCCGCGCGACGGACCTGACGAGGAGAGACGAGGATGGCGCGAGCCACGGTCCAGGTGATGGAGCCCCAGACGAAGACCCAGCGATCCGGTCGGGCCGGGGCCCGCACCCGCAAGCTCGGCGGCCCGTACGGCGCCAGCTTCACCGGCGAGGGGAGCCGCGGGCTCCGCTTCGAGCGCCGCTGGACGCGCGCCGGCGTCCATCCCTACGACGAGGTCGCCTGGGAGCTCCGGAACGCCTCCATCGCCAGCGAGTCCGGCAAGACCGTCTTCGAGCAGAAGGACGTCGAGGTGCCGGCCTTCTGGAGCCAGCTGGCCACCAACGTCGTCGTCAGCAAGTACTTCCGCGGCCACATCGGGACGCCGGAGCGCGAGCACTCGGTCCGCCAGCTCATCGACCGGGTCGTCAACACGATCACCGGCTGGGCGATCACCCAGCGCTACTTCGCGACCGCCGAGGATCTCGACGCCTTCAAGGCCGAGCTGACCCACCTGCTCCTGCACCAGAAGATGAGCTTCAACTCGCCCGTCTGGTTCAACGTCGGGATCGAGCAGAAGCCGCAGTGCTCCGCCTGCTTCATCAACTCGGTCCAGGACAACATGGGCTCGATCATGGACCTCGCCAAGACCGAGGCCATGCTCTTCAAGTTCGGCTCGGGCGCCGGCTCGAACCTGTCCCCCATCCGCTCGAGCAAGGAGCGGATGTCGGGCGGTGGCATGGCCAGCGGGCCGGTCAGCTTCATGAAGGGCTACGACGCCTTCGCCGGCGTGATCAAGTCGGGCGGCAAGACCCGTCGGGCGGCCAAGATGGTCATCCTCGACGCCGACCATCCCGATGTCATCGAGTTCATCGACTCGAAGCTGGCCGAGGAGAAGAAGGCCTGGGCCCTCATCGAGGCGGGCTACGACCCGTCCTTCACCGGCGAGGCCTACGGGTCGGTCTTCTTCCAGAACGCCAACCACTCCGTCCGGGTGACCGACGACTTCATGCGGTCCGTCGTGGAGGACCGCGACTGGACGACCCACGCCGTCCGCGGCGGGGAGCCGGTCGAGACCCATCGGGCCCGCGACGTCTTCCGCCGGATGGCCGACGCAGCCTGGCTCTGCGGCGATCCGGGCATCCAGTACGACACCACCATCAACGACTGGCACACCTCGGCGAACACGGACCGGATCTACGCCTCCAACCCGTGCTCCGAGTACATGTTCCTGAACGACACGGCCTGCAATCTCGCCAGCCTCAACCTGATGAAGTTCGTCCGCGAGGACGGCGAGTTCGACGTGGACGCCTACCGCTTCGCGGCCCGGGTGACCATCACGGCCCAGGAGATCCTCGTCGACAACGCGTCGTACCCGACGCCGAAGATCGAGGAGAACAGCCATCGCTTCCGCCCCCTCGGCCTGGGCTACGCGAACCTTGGCGCCCTGCTCATGAGCCGCGGCCTCGCCTACGACTCCGACGAGGGACGGAACTTCGCGGCAGCCCTCACGGCGATCATGCATGGCGAGGCGTACCGCCAGTCGTCCGTCGTCGCCCGGGACCACGGCGGACCCTTCGTCGAGTACGACAAGAACCGCGAGCCGTTCCTGCGGGTCATCAACAAGCACCGCGACGCGGCCTACGCGCTGCCGGCGGCCGGTGTCCCGGACGAGGTCGGGGCTGCCGCCCGCACGGTCTACGACGAGGCGCTCGAGCTGGGCGAGAAGCACGGCTACCGGAACGCCCAGGTCACCGTCCTGGCGCCCACCGGGACGATCGCCTTCATGATGGACTGCGACACGACCGGCATCGAGCCGGACATCGCCCTCATCAAGTACAAGAAGCTCGTCGGCGAGGGCTTCCTCAAGATCGTCAACAACACCGTGCCGATCGCCCTGCGCCGGCTCGGCTACGCGCCCGAGCAGGTCGAGGAGATCGTCGCCTACATCGACGACCGCGAGACGATCGAAGGTGCTCCGCACCTCCGGCCGGAGCACCTGGCCGTCTTCGACTGCGCCTTCAAGCCGGTCAACGGCGAGCGCTCGATCCACTACATGGGCCACGTCCGGATGATGGCCGCGGTCCAGCCGTTCCTCTCGGGGGCCATCAGCAAGACCGTCAACATGCCCGAGGCGGCCACCGCCGAGGACATCGAGCAGGTCTACCTCGAGGGCTGGCGCCTGGGCCTCAAGGCCATCGCCATCTACCGCGACGGATCCAAGAAGAGCCAGCCGCTCTCGACGGGCAAGAAGAAGGACGAGGGTGCCGACTCCCAGACCGTCGCCGAGTTGAAGGCCCGCCTGGAGACGGCCCTGGTGGAGGCGTCGAAGCCGCACCGACGGCGCCTCCCGGCCGAGCGAACGGCGGTGACCCACAAGTTCGAGATCGCCGGGCACGAGGGCTACATCACGGTCGGTCTCTATCCGGACGGCCAGCCCGGCGAGATCTTCCTGAAGATGGCCAAGGAGGGCTCGACGGTGTCCGGCCTCATGGACACCTTCGCGACCTCGGTCAGCCTGGCCCTGCAGTACGGCGTGCCGCTGCGCGACCTGGTCAACAAGTTCGCCCACGTCCGTTTCGAGCCATCGGGCTTCACCGGCAACCAGGAGATCCCGATCGCCAAGTCGATCGTGGACTACATCTTCCGCTGGCTCGGCTCGCGCTTCCTGCCGGCGGACGAGAAGGCCAGCCTGGGCCTCATCGACCGGTCCTCGATCGTCGCCGAGGCTCCGAGCGGGTTCGCCCTGCCGGCCGTCGTGGTGACGCCCGAGGCCGAGGAAGGGCCGATCGGCATCGACGAGGCGATGGCCCCGCCGGAGCCGACCGCGCCGGAGGCACCGAAGGCCGAGTCCGCACCGGCCGAGACCCCGGCCCCACGCGACGGCAGCTCCGGCGAGCTGACCGTCATCGCCTCCAACGGCCACGCCAAGGCGACCAACGGCCACGGCCCGGCGAACGGGGCGGGCGCAGTCACGCTGAACCTGGGCGGCTCCAAGGTGAGCTTCCAGCAGCAGGCGGACGCCCCGTCGTGTCCGGAGTGCGGCTCGATCATGGTCCGCAACGGCAGCTGCTACAAGTGCCTCAACTGCGGCGCCACGAGCGGCTGCAGCTGAGCGACACGCCTCGCCGCGTTCCATCGGCCGGCCTTCGGGCCGGCCGATGCGATTCCCGGGCCGATCTCCCGCTCGATGGTCCGCCCGCCCGGGCGACGCGATCGGGACGTCGGGTGGATCGCCTAGGCGGCGTCGGGGTCGGCCTCGTCGCGCATCATCGCCTCCAGCCGCTGCGCGTACTGCCAGCGCTCGATGATCGCGTCGATGTTCATCGGCTCCGCCGCCATGGCCTCGGCCGGGCGAGCGAGCAGGTAGCCCTGGGCGGCGTGCAGCCCGAGCGCCCGGACCACCTCGAGGTGCCGGGGGGTCTCCACGCCCTCGGCGACGACCGTCGCACCCCACCGATCGGCCAGTCCTCGGAGCGCCCGCAGGACGCTCTCGCCGACCTCCCCAAGGAGGCCCCGCTGGACGAGCGAGAGGTCGATCTTGACGATGTCGAAGCGGATCTGGCTGAGGAGGCCAAGCCCGGCATTGCCGGCACCGACGTCGTCGATCGCCGTCCGGAACCCGACGGCCTGGCAGGCCTCCAGGTTGCGCTGGAGCTTCGCGATGTCGCTCACCGGCTCGCGCTCCGTGATCTCGATGACCACCTGTCCGGAGGCGAGACCGTGGCGGGCGAGGATCGCGATGACGTCCATCGGCGAGAAGTCGGGCGCCTCGATGGTCCGCGGCGACACGTTGATCGCCAGGTGGCTGTCCGCCGGGACCGTGCCGGCCCCTGCCGCGACGACCTCGATCGCGGCGAGATCGAGCTCGACCGTCCGGCCGACGGCCTCGGCAGCCGTGAACATGGCCGACGCGTCGGTGAACCCGGTCGAGGGATCGGGTCGAACGAGTCCCTCGTAGGCGATCGGCCGACCGGAGGCCACGTCGAAGATCGCCTGGTAGACCGGGCGCATGGCATGGCTCGCGACGACCTCGGCGACGGCCGACGTCAGCTGCAGGAGGGAGCGGTCGTCTCCGGTCACGGCATGGAGCGCCGGGTCGAAGGACTCGACAGCGGTCCTCCCGTGGCGCTTGGCCGAGTACAGCGCCGCGTCCGCGTGGAGCCTGAGCTGAGCGCCGTCGCCACTGGGGTCCGGGAAGGACGCCACGCCCGCCGAGAACGAGAACGATGGGAACGTCAGGTCGGCCGTCCGTCCCTCCAGCGCCGCGGCGAGCAGCCTCCGGGCGGTGGCGTGCGCCGCTTCCTGATCGACGCCGGGCAGGAGGATCGCGAACTCGTCACCGCCGACCCGGAAGGCCATCTCGCCCCGGCGGATCGACCCGTCGATGAGCCGCCCCATCGTCGACAGCAGCCGGTCACCGGCCGGGTGACCCTGGCTGTCGTTGACGGACTTGAGGTCGTCCAGGTCGATCAGGACGAGCGCGACCGACCCGTCCGTCCGGCGGTCGAGGTCCGTCCGAACGGCGAGCTCCTGCTCGAAGGCACGCTGGTTGCCCAGCCCGGTCAGCGAGTCACGGAGCGCGTCGAGGCGAGCCCGCTCGAAGAGCTCGACCATATGGCGGCGCTCCTCGTCGATCGACCGGATGGGGGCGGCGATCCAGTCGAACCACCGCGGGACGGTGACGATCATCGCGACCCCGGTCCCGACGGCAAGCAACCCGACGGCCATCACGGCGATCGGGAACCCGGGTACAGCGGACATGGTCGCGGCGAGGAGGACGAGGCCGACGCCGATGGCCGACGCCCCGAGGCCGAGTGCCCGGAGGCTCCGCTGGAGGCGCCATCGAACGGCCAGGGCCGCTGCCGACTCGTCCGGCAGGGAACGACTCATGGCTGGACCACCGCGCAGGAACTCCGGTCGCTCGGTCATCTCCGAAGCCACCGTACGCTGGATGGTGCCGTGGGGCCGTCGGCCGTTGGTACCGGTCCGTCCCGGCAGCAGGGCTACACCGGGTCGCGACTCGCGGCCCTCGGCACCGGTGGCCAGCGGGAGCGTGTCATGCTGCTCCACGACGCGACGGACACGCCCGCCCGACCGACCAGGAGCCGCCATGGACGATCTCATCGACCTTGCCGACATCCCGCCGCTCGACCTTCAGCCAGGCTCCGTCCGGGGCCGCCGGATCGAAGGTGAGCGCATCACCCTGGCGGTGATCGAGCTCGACCCGGGAGGGATCGTCCCCGAGCACCGTCACCACCACGAGCAGATCGGCATCTGCATCACCGGCTCGATCACCATCACCCTGGACGGCACGAGCCGCACCTTCGGCCCGGGGGGCACCTGGCGGATCCTGGGAGGCCGGCCCCACGTCGCCGTCGCCGGTCCCGGGGGAGCCGTGCTGATCGAAGCGTTCACCCCGATCCGGGACGACTGGGGCGATCGGACGGTGCTGGCACCGCGCGCGCCGGCCTGGCCACGCCCGACCGACGCCCCGGAGCCCCGCTGACCGACGGCGGGACCGGCCTCCACCAGCCTCCGCCGGCGTCCGACGTCCCACGAGGGTCCGGTGGCGTCCCTACCCGGTCGCTCGCTCCCGGTCGCGGAGGATCCGCTGGGCCGCGAGCTTGCCGGGGCCGCCGGTGACGCAGCCGCCCGGGTGCGTGCCCGAGCCGCACTGGTAGTAGCCGTCGATCGGCGTCCGGTACTGCGACCAACCCGCAGCAGGGCGGAAGAAGTACATCTGCGGGGCGAGGAACTCGCCGGCGAAGATGTTGCCCTCCGACAGGCCGACGGTCCGCTCGATGTCGAGCGGCGTCACGACCTCGCGCTGGAGCACCAGGTCGGAGAAGCCCGGGAAGAACGACTCGAGGGTCCTCTGGACGGTGTCGCCGAGGTTCTCCCGCTCGGTGTCCCAGTCGCTCTCGCGCAGCTGGTACGGCGTGTAGTGGGTGAAGCACGACATGACCGCCTTGCCGGGCGGCGCCATGTCGGGATCGACCATCGACTGCACCGCGCAGTCGAGGTAGGGCCGGCTCGAGTACCAACCGTACTTGCCCTCATCGAAGGCGCGCTCGAGGTACTCCATCGACGGCCCGATGTTCGTGAAGCCCCGGTACTGGTCGGTGCGATCGCCGAGGGCCGGATAGCGCGGGACGCCGTCGAGGGCGAAGTTCACCTTCGAGCTGGTGCCCTGGAAGCGGAAGCGACGGATGTTCTCGACCAGGTCGCCGGGCAGCTCCCCGGGGTCGACGAGCTGGAGGAAGGTCCGCCGCGGGTCCAGCGACGAGACGACGACCGGGGCCCGGAACTCGGTCCCGTCCGATAGCGCGACGCCCTCGGCCCGGCCGTTCCGGGTGATGACGGCCTCCACGGGAGCCTCGAGCCGGATCTCCGCCCCGAACGCCTGGGCCGCCCGTGAGAGGACCTGGGTGAAGCCGCCATTGCCGCCCTTGTGGAACGACCAGGCGCCCATGATCCCGTCGTGCTCGCCCAGGAGGTGATAGAGGAGGACGAGCCCGGAACCCTGCGAGTACGGCCCGACCTTCGTCCCGATGATCGACGACGAGGCGATGTAGCCCTTCAGGATCTCGGACTCGAAGTAGTCGTCGAGGAAGTCGGCCGTCGATCCGGTCAGGAGCCGGATCGCGTCGGTGAAGACCTTCCGGTCGAGCCGGCGGAAGCGCCCGACGAGCCCGGCGAGGGCCAGGAGCTCCTCCGGGTCGTCGCTGAACAGGTCGGGCGGCGGGGCGTCCATCAGGGGCTTGAGGGCCTGGAGGACCTTGCCGATGTCATGGTCGAAGGCCTCGTAGGCGTCCGCGTCGTGCGGCGAGTGGCGGGCGATCTCCTTGAGGTTCTCGCCCCGGTCCTGGCCGAGGAGGAGGTAGTCGCCGTTCTCCATCGGGCAGAAGGTCGTCGGCATCAGGATCGGCATGAAGCCGTGCCGGACGAGGTCCAGGTCCTGGACGATGTCGGGGCGGAGCAGGCTCAGGGCGTACGAGAACGTCGTGAACCAGTAGCCGGGCCGGAGCTCCTCGGTGATCGCCGCCCCGCCCACGAGGTGCCGGCGCTCGAGGACGAGCACCTTGAGGCCAGCCTTGGCGAGATAGGCGGCGTTGACCAGACCGTTGTGGCCACCGCCGACGACGATCACGTCGTAGTCGGCGCCGGCCGGCCGTCCCGGTCCGCCGACCGTCGCGGTCGCGACAGGGTCCGGGGCGCCGGACCGGGCCGCCTTGTCGGCCTTGGGAACCTTCGACGACTTGGGGGGCTTCGGGGACTTCGGAGGCTTGGCGGTCTTCGGCATGTCAGGCCGTCCTTCGGGCGGGATCGAAGAGGGGGAGCTTGGACACGGCAGCGTCCACGTAGACGTAGCGGTGGCTCACGGCCAGCTCGAGCTTCACCCGGTCGCCCGGCTCGCGGTCCAGGGGGACCCGGGCCAGGGCGATGTGACGCTGGAGCATCGGCGAGTACATGAGGCTCGTGGCGAAGCCGACCTGGGAGAGGTCGTCGTCGTAGACGTAGTACTCCTCGTGGATCGGAGTGTGGTCCTTGGGCGGCACCAGCCCGGCCTCCTCGTGGACCCGGTCGTACTCGCGCCAGTCGACCACGAGGCCGGTCAGGCGCCAGCGCGAGGTGCCCCCGGCGAGCTCTCGGCGGATGGCCTCGCGTCCGATGAAGGCCCGGTCGGTGGCCTCCGCCCCGCGGACCATCCAGCCAAGGCCGAGCTCGGTCGGCGTGGACCGGTCGGCGTCCGTCCAGGCGAAGCGGGCATTGTGGAAATCGACGTCGAGCAGCAGCAGGCCGGCTTCGATCCGGGCCATCGAGAGCGCCGTCAGGCCGAACGGCACCACGCCGCGACCGCGGCTGCCCTCCCAGACCGCGTCCCAGGCCGCCAGCGCGTCGTCCGGGCGGACCCACAGCTCATAGCCGAGGTCGCCCGTGAAGCCGGTCCGCGAGACCATGGCCGGCCGGCCGGCGATCTCGACGGACGCCAGGCCGAAGTAGGCCAGCGACTCGATCCCCCGGGCGATCGGGGCCAGGATCTCGCGGGACCGGGGGCCCTGGACCGCGAGCACGGCCCAGTCCTCGGAGACCTCGTCGATGCGGACGTCACGGCGGCCCCGGGCTTCCAGGAGCCAGGCCAGGTTCGGCTCGGCGGTGGTGAGGATGTACTCGTCGACCGCCGGGCGAAGGAGGACGCCGTCCTCGACGACGAAGCCGCGGTCGTCGCACCAGAGCGTGTACTGGGCCCGGCCCGGCGCCACCGTCCGAGGGTCCCGGGCAAGGAGCGCCGCGAGGTAGGCCTCGGCATCCGGGCCGCTCACCCGGTACTTGTACAGCGGCGACGAGTCGAACAGCCCGGCCGCGTTGCGGATCGCGAAGTACTCGAACTTCTCGGAGACCTGGTACTTCGTGGCGGACAGGTAGCTCGACCAGTGCTCCCAGAGACCCGTCTCGTTGAGCGCGCTGGTGCGCTCGTGGAACGGGGAGGTCCGGATCATGGGGGCCCCTCGCTCGTGCGGTCACCTGGCGCGGCGTCGGGCCGCGGGGCGCCATGCTAGGCGACCGTCCGGCGTCGGGTGGCGACCGTTGCTCCTGACGCACTCGCCCGTCCCCTGGCACGGCGCGGCACGCGGGCGGCAGGGGTCTCCGGCGGGCGGGCGGACAGGGGTCTCCGGCGCGCGGGCGGCAGGTGCCTCCGGCACGCGGGCGGCAGGGGCCTCCGGCGCGCGGGCGGCGGACGTGACCTATCCTTCGGCCATGCTGCGTCCCGACGTCAGGGATCCCGGAGACCTTCGCGAGCCGGTCCTGGTCGCCGCCTTCGACGGCTGGGTCGACGCCGGATCGGCCGCCTCGCTGGTCCTGGCCAGCCTGTCCGAGGACGACGTGCCCGTCGCCACCTTCGACCCCGACGAGCTGTATGACTATCGGTCCCGGCGCCCGACCCTGGAGATCGTCGACGGGCGGCTGGCCGAGCTGACCTGGCCCGAGCTGACGCTCCGGCGGTCCCGCCTCGAGCGCCGCGACCTGCTCCTGCTCTCCGGCCATGAGCCGGACGGCCGCTGGCGGACGCTGGCGCGGGTCGTCGTGGAGCTGGTCCGCGACCTCGGGGTCGTGGAGTGGGTCAGCCTGGGTGCCATCCCCGCGGCGGTGCCCCACACGCGGCCGGTGCCGATCCTCGGCACCACCTCGGCGCCCGGCCTGTTGCGGGCCGGCGTGGAGCCCGGACCGGCCGGGGTCCTCCGGGTCCCCGCGGCGGCGATCTCCGTCCTCGAGATGGCGGTCGCGGAGGCGGGGATCCCCGCTGTCGGCTACTTCGCCCAGATCCCCCACTACGTCTCGGGACCGTACCCGGCGGCGGCCGTCGAGCTGCTCCGGTCGCTGGGAGCCCACCTCGGCGAGGATCTTCCGCTCGGCGACCTCGCCGAGGCATCCCGACAGCTTCGGACGCGCCTCGACACCGCGACCGCCCTCGACGAGACCTCGCGCCAGTACGTGGAGCGGCTCGAGGCGATGGCCGACGAGTCGAGGCTGCCATCCGGCGACGATCTCATCGCCGACATCGAGCGGTTCCTCCGCGAGCGCGACGGCGGGGAGCGCGACCCGGGCTGACTACATGCCCTGGCGGGCCAGGCGCCAGATCATCCGGACGCTCGGGCGCTGCCCGTAGAGCAGGACGCCGGCGGCGTAGATGCGGGCCGCGATCCAGAGCGCGATCGTGATCGCCACGACGAGCAGCGAGATGGACAGCGCGTACTCCCAGATGGCGACGTCGCCGGAGCCGGCTCGGCTGACCATCAGGAACGGGCTGAGGAACGGGACCATCGACAGGACGACGAGGAGGGTCGGATCGATCTCGAGGAGCCCCGTTCCCGTGTAGAGGGCGATGAGGTACCCGGCGACCGAGATGAGGCTCATCGGCGTGACGACCTGGTTGACGTCCTCCTGGCGGCTGACGAGCGACCCGGCGGCCGCGTAGAGCACGGCGTAGAGCAGGAAGCCCAGGACCCCGTAGACGACGAGGACCAGGAGCAAGCCGACCGTCAGCCCCTCCGGCAGCTCGACCGCCATCCCGCCGCCACCCAGGATGAGGTCGGCCAGCCGCCCCTGGAGCAGGATCGCCACGAGACCCGTACCGAGCATGGCCAGGTACTGGACCCCGGCGACCGAGCCGACGCCGAGCACCTTGCCGGTCAGCAGCTGGAACGGCGTCGCGGCGTTGAGGATGACCTCCATCACCCGCGAGGACTTCTCCTCGACGACGCTCATGGCGACCCAGTTCCCGTACAGGATGATCATCATGAAGATGAGGATCGTCAGCCCATAGCCCAGCATGTAGTCGGTGCCCTGGGTCACCTCGTCGGTCGTCGGATCGGTCCGCTCCGGATCGGCCCAGGCGACCGAGTACTCGGCCGGTGCGAACAGCGCCGCCTGGTCGGTCGGTTCGAGGCCGAGCCGATCGAGCCGATCGGCGACGGCGATCGCGGTCGATGCCTGGCGGACGAGCTGCGCCATCCGACCGGTCGCGGCGGCATTCGTGTACAGCGTGAAGGCGAGCTCGCCATCAGCGGCGCGCTCGATGGCGAGCACCGCGGAGTAGTCGCCGTCGTCCACCCCCGCCCGGGCCGCGTCGACCTCGTCGACGGACAGGACCTCGAAGCCACCACCGGTCGCCGTGACGGGGTCCTGGGCGCCCGTGGGCGCGTTGAGCAGCGCGTCGAGCGTGAGCACCGGGTCGGCTGCAGGGTCGACGTCGTCGGCGGTCCAGACGGCGACGGTCGGCTCCTCGCCGCGGTCGATGGCGCGGATGATCACCGGCACGAGCGCGATGGCGACGACGCCGATGACGAGGAAGAGGGTCGCGAAGAGGAAGGTTCGCGTCCTGACCCGGGCCAGGAACTCGCGGCGGGCGACGTTGACGATGTTCGGCAGGTCGCTCATCGGTCAGGTCCACCTGAGGCCTGGGCGGGGGACGCCGCCAGGGTCTCCTCGGCCCGGTCGATCGCGCCGACCCGCTCGACGAAGACCTCCTCAAGGGACGGGTCCGCGACCTCGAACCGGTAGACGTCGTCGCCGTGCTCGAGCGCGGCGCGCAGCACGACCTGCGGATCGGAGCCGGCGCCGACCCGGAGCTCCGTGTAGTCCCGCCCGGGTCGGGTGACCTGGACCTCTGGCAGGGCACGGAGCCACTCCAGGTCGCCGTCGCTCGAAGTGGCGAGCCGGACCGTCTGGTGGCCGGTGGAGCGCTTGACCTCGCGGGTCGTGCCCGAGGCGATCAGCCGGCCGCGGTCGATGATGGCGACCGAGTCGCAGAGCTCCTCGGCCTGGTCGAGCTGGTGCGTGCTGAAGAGCAGGGTCTTGCCCCGGTCCCGCATCTCGAGGAAGGCCGCCTTGAGCAGGGCGACGTTGACCGGGTCGAGGCCGGCGAACGGCTCGTCCATGAGCAGGACGTCGGGGTCGTGGAGGATCGTGGCGACGAACTGGACCTTCTGCTGGTTCCCCTTCGAGAGGCTGTCGGCGCGCCGGTCCGCGTAGTCCCGGATCCGGAACCGGGCGAGCCAGTCCAGGGCGTCGCGGCGAGCCTGGCTCCTGCTCACGCCGTAGAGCGACGCGTAGAAGACGAGCTGCTCGAGGACCTCCATCCGCGGGTACAGCCCCCGCTCCTCGGGCATGTAGCCCCAGGTCCGGCGGTGCCAGTCATGGACCGGCCGATCCCGCCAGACGACGCGCCCCTCGTCCGGGCGCAGGAAGCCAAGGGCGATCCGCATCGTGGTGGTCTTGCCGGCCCCGTTCGCCCCAAGGAACCCGAAGACCTCGCCCGGGGTCACGGAGAACGAGATACCGTCGAGCGCCTGGACGTCGCCGAAGCGCTTCCGGAGGTCGAAGATGTCGAGGCTCATGTCACCGCGTTCGAGTGAGGGGGCCGCGGTCCCGGTGCCCCGAAACTAGCCCAGGGGGCACCCGTGCGCCCCGGCCGAGGCGCATGTCCTCCCGGGTCCGAGCGGCCCCTTCCGGACCGGGACCTCGCGTCGATCCGCCTCCGCCATGAACGACGTCGGCCCCGACGCCGCATCGGGCGCCGGGGCCGAAGATGGGCCGAGTCGGACGGTCAGACGGCGTGCGGCTTGCCGACGAGCGTCCCGCCCGAGACCAGGCGGACGGCGATCGCGGCGACTCCGCCGGCGACGAGGCCGCCGATGGCTGCCGGCAACAGGGCCAGGCCCTCCCAGACCGGCTCGATGGTCAACCAGGCCGTGACGAACTGGCCGGCGACGAGGCCGCCGAGGAAGGCGACGATGGCGGTCACGACCCACTCATAGGGCATCGTGACCTCGGCGACGACCTGGCCGATGAGCTGGTAGGCGATCCCGATGACGAGAGCGCCGCCGCCCAGGAGCAGCCAGCCGGCCGCGGACATGGTGATCGTGAATTCCATGATCCCTCTCCTGGAGCCGCGCGAGCCAAGTCACGGATCCGGGGCCGCGGCGTCCACCACGTGAGAACCCGCGCGATCGAAGCCAGCGCATCGGCTCCGATCCTTATCCCACCACCGCGAGCCCCGGCTGCCAAGAGCCGATCGAACCGATCGCGGATGCCGGGAGCCGGGGAGGTGGATCCGCGGCGGCACCTGGACCGTCGGGCGGACCCGGTCGAGCGACACGTTCGGGCCCACGCCGTCCCTCGGGCGCAGGAGCACGAAGTCGTCGTCGTGGGCCACGCGGCGCTCGTCGCCGAGCGCGGCGGACCGGAACTCGACCTGGCGGGCGAGGTCGTCCACCCGGAAGACGATCGAGCCCACGCGCAGCACCTGGGTCACCCGCACCCCGAGCCCGACCGGGCAGCTCACCCCGGTCGACCGGTCCGGGCAGTAGCCGGAGGGGTTCGCTGCGCCGGTGGGCGAGCGGTATAGCCCGCCTGCCCCTACGTTCCGCCCCGGGCGAAGGCGTTCGCGGCGGCGATCGAATGCAGGGAGGCCAGCAGGGCATCCATCTCGTCCTGCTCGATCTGCGGCGGGGTCACCCACTGCCACCCGGCCGGACCGAACAGAACCGGCAATCCGATCACCCCGGAGATGCCATCGATCTCCCCGTCGAGACGGACCTGCAGCGGCCGCTGGATGTCGTCACCGGCCATGGCCAGGGCGATGAGATCCACCACCGCATGGGCGGTCACGATCTCGGTGGTGTGTCCGGCGGTGTAGTGCACGAGGAATGGCTTGAGCGCCGCCCGCAGGTCGGCCGGTAGCTCGGCTACGGCGGCGAACGCACCGCCGACGTCCCCGGCGCCGACCAGCGCCAACAGGCGGCCACGCTGGGCGACGATCTCGGCGGGCAGCTCGGCGAGCGACCGACCCCGGCGCTGCCCGGCCACCCATGCCGCCAGCTCGGCCTCGTCGACGCCGTGCACCTGGACGCGACTCCACACCGGAACCAGGTGGTCGCCGTGCTGACCGATCATCGCCGCCCGCACGGCGGTGCGGCGTACACCGAGCGAGTCGGCGATCTCGCGCCGGAATCGCATGGTGTCCGACCACGCGCCGGCGCCGACCACCCGGTGACGCTCCAACCGCTCGGAGAACACTGCCACGCCGAGCTCGACCGGGTTGGACTGCACGATCACCAGCGGCTGCCCCCCGGCCCGCGCCGCCAAGGCGTCGGCGTAGGTCTCGAACAGGCGCCGGTTGCTCTGGGCCAGCAGCGCCCGATCGACGTTCGCCGTGGGATCGGTGGGCACGGTCGCCCCGGCGATCATCACCACCAGGTCGGCGTCGATGCCATCCGGGTCGTCGACGAGCTCGATGGCTGGGGCGTCATCGGCGAACGCGTCGCGCAGATCGGACCGCAGCCCGTGCATCTCGTTCGCGCTCGCCCCGCCCCGGTGGCCGATGAGCTGCAGCCGCGAGTCCGGATCGAGCAGGCTGCGGTTCAACAGCTGGGTGACCACCTGCCGACCGCAGGCACCGGCGGCGCCGATGACCGCCACGCTACGCACCATCGGAGAGTCCGTTCGCCCTTGACCCATGGTCACAGTCTGGCACGGATGCCGACCGTGCTCGCTGAGGGAGCGGGCATGGATGACCTCCCGCCGCACCGACGAAGCTGTGGCGCACGGGTTCGCGGCGGCCATCCCCGACCGGTTCGACGCGCTCGTCGGGCCTGGTCGGGGTGAGAGGCATGGCCCCGCGGCCCCGTCAGGGTCGGAAGCGGGCCCACAAGGCCAGGCTGGAGGCCGAGGGCGGAGCCTCGCCGCTCCAGGTCGCGGCCGTCCGCTGCCTCCGTCCAGGCTCGGCTGGGGTCGCAGTCAACAGACGCAGGGGCAGGTGGTGGCGCGGCCGCGGCATGGAGCCGGGCGCCCTCGGGTTCGCACCGGTCACGGCTGGGGCGGTCGCGGGCGGCCTCCTGTTCGGCCACATGCTCGGAGCGCACCTCAGCGACCTCGTGCTCTTCTCGGCGGCTGTCGCGGTCGTCGCGACCATGGGAGGCTACACCGCCCACGAACTCGTCCTGCGGCGCCGCTCCGAAGGCCCCTGATGTCCATCGCCGGCGCCGGGGGTCCGGGCCGGTCAAGGGCATGTCCGGATCCTAGCCTCCGTCCGCGACCGCGCCGAGCCCGACCGGGCAGCTCACGCCGGTCGAATGGTCCGGGCAGTAGCCGTCCGGGTTCTTCGAGAGGTACTGCTGGTGCTCGGCCTCGGCGACGTAGAAGGGCGGGGCGTCGGCGATCTCGGTCGTGATGGGGCCGAACCCGGCCGCCGTCAGGCGAGCCTGGTAGGCCTCACGGGAGGCCTCGGCGAGGCGGCGCTGTTCGGCGTCGAGGACGTGGATGACCGAGCGGTACTGGGTCCCGACGTCGTTGCCCTGGCGCATCCCCTGGGTCGGGTCGTGGTGCTCCCAGAAGACCTTGAGGAGCTGCTCGTAGGACACGACGGCCGGGTCGTGGACGACCTTCACCACCTCGGCATGGCCGGTCCGCCCGGTGCACACCTCGCGGTAGGTCGGGTTGGGGGTCGAGCCGCCGGCGTAGCCGACGACGGTGACGAGGACGCCGGGCGTCTGCCAGAAGTCCTTCTCGGCGCCCCAGAAGCAGCCGAGCCCGAAGACCGCCTGCCGACTGCCGTCGGGATACGGCCCGGCCAGCAGCGCGCCGTTGACGTGGTGACGCTCGGCGGTCGGGATGGGCTCGGGGCGGCCGGGCAGGGCTTCGGCCGGATCGGGCAGGCGTTGCTTGTCGGAGGAGAGGAACCACATGGCTGTGCCTCGGTCTGGTCGGGGTCCTGAAGGATGGTCCATGACTGGTCGTGGGCCCGGATGGGTCCTGGAACGGAGAGCCTAGGGCCGGTCCATGACGAGCCCGTGACGCGGACCTGTCGGCGACGTCAGGGCTGGAAGGCCCCGCCCTCGACCTTCAGCTTGGCCTTGTAGGCGCGCTTCTTGGCCTGGTAGTCGGCGAGCGCCTCGGGCGTGTCCACGTCGCCGAGGGTCGGGTAGGTCGGCGCCACCGCCTCCCAGCCGGGGGGTCGGACCCCGAACCGGCGCCCGAGGATGGCGATGAGCGTCTTGGCCTTCATCTCGCCGATGCCCGGCAGGGCCAGCAGGCGCCGCTCCAGGTCGCGGCCGTCCGCCGCCTCCGTCCAGGCCCGGCTGACGTCGCCGTCATAGGTCTCGGCCACGAAGGCCGCCAGCGCCTGGGTCCGCTGGGCCATGGTGCCGGGGAAGCGGTGGAGCGCGGGCCGCTCCGAGAACGCCGTCGCCAGCGCCTCCGGGTCCATGCCGGCGATGGAGGCAGCGTCCAGGGTGCCGATCCTGCGCTGCAGCTCGGCCGGGCCGCTGAAGGCCTTCTGGAGGGGGACCTGCTGGTCCAGGACGAAGCCGATGAGCAGAGCCATCGGGTCCTCGGCGAGGAGGCGATCGGCCTCGGCGTCGCCGGTGAACGGCAGGTGGTCGGGGGGGACGGGCAGGCTCATGGCGCGATGCTACACCGACGACCCCCATCGACCGGATCCGACCGGTCGACACCACGCAGGGACACCTGACGGCCGTCGTGCGACACTGGGACCATGACCGAGACGCCCCACTCCCCGGACGGCCCGCCGGCGAACGAGCCGACCGCTGTTCCCGACCCGTCCCAGGCCGATGCCCCGGACCCTGTTCCCAACGTCCTGACGGTCCAGGCGACCGAGGCCGACCCCGTCGACGGCGCCACGATCACGTCCGGCGGGACCGGCCGTGCCGCGGGCTACCTGGCCGCCGGCCTGGTCGGCATCGCCCTGACCGTCGGCGTGCTCCTGGCGACCGGCTCCCTCGAGCCGGGCTTCGCGGCGTCGGCGACCCCGTCGCCGAGCGGACCCGTGGCGGCGTCCGCGGACCCGTCCGCCTCCGGCGATCCCGAGACCTCCACGCCGCCGTTCGCCGAGGGCCGGACCCAGGGCGACCCGGGGGCGGCCATCACGATCGAGATCTGGGCCGACTTCCAGTGCCCGTACTGCGGTCTGTCGGCCAAGGGGGTGGAGCCGGAGGTGGTCCGCCAGTACGCCGGCTCCGGCCAGGCGCAGGTGGTCTACCGGGACTTCGCCTTCCTGGGTGCCGAGTCGTACGACGCCGCGGTCGCGGCTCGCTGCGCCGGTGACCAGGGGCGGTTCTGGCACTACCACGACCTCCTCTTCGCCTCGCAGCAGGGCGAGAACCAGGGCGCCTTCGCGCGCGAGCGCCTCCTGAACCTGGGCGACTTCGCGGGCCTCGAGGCCACCGCCTTCGAGGCCTGCCTCGACGACCCGGCCATCCGCGCCGAGGTCGAGGCCGAGACGGCCGCCGGGCGGTCCGTGGGGATCAGCTCGACGCCGACGTGGCGGATCGTCGGGCCCGGGGGAGCCGTGATGGTGACCGGGCTCAAGCCGATCACCGAGATCGAGGCGGCCTTCGAGCAGGCCTCCGATCCGGACTACTCGCCCGAGCCGTCGCCCGAGCCGTCGCCCGAGCCCTCCCCCAGCCCCTCGAGCTAGCCCCCGTGTCGGCCGAGCCCCGGGTCCGGTTCCTGGGCCACTCGACGCTGGTCGTCGAGATCGACGGACTCCGGATCCTCACCGATCCGGCCCTCCGGGATCGGATCGGTCCGCTCATCCGCCAGGGCCCGGTCCCGGAGTCCGACGCGTACCGGGACATCGACGCCGTGCTCATCTCGCACCTCCATCTCGATCACCTCGACGTCCCGTCGCTCCGGCGGCTCGATGGGCGGCCGACGCTGATCGTGCCCCGCGGGTCCGAGCCCCTGATGCGGCGGAGCCACCTGCACAACTTCGTCGAGATGGCACCCGGCGAGGCGATCGCCTTCGGTGGCATCACGATCCGGACCACGAAGGCGGAGCACGGCGGTGCCCGTCCGCCGGCCGGACCGATCGCCCAGGCCATGGGGTTCCTGCTCGAAGGCGACCGCCACAGCGTCTACTTCGCCGGCGACACCGACCTCTTCCCCGAGATGGCCGACATCCCCGATCCCGACGTTGCCCTGCTGCCCGTCAGCGGCTGGGGCCTGACCCGCGGCCCGGGCCATCTCGACCCGACCGAGGCGGCTCGGGCGCTCACCCTGGTTCGCCCGCGCCTGGCGATCCCGATCCACTGGGGCACCTTCTGGCCTCAGGGCCTGGGACTCGTGGGAAAGGATCGGCGCACCGGCGCCGCGGATCTGTTCCGACGTCACGCCGAGGAGCTCGCACCCGACGTGCGAGTGGCGGTGGCCCGGCCCGGGGAGCGGGTCGGCCTGCCGCGGCACGGCCATGACCCGGTGACGCGATGAGGTTCGTGACCCGCAAGTCGGCCCGCGAGCTGGCGACGATGCGCCGGGCGGGTCGGGTCGTGGCCGAGGTGCTCGCCCTGGTCGAGTCGGCCCTGCGACCCGGCGTCACCCCAGCCGATCTCGACGAGATCGCCGAGCGCCACATCCGGGCGTCAGGCGGGGTGCCGTCGTTCAAGGGCTATCGGATCGACCGCTCCAGCCCGCCGTTCCCGGGCTCGATCTGCGTCTCGATCGACCACGAGGTGGTCCACGGGCTGCCCGATCGGACGTCGCCGCTCACCGCCGGCTCCCTCGTGTCGATCGACGCGGGGGCGATCGTGGACGGCTACCACGGCGACGCAGCGCGGACCTTCTTCGTGGGCGAGGCACCGGCCGAGGTCGCCGCCCTGATCGAGACGACCCGCGCGGCGTTGCACGCCGGCATCGCGGCCGCTCAGCCGGGAGCCCGCATCCGGGACATCTCGGGGGCGGTGGAGGATGTGGCCGTCGCCGGCGGCTACGGCATCGTCCGCGAGTGCGTGGGCCACGGGATCGGCACCGCGATGCACGAACCGCCGGACGTCCCGAACTACCGGACACGATCGGCCGGGATGCGCCTGGAGCCCGGGCATACCCTGGCCATCGAGCCGATGCTGACGCTGGGCGACCCCTCGGTCGGGATCCTCGAGGACGGCTGGACGATCGTGACGCGGGACGGCTCCCTGGCCTGCCACTTCGAGGACACGGTCGCCGTCACCCCGTCCGGCCCCGAGGTCCTGACCGCCCCCTGACGGCTCGGGCCGTCACCCTGGCTCCCGAGGTGCCCCGGCGGGCACGGGGTCCACGTCCGTCGTGCTGGGCCCTACGTCGTTCGTCGGGCCGCCCGTCGTCACCCGCCCATTCGACCCGCGCCCTCCGCGGGCGACGATGGGCCTGCCGGAACGGACCGGCACCCCGCCCGGATGGACCCGGGCCGCGCGGGAGGACCGACCCATGATCACCCGGACCTGGAGCCCACGGACCGAGATCGTCACGGATGGCCTCCCGGCCATCCTCATGACGATCCTGGCCGTCCTGCTCGCGCTGGGCGTCGTGGCGCACGTGGCCGTCGCCTGAGCCGGCACCGGCCCGATACCGCCCGGCCGCCCGGCGCTCGTCTCGCCAGGAGACCGCTCCTCAGCGCCGCGAGATGCCAGCGACGACCGCGGCAGTGAGCGCCACGAGCGATCCGGGCGCCAGCTCGACCTGGAGGCCGCGACGACCGGCCGAGACCAGCATCGAGTCGAGTTCCATCGCCCGGACGTCGACCACGGTCGGGAGGCGCCGGCGGCCGCCGATCGGAGAGATGCCGCCGACGACGTATCCCGTGGCTCGCTCCGCCTCGGCGGCATCCGCGAGCACGGCCCGGCGCGCCCCGACGACACCGGCCAGCGCCTTCAGGTCGACCTCGCCGTCGACCGGCACCACCGCCAGGACGAGCTGATCGTCGACCCGGACGACGAGCGTCTTGAAGATCCGGTCCTCGTCGATCCCGAGCGCCGCGGCTGCCTCTCGCCCGTAGGCGTGCCGCCCGTCCGCTGGGCGGTCGGGGAGCTCGTACTCGTGCACCGTGGCCGGCACCCCCGACGCCTCGAGGACCTTGAGCGCGGGCGTGCTCCGGTTCGGCATCGCCCGATGCTACCTCCCCGGTGCCCCGAGCCGGTCGGCCCGAAGCGAGGCCGTCAGGTCCCGACCGGGCTCCCGACCGTCGCCGGCTCGCTGACCTCGAGGCTCGCCCCCGGGAAGAAGTAGCCCAGCATCATCCCCGCCGTCGCGGCCTCGACCGCGTACCGGTTGACCAGGAGATGCTCATGGGCGGCCAGGACCCTGGTCGGCTCGTCGCGATGCGCAAGGCGAACCTCGCTGATCAGGAGGAAGGTCCCGCCCGGTCGGGCGAGGGCGCGCCCGGGGTCGAAGCCCGGCTGGGTCGGCAACCTGGCTTCGACGACCCACGGACCGAGGACCAGCCGGACGTCGTGCCAGGTCGCGTGGACCGGGACCACGGCGGCATCCGGGACTGCCAGGAGCACGTCGTCGATCGGCAGATCGGAGGTCGGGAGGTCCACGGACGAGCCGTCGACGAAGGTCATCCGCCCCGAGACCAGCCGGAGGTCGTCGGGGGCCTCGACCAGATCGACCAGGCGATCAGAGCCCTCGAGGAGGCCCGTGACGACCCCGTCGGACGTGTACATCTCGGTGGGGATCGGCATGACGATGCTCCCTGCGTGGAACGATGGTGCACGGCTCGAGGGCCCGCGACCACACCCGGGTCGTACCGGCGACGATGGCCGGAGGTACCCGGCGCACGGACGCACCACGAAGCGGACGTGGCGATCCCCGAGGGTCCGCGCCCGGGTCGGCTATGCTTCAGCCGTCATAGCAGGAGCCGAACGATACCCGCCACCTTCGACGAGCTCGGCCTATCCGCCGAGATCCTCCGGGCGGTAGCCGACGAGGGCTACACCGAGCCCACCCCCATCCAGCTGCAGGCGATCCCTCTGGTCCTCGCGGGCCGGGACGTCCTGGCGACGGCCCAGACCGGGACCGGCAAGACTGCCGCCTTCGTGCTGCCCATCCTCGAGCGGCTGCGCGCCAACGCCAACACGAGCTTCTCGCCGGCCCGCCACCCGGTCCGGGCCCTCATCGTGACGCCGACCCGCGAGCTGGCGGTCCAGGTCCAGGAGATGGCCGCCGCCTACGGGCGCCATGTCGCGCTTCGATCGACCGTGGTCTACGGCGGCGTCCCGATCGAGCCGCAGGCCAAGGCGCTGCTCGGCGGCGTCGAGATCGTCGTGGCCACGCCGGGTCGGCTCCTGGACCACATGGGCAGCCGCACGGTCAACCTGGGCCAGGTCCAGATCCTCGTCCTCGACGAGGCCGACAGGATGCTGGACATGGGCTTCCTGCCCGACATCCGGCGGATCCTCGATGCCGTTCCCGCCAAGCGTCAGAACCTCCTGTTCTCAGCGACCTTCTCCGACGACGTGCGGGGCCTGGCGAACCAGCTGCTGGACTCCCCGGAGCGGGTCTCGGTGGCCCCGGCCTACGCGACGGCCGAGCGCGTCCGCCAGCTCGTCTACCCGGTCGATCGGGACCGCAAGGAGGAGCTGCTCCTGCACCTGATCCGGACCCACGACCTGCGCCAGGCGCTCGTCTTCACCCGGACCAAGCTCGCGGCCGCCAGGCTCGCCACCTGGTTGGACCGTCGGGGCGTGGAGGCGACCGCGATCCACGGGGACCGGAGCCAGGCGGAGCGGAGCCGGGCCCTCGACATGTTCAAGTCGGGAGAGGCGCGGATCCTCGTCGCCACCGATGTCGCGGCCCGCGGCCTCGACATCGAGGATCTCCCCCACGTCATCAACTTCGAGCTGCCGTTCGATCCGGAGGACTACATCCACCGCATCGGCCGGACCGCCAGGGCGGGAGCGGATGGCGACGCCATCAGCCTCGTCTGCATCGACGAGGCCGATCTCCTCCGGGCCGTCCAGCGGCTCCTCCGGACCGCGATCCCCTGGACCGTCGAGGAGGGGTTCGTGCCTGACCGGAACGTGGAGCCACGCCCGATCCGCGTGCCAGGCGCCGCGTCCGGCGGCTCCAGCGGGCGAGCGGTGGGCGAGGCGACCGCCCGGAAGCGGCGCCACCGCCACGGTCGCCCGGCCCCGGCTCGCGGGGGCCGCCGACAGGGCTGAGGCGGGATCATGGCGGATGCACCACCCATCGAGCCGGGTCACGGCGACGATGCCTTCCCGACCCAGCGGTTCACGACCCTCCTGAAGCGGCTCCCCCGCTACGCCCGCCTGGCCTGGGGCCTGGCCGGTGAGCCACGCCTCTCCCGGACGCGCCGGGCGGCCCTGCTCGGAGCGGCCGCCTACCTCGTCTCCCCGGTCGACCTCGTCCCGGGCGTCATCCCGGTCGTCGGCCAGGTCGACGACATCGCGATCGTGATCCTGGCCCTGCGGACCGCGCTCCGCGCACTCGACGAGCCGACCCGCCAGCGACAGCTGGCGGCCGCCGGTCTCGGGAGCGGCGACCTCGACGAGGACACCCGGACCCTGGGACTCGTGGCCCTGTGGCTGGGTCGCCGCGGAGCCCGCCTGGGCCGACGCCTGCTGGTCCTCGGCGCGATGGCCGCGGGGCGCGCGGGGCGCGCCGGGGGGCGCGTGGTCGCCCGGGCCGGCGAGGCCGGTGTCAGGGCCGGTGCGACTGCCGGCGGCCGGGCTGTCCGGGCCACCGGGCGACGGGTCCTCGATGGCACCCGAAGCGCCGGCTCGGCCACCCGCGCGGCGGCGGCCCGCGCCGGGCGTCGGGTCACCCGCCGAGGGCGGGGCGGGGATGCAGCGACCGACGAGCCGTCCTGATCACTCGCAGCCGGGACACGCCGGCGCGATCGGCTGATCGCCCACGATCGCCACCAGCTCGCGGGCCAGCGCAGC
>DATHYZ010000003.1:0-21270 GCA_035458865.1 Candidatus Limnocylindrales bacterium
GGACCGGTCCGGCCGCCGCGCGCACGGACCTCGGCTCGGACGTCACCTCCCGGGACGAAGCACAGCTCCTGGCTCTCCGGTGCCTCGGCCGTCGGCAGACCCAGGTCCCGGGCGATGGCCCGGACCTGCGTCTTGGTGAGCTCGCCGAGGGGGAACCGCGCGTCGCGCAGCTGGTCCTGACGCAACCCGTAGAGGAAGTAGGTCTGGTCCTTCGCCTCGTCGCGGGCCCGGGCCAGGCGGACCGTGCCGTCGCCAGCCTCGATCCGACGAGCGTAGTGACCCGTGGCGACGGCCTCGCAGTCGTAGAGGTGCCGTGCACGTCCCAGCAGCGCCCCGAACTTCACGAAGGTGTTGCAGTCGACGCAGGGGCTCGGGGTCCGGCCCTCCTCGTAGGCGCCGACGAACGCGTCGATGACCCCGGCCGCGAACTCCCGCTCCAGGTTCAAGACGTAGAAGGGGATGTCGAGGGTCGCCGCCACCCGCCGCGCATCGTCGGCCGCGTCCAGGGAGCAGCAGCTCTTCTTCACGTCCGAAACCGCGTCGGCCCGGTCATGGAGGCGCATCCAGACACCGATCGCCTCGTGCCCGGCGTCGCGGACCAGCGCCGCGGCGACCGACGAGTCGACGCCGCCGGACATGGCCACGAGGATCCTGCCCACGACGGTCAGGCCGGCGCCGTCTGGCCGAGCGGATCCGTCGCGACCTCGCTCGTCCCGGCACGGATGCGGGCGATCGTCGCCGGCACCACCTCGATCGCGGCGGCGATGTCCGCGTCCGTCGTCGTCCGTCCCAGCGAGAAGCGCAGCGCCCCGGCTGCCTCGTCCACTGGATACCCCATCGCCGTCAGCACGTGGCTCGGCTCGGTGGAGCCGGTGGTGCAGGCCGACCCGGTGGACATCGCGATGCCGGCGAGGTCGAGGGCGACGGTCACCGCTCCACCGTCAGCGTCGCGTGCGATGACGGACAGGTTGCCCGGCAGGCGGTCGCGCGGATGGCCCGTCAGCTCGACCCCGGCGACCCCCAGGACCGCGTCGCGCAGCCGGTCCCGGAGCCGTGCCATGCGGGCGATCGTCGCCACCTGGTCGCGGACCGCCAGGTCCAGGGCGACGGCCATCCCCACGGCTCCGGCCACGTCCTCGGTCCCGGCCCGCCGGTAGCGCTCCTGGCTGCCACCGTGCAGCTGCGGGAGGATGTGGATCCCACGGCGCAGGAAGAGCGCCCCGATGCCCTTGGGGCCCTCGAACTTGTGGGCCGAGATGCTCAGCAGGTCGGCATCGAGCGTGGCCACGTCGATGGGCAGGTACGGCGCCGCCTGGACGGCATCGACATGGAAGAGGATGCCCTTCCGGGAGCGAACGACGCGGGCCACCTCGGCGATCGGCTGGATGGTGCCGACCTCGTTGTTGGCCGCCATCACCGAGACCAGGATCGTCTTGTCGGTCAGCGCCCGCTCCACGTCCTCCGGATCGACGCGGCCGTAGCGGTCGACGGGGACTTCCACGATCTCGAAGCTGAACTTCTCCAGGTGCGCCAGGGCATGACCGACGGCGTGGTGCTCGACCGCGGTCGTCACGATGCGGTGGCCGCGTGCCCGGCCAGCCCAGGCTGCGCCCTTCAGCGCCAGGTTGATCGACTCGGTGCCGCCGGAGGTGAGCACGATCTCCCGCGGCTCGGCGCCCAGCCGGGCGGCGATCCGGGCACGGGCATCGTCGAGCGCCGCCCGGGCCCGGCGCCCAACGGCGTGGGGCGACGACGGGTTGCCGAACTGCTCGGTCAGGAAGGGCAGCATCGCCTCGAGGGCTTCGGGGCGAAGCGGCGTGGTCGCGGCGTGATCCAGGTAGACGGCCATCGGGCCCAATCCTACGCCGACCGCCGGACGGCTACGGCCGGGCCTCCCGGGTCCGGTCGGCCTCGCGGCTGCGCTCGCGCTCCCGCTCGTGCTTGGCGAGGAGCCGTTTCCGGAGCCGGATCGAGACGGGCGTGACCTCGACGAGCTCGTCCCCGCCGATGAACTCGATGGCGGACTCCAGGGTGAGCGGTCGCGGCGGGGTCAGCCGAAGCGCCTCGTCGTGGGCATGCGTCCGGATGTTGGTGAGCTTCTTCTCCTTGGTCGGATTCACGTCCATGTCGCCGGGTCGGCTGTTCTCGCCAACGACCATGCCCTCGTAGACGTCGACCCCGGCGTCGATGAGGAGCTCGGAGCGCTCCTGGAGGTTGTAGAGAGCGTAGGCGTTCGAGATGCCGGAACGGTCGGCGACCAGGACGCCGCTCGTCCGATGGGTCACCTCCCCCGCCCACGGGCCGTAGCCCTCGCCGATCTGGTGGAGAAGGGCCGTGCCCCTGGTCTCGGTGAGGAGCTGGCCGCGGTAGCCGATCAGGCCCCTCACGGGCAGCACGTACTCCAGGCGGACGCGCCCATCGGCGTCGGTCGACATCTGCTCGAGGCGGCCTCGCCGGGCCGCCAGCGAGCCCTGGACCTCGCCGATGTACTCGGGCGGGATGTCGACGGTGATCCGCTCGTACGGCTCCTGGGTCTCGCCGTCCACCTCGTGGAGGATGACCTCGGGGCGGCTGACCTGGAGCTCGAAGCCCTCGCGTCTGAGCTGCTCGATGAGGATCGCCAGCTGCAGCTCGCCCCGGCCCCGGACCTCGTAGGCGTCGCCTGTAGCGGTCGGGTGGACCTCGATGCTTACGTTGCCCAGGGCCTCGCGACGAAGGCGGTCGCCGAGCTGCCGGCCGGTGACGTACTTCCCTTCCCGGCCCGAGAGCGGCGACGTGTTCGCGGCGAACGTCATCCGGAGCGTCGGCTCGTCGACGTCGAGGCGCGGCAGGGGTCGCGGATCCGCCGGGTCGGTCAGCGTGTCGCCGATCGTGACCTCGGGCAGCCCGGCCACCGAGACGATGTCGCCAGGGCCAGCCTCCTCGATGTCGACGCGCTCGATGCCACGGGCGGTCTGGAGGTTCGTGACCGTCCCGGAGAGCGTGACGATGCGTCCGGGCTCGACCCGGCCCGCGGTGTCATCGGCCTCCTCGCGGAAGACCGCGATCCGCTGCCCCAGCCGGATCGTCCCGTTGCGGATCCGCCCGACGGCCATCCGACCGACGTAGTCGTTGGCCATGAGGTTGGTGACCAGGAGCTGGAGCGGGTGGTCGGGCTCGAACGCCGGGGGCGGCGTCACCTCGACGAGGAGGTCCAGGAGCGGCCGGAGGTCGGTGCCGGGCACGGCCAGGTCGCGCGTCGCGCTGCCGGCTCGGGCGTTCGTGTAGACGACCGGGAAGTCGATCTGTGCCTCGTCTGCCCCGAGGTCGAAGAAGAGCTCGTAGATCTCGTCGAGGACCTCGGCCGGGCGTGCGTCCGAGCGGTCGATCTTGTTGATCGCCACGACGACCGGCAGCCGATGGTCGAGGGCCTTCCGGAGCACGTACCGCGTCTGCGGCAGCGGCCCCTCGGCCGCGTCCACGAGGAGCAGGATCGAGTCGACCAGGAGCAGCGATCGCTCGACCTCGCCGCCGAAGTCGGCGTGCCCGGGCGTGTCGACGATGTTCAGGCGGATCTGGCCGTGCTCGATGGTCGTCTGCTTGGCAAGGATGGTGATCCCCTTCTCGCGCTCGAGATCCATCGAGTCGAGGACCCGCTCGGCCACGGCCTGGTTGGCGCGGAAGGTGCCCGACTGATGGAGCATCGCGTCCACGAGCGTCGTCTTGCCGTGGTCGACGTGGGCGACGATCGCCACGTCCCGGACGTCATCGCGGGTCACGGCGGGCTGGGCGGCGGAAGGTGAGATCGAGGTGGACACGGCGCGGCATTGTCCCACGGATGCGCCGGGTACACTCCGGCCATGACCGTCGCCGCTGTCATCCTCGCCGCCTCCCCCGAGTCCGCGCTGACCGATGCGGGGGGCCTTGCCCGGGCCCGTCGCGAGGCCGACGCCGCATGGTCCGGCGGGGCGACCCCGGTCGTCGTCGTGGTCGCCGATCCCGACGGTGCGGTCGCCGCGGCCCTGGCCGGCAGCCCGGTCACGCTCGCCCAGCCGGCGCCGGCGGAGGCCGGTCCCGTGGGCCAGGTCGTGCGGGGCATCCGGATCGCCCAGGACCTCGTCGGCGAGACCACCGCAGCCCTGATCTGGCCCGCCCGGATGGCCTGGGTGGGCCCGGAGACCGTGACATCGCTCCTGGAGGCCCACGGGGCGCGGCCCGACCGGGTGATCCGGCCCGCGTACCGGGGCGAGGCCGGCTGGCCGGTCATCATCCCGACCGGCACGGTCGAGGCCCTCGCGACGCTCGGAGCCGACCGGATGCCGGACGACCTCATCGCCGACCTGGCCGGAGCGGACGTGATGATCGACGCGCTCGAGCTGGGCGACCCGGGGACCGTCATCGACGGCGAGACGCCGCGCGACCAGCTGCCGCCCTACGACGGGCCGCCCGAGCCGCAGAGCGACCACGTCCACGAGTGGGGCGCCGCCATCGCCGATGAGCCCGAGAGCGGGCCGCTCGCTCCGCCGGTCGTCCCATACCCGGCCGACGACACGGAGTCGTGACCGCTCGCCGCATCGTCCTGGCCGTCCTGGGCATCGCCCTGGTCGCGTTCGTCGGGGCCGCCGCCTGGCTCGTCTGGCCCCAGGCCACCCTGCCCGAGGCAGAGGCCGCCCTGGCCTCGACCCCGGCCGTCGCCTTCGAGGACGCCGGGAGCTGGCTGGCGTACGAGCCGACCGGCGTCGACGCCACCGTGGGGATCGTGCTCTACCCAGGGGCCAAGGTCACCGCTGAGGCGTACGCGCCGACGGCCCGCGCGATCGCCGAGCAGGGCTTCGCGGCCTACGTCGTCCGGCTGCCGCTCAACCTCGCCTTCCTCTCGCCCGGCGCCGCCGAGAGCGTCCGGACGGCCGAGCCGCGGATCCGCACCTGGGCCCTCTGGGGCCACTCCCTTGGCGGGGCGATGGCGGGCCAGCACGCGGCCGAGCAGCCGGGTGCCTACGCCAGTATCGCCTTCTGCGGCAGCTACCCCAACGGCGACCTCTCGGGCCAGCCGATGATCGCGACCTCCATCTACGGGACGCTGGACGGCGGCCTCGAGCGGATCACCTCGGACGAGACGCGGGGACAGCTCCCGGCGAGCACGACCTTCGTGCCGATCGAGGGGGGCAACCACGAGGGCTGCGGCTGGTACACGGGTCAGCTGGGGGACCCGCCGGCCGAGATCAGCCGCGAGGAGCAGCAGCGCCGGGTCGTCGAGGCGACGGTGGCGATGCTCCGACAGCTCGGCGGCCAGCGCTAGGGCGACGGGCACCGGCCCGGCACGCCCGCGTGCCGTCTACGAGCCGGTGGCCGCCCGGCCAACGAGCCGCCGCGCCCGCCCGAGCGGCACGGTGGCGGCCGCGATCCCGCCGATGACGAGCGCGACGCCCAGCAGCTGCCAGATCGAGGGCCGCTCGCCCAGCAGGATCACCGCCAGGATGACCGTGGTGACCGGCTGGGAGAGCAGGATGATCGAGGTCACGATCGCGGGCAGGCGGGGCAGCGACAGCGAGATCAGCAGGTAGCCGGCCGACTGCGAGGTCACCCCGAGCATCGCCAGCCAGGCGAGGCTCTCGGGCGGCGGGGTCAGATCGAGGTCGCCCATCACCAGGCCGATGACCGTCGCGACGGCCGCCGTCGACGCGGTCGCGATCGCGACCGGACCGGCCGGCCGGCGCAGATCACGACTGCCCCGGCGGATGACCAGGAGGTAGCCGGAGTAGCAGAGCGCCGTCAGCAGCCCCAGGACGACCCCCAGGGCCGGATCGGCCCCGAACGCGCCCGCCCCGATGACCCCGGAGATGAGGACGACGCCGATCAGGATCACCGGGATGGCGAGCAGCACCGAGCGTGACGGCCGCTCCCCGAAGAGCACCCAGGCGACGAAGCCGACCACGAGGACCTGGGTGTTCGCCAGGACGGTCGCCAGGCCGGCCCCGACCGCCTCGATGGCGTGGTGCCAGAAGAGCAGGTCACCGGCGAAGAAGACCCCGGCCACCATCGCGAGGCCGGCCGTGCGGCGCGGCAGCGGACCGTACCGCCCACGCTCCTGCAGGCCCACGAGGACGAGGATGGGCAGCCCGAAGAGGCAACGGAAGACGGTCGCGGTCGAGGGCGAGACGTCGGCCGCCACGTAGAAGATCCCCGAGAAGGCGATGCACATCGCCCCCAGCAGGGCGGCCAGGCGAGGCCGTCCCGTCAGGCTGCCCAGCACGGTCGGTCAGCCTCCGCGCCCGTCGGCCGGGGGGCTCGGGCGCCTACGCCCGCTCGGGCCTGGGGATGCCCACGTAGCGGAGCCCCAGCTCCGCGTACTGGGCCGGATCCGGCTCGGACGGGGCCTCGAGCATCAGGTCGCTCCCCGACTGGGTCTTGGGGAAGGCCATGACCTCGCGGATGTTCGTCTGGTAGCCGAAGAGCGCCGCCCACCGGTCGACGCCGAGGGCGATCCCGCCGTGCGGCGGTGGCCCGTACTCGAAGGCGTCGAGGAGGGCGCCGAACTTGCCGCGCATCCCCTCGAGCGTGTGACCCTGGAGGGCGAAGCTCCGCTCAAGGAGGTCCCGTCGCCAGATGCGGACCGAGCCTCCGCCGAGCTCCCAGCCATTGAGGACGAGGTCGTACTGCATCGCCCGAGCCCGACCGGCGGGATCGTCGGGCGAAGGCCGCGACGGGTCGCCGGACGCGGTCACCAGGAGCGCCTCGTCCTCTGGCACGACGCCGCTGAACGGGTTGTGGGTGGCGTCCCAGCGGCCGTTCTCCTCGTCCCACTGGTACATCGGGAAGCGGTGGACCCAGCAGTACGAGAGGACGTCCGGATCCGCCAGCCCCAGGCGCTCCCCCAGGGCTGCCCGAAGGCGCCCCAGGACGTCCGCCACGACATCGGCGCGGTCCGCCACGACGAGGACGAGGTCGCCCGGCGTGGCGCCCGCCCGGGCGGCGATCCGCTCGAGCCGCTCATCGCCGACGAACTTTCCGATGGGTGACCGGATGCCGTCGGCGTCGACGGCCACGTGGACCAGGCCCCTGGCCCCGAACCGCTTGGCCGTCTCGACGAGCTCGTCGATCTCCCGGCGCGTCGCCCCGGCCATCCCGGGCGCCACGATGGCCTTGACCCGGCCGCCACCTTCCAGGGCCCCGTCGAAGACGCCGAAGCCACTCGCTGGGCGGCCATCCGCGTCGACGAGCTCAGGGGCCAGGTCGACGAGCTCCATGCCGAACCTGAGATCCGGCTTGTCGGAGCCGAACCGCTCCATGACCTCGTCATAGGTGAACCGCGGGAACGGTGCCTGCTGGAGCGGCCGCTCCGGCACGACCATCCGGCTGACTTCGATCGTCATCGCCTCGACGAAGCCCATCACCCCGTCCTCGTCGACGAAGCTCATCTCGAGGTCGAGCTGGGTGAACTCGGGCTGGCGGTCGCCCCGCAGGTCCTCGTCGCGGAAGCAGCGGGCGATCTGGAAGTAGCGATCGACGCCGGCGACCATCAAGAGCTGCTTGAGCTGCTGAGGGCTCTGCGGGAGCGCGTAGACGCCGCCCGGCTGCAGTCGCGACGGGACGATGAAGTCGCGGGCTCCCTCCGGCGTGCTCTTGATGAGCATCGGCGTCTCGACCTCGACGAAGCCGTGGTCGTGGTGGACCCGCCGGATGGCGTCGACGAGCCGTGACCGGAGGAGCAGCCGCTGGAGCATCGGCTCCCGTCGGATGTCGAGGTAGCGGTACTTGAGCCGAAGAGCCTCGTCGACCGGCGCATCGGGCTCGTTGACGTAGAAGGGCGGGGTCTCCGCCTCCGACAGGATCGTCACGGCGTCGGCCCGCAGCTCGATCTCGCCGGTCGCCAGCTTCGAGTTGACGGTTCCCTCGAGGCGCTCGGCCACGACGCCGTCGACCATGACCACGAACTCGTTGCGCGCCCGGCTGGCGATGGCGTGGGCCTCCGGCGCATCGGCCGCGTCGACGACGACCTGGGTAAGCCCGTGGCGGTCGCGGAGATCCAGGAAGATCAGCTGGCCGTGGTCGCGGCGTCGATGGACCCAGCCCGCGAGGCGAGCGCGCCTGCCGGCATCGGTCCTCCGGAGCAGCCCACAGGTGTGGCTTCGATAGGCGGTCGCGAGGGAGGGACCCGCCGCGGATGTCCCGGGGGAGGTGTGATCGGACATGGTCCCGCTATCGTAGGACACCCTGCGTCCCACCAATGCGGGCGCCTGACAGGAGGGAGCCATGGCACGCTTGCTCGTCCACATCACCGTGGGTCCGCACGATCCCACGAAGGTGGCGCTCGGCCTGCTCGTCGCGCGCACCGCGCTCGACGGCGGCCATGAGGTCGATGTCTTCTTTGCCGGTGACGCGGTCGCCGTGCTCCGACCGTCGACATTGGCCGCCGGGCACGGCGTCGGGACCGGCTCGCTGGAGGAGCATGTCAACGCGCTCGTCGGTGGCGGAGCCCGCATCCACGCCTCTCGCATGTCGTCGAATGCCCGCGGGCTCGGCGCCGGCGACGTGGGCGACGTCCCGGTCGGATTCGCGACGCCCGACATGCTCGTTCGCCTGACCTTCGAGGCCGACCGGGTCCTCTGCTACTGAGGTCCGCCGCGGTCGCGCGCGACCGCGACCTCAGCCGCCCGCCTTCCTCCGCAGGATCGGCACGAGATCCTCGAGCTCGACCGGCTTCTGGCTGGCCCCGTCGAGGTCGCGGAGGCCGACCTTGCCGTCCGCCAGCTCGTCCCCGACGATCACCGCGAACCGCGCACCGTCCTTGACCGCTGCCTCGAGCTGACGACCGAGCTTCCGACGGGCGAGATCGGCCCGGACCGCGAGCCCTGCCGCGCGAAGGTCGGTGGCGATCCGCAGGCGGGCCGCGGTCGCGTCCGGATCCGCGCCGACGACGACGGCGAGCGGCGGGGTCGGTGGGACGTCCGGGGCGCCGGCCTCGCTCCGGGTGAGGATCACCCGGTCGAGCCCGATGGCGAACCCGATGCCGGGCGTCGGACGCCCGCCGAGCAGCTCGACGAGGCCGTCATAGCGCCCACCGCCGCCGAGCGCCTGCTGCTGGCCCTCGGCACCACTGCGGTAGTACTCGAAGGCGGTCCTCGTGTAGTAGTCGAGCCCGCGGACGAGCCCGGGCTCGATCCGGTAGCGGATGCCGAGGGCGTCGAGGTGATCACGGACCGCGGCGAAGTGATCGCCACAAGCGGCGCAGAGGGCATCCACGGCGTGCGGTGCCGTCGCGTTGATCGCGGCCATCGCCGGGTCCTTCGAGTCGAGGAGGCGGAGCGGGTTCGTCTCCAGCCGCCGGCGCTCGAGTTCGGGCAGGAGGCCCTCGCGCTCGCGGTAGTGGGTGACCAGTCGCTCGAGATAGGCCGGCCGGCAGGCCGGGTCGCCGATGCTGTTGACCAGCACCTCGACGTCGTCGAGACCGACATCGCGGTAGAAGCGGAGCCCGAGCTCGATGAGCTCGGCGTCGACGGCGGGACCCGGATCGCCGATCGCCTCGACGTTCCACTGGCGGAACTGCCGCCAGCGGCCGGCCTGCGGCCGGTCGTAGCGGAACATCGGACCGATCGTGCTGACCTTCACCGGCTGGGGCCAGGTCTGCATCCCGTGCTGGATGTAGGCCCGCACGACGCCCGCGGTCGCCTCCGGTCGAAGCGCCCACGCCTCCGACTCCTCGGTCCGCGGGACCAGCCGGAACATCTCCTTCTCGACGACGTCCGTCCCCTCCCCAACGCCACGCTCGAAGACCTCGGCGCGCTCGAAGATGGGGACCTCCATCTCGCGGTAGCCGTAGCGGGCGGCCAGGTCCGCCGCCGTCCGCTCGACCTCGGTCCAGGTAGCGCGCTCGTCGGGCAGCAGGTCCCGGGTCCCGCGGGGGCTTCGGTAGGCCGGCATCGCCCGAGTCTACCGAGGCGTCCGCCTTGGCGTCGGCCCGACCGGGTGCGGGCGGCGTGCAGGGCCGCCGTCGGGCCGCTCGGCCCGTTCGCCCCGCGACACTCGGCCTTGTCCCCGCCGGCGCCGCCCCCTACGGTCGCTCGGGGGCCGGATGGACCGGCCAGCTCCAAGGAGGGGCGGTGGGCGAGCTCCGTCACGCCGGCCGACGCCGGCCGCTGATCGCCGGTCGGTCGCTCTTCGACCACGCCGACGAGCTCGAGCTCGTGGTACCGCAGACCTGCCGACGGACCGGCCGCTGCCGGGAGTGCGTCGTCGAGGTACGGTCGGGCGAGACCGCCCTGTCGACCCCGTCGGAGGCGGAGCGCTACCTGCGCGCCCCGTACCGACTGGCCTGCCAGGCCATCGTGGAGCGGGACGACGTTGATGTGGAGGTGGACGTCCTCCGCCGGCGGCTGCAGATCCAGGCCGGCGAGGCAACGGCGCTCCAGGTCACCGCCGACCCGCTCGAACCCGCCGTGCAGCGCCGGGCCGACCGCGTCATCACCGACCGGGGGGAGGACCTGGGTCCCTGGGCCGGCGCCCTCGTCGGGCTCGCCGTCGACATCGGCACGACCACCGTCGTCGCCGACCTCGTCGACCTCGAGTCGGGAGCGCTGCTCCACCGCACGGCGATGGAGAACCCGCAGCGTTTTGCCGGGAGCGACGTCGTCGCCCGGATCGCCTACGACACCGAGGCGGAGCGCGGTGAGCTCCAGCGGGCCCTCAGGCGGGCGCTTGACCACGAGCTCCGGGCCGCCATGTCCGACCTCGGGCTGGCCCGGACCGCGTTGGCGGACGCGGTGATCGTGGGCAACCCGACGATGCGCGACATCGCCTTCGGGCTGGACGTGGACCGGCTGGGGCGCCGGCCCTTCCGCTCGACGACCGAGGCAGCCTGGCGGACCGGCCTGCGCCGGACGACGGCGATCGTCCGCCGGGCCCACGAGGTCGGGCTGTGGATGCACCCCAGGGGGCGCGTGTACGGGGCCCCCATCCTGGGGTCGCACGTCGGCGCCGACATCGCGGCGGACCTGGTGGCGGTCGACATGGCCGGGGGGCCGGCTGTCTCGATGCTCGTCGACATCGGCACCAACAGCGAGGTCGTGGTCCGCGCCGGCGACCGCTGGCTGGCGGCGTCCTGCCCGGCCGGCCCGGCCTTCGAGGGCGGAGGCGTCGGTCACGGCATGCCCGCGGTGGAGGGGGCGGTCCAGGCCGTTCGACTCGTGCAGGGTCGTCTGCACTGCGACACGATCGGCGACGTGGCGCCCGACGGCTTCTGCGGATCCGGCCTGATCGACCTGCTCGCGGTCCTTCGCGAGAGCGGGCGATTGCGGCCCGACGGCCGCTTCGACGACGGCACCAGCACGATCGTCGTGGATGCCGACCGCGGCATCGAGCTCACGCGCGCCGACGTGAGCCATCTCGCCCAGGCCAAGGCCGCCAACGCCTGCGGCCAGGCCATGCTCCTGGAGGCCGTCGGCGTGCGGCCCGCCGAGGTGGAGCGGCTCTGGCTGGCCGGCGGCTTCGCGACCTACGTCGACGTCCCCAATGCGATGGCGATCGGGCTCCTGCCGCCGATCCCACGCGATCGAGTCGTCAAGGTCGGCAACGGGGCGATCCTGGGGGCCGGGCGGCTCCTGCGATCGGTCCGGCGCCGACGAGAGCTGGAGGACCTGGTGACACGGATCGACCACCTGGAGCTGGAGCTCGATCCCCGCTTCTTCGACCGGTTCGTCGACGGCCTGCGGTTCGAGCCGCAGGGCGCCCCGTCGCCGGTGGTGCCGGCATGAGCGGGCCGACCTTCCGGGAGCGGATCCTCGCTCCCGGCGCCGACATCACCGTGGTGGAGCTCGTGCCGTGGCACGGCAGCGCCCTCGAAGCCGACGGACGGGTCGCGCTGGACCTGGCGGCCTCCATGGCGGCGCATCCGGCCGTCGACGCCGTCAGCGTCACCGACAACGCCGGCGGGCACGCCATGGCCGGGCCCGAGATCCTCGCCAGGGAGGCGGCTGCGAACGGCGCCCAGGCGATCGTCCACGTGGCCTGTCGCGACCGCAACCGCAACGACCTCCTGAGCCTGGGTTGGCGGCTCCTGAGCGAGGACATCGACACGATCCTCTGCCTCTCGGGTGACTACCCGGTGGAGGACGTCGCCGGCGTGGCCCGGCCGGTCTTCGACATGGACTCGGTGGCCCTCCTGGAGCTCTACCGGCGGGCCGGCGTCCTCCCGTCCGAGGACGGCTCGGGCGGCCTCTTCCCCGGCGTCGCCGTCAACAACTACAAGCGGCTCGAGGCCGAGGTCATGCCCCAGCTGTTCAAGCTGGAGCTCAAGGTCCGGACCGGCGCGCGCTACGTCATCGGCCAGGTGGGCTGGGACGCTCGCAAGCAGGACGAGCTGCTCCGCTACATGCGCCTGCGGGAGCTCCAGGTCCCGGTGCTCAACAACGTCTTCCGGCTGACGCGGGGCATCGCCCGGGCCTTCCACGCCGGCCGCATCCCCGGGGTGACCGTCAGCGACGAGCTCTTCGAGCAGACCGAGGAGGCCGGCGGCTCGCCGGACAAGGGCAAGGCCTTCTTCCGCGAGCTGGCCGCCCGCCAGATCGCCATCGGCCGCGGCCTGGGGCACGCCGGGACGTACCTCGGCGGGGTCCACAAGGTCGAGGAGATGGACGCCATCCTCGAGCTCGCGGCGAGCTACGGACCGGACGACTGGAAGGACTTCGCCCGGGACTTCCAGTACCCGCTCCCGGGGACGTTCTACTACTTCGAGCAGGACCCCGACACGTGCCTGAACTCGGACACCGTGGACCGGATCTACCGGCGGAGCTCGACGGCCGCGGCCCGGCGCTGGGCCCGGCGCAGGGTCGATCCAACGTACCTGGTCAATCGGTTCATCCATGACGTCGCCTTCGAGCCCGGGACGCCCGGGTTCCGCCTGTTCGGGGCCGCCTACGGCCGCGTCGAACAGGTCGGCCTGGCCCGCCCGCTCCACATCGCCGAGCAGGCGATCAAGATCCCGCTGTTCGACTGCCGCGACTGCGGCGACTGCTCCCTGCCCGAGACGGCCTATCTCTGCCCCGAGTCCCAGTGCGCGAAGAACCAGCGGAACGGTCCCTGCGGCGGGACCCGCGACGGCGAGTGCGAGGTGCCCGGGCGGCGCTGCATCTGGGTCCGGGCCTACGGTCGGCTCAAGCCGTTCGGCGAGGAGCGCACGACGCTCGAGCGGCCCGTGGTGATCACCGACCACGCCCTCCGTCGGACGAGCGCCTGGGCCAACACGTACCTCGGCCGCGACCACGCCGGCCGGGCGCGGACCGCGGGAGACGACCATGCACCGAAGTCCTGACGGGCGCCCGTTCACCGTCATCGGCGAGAACATCCACGCGACCCGGGTCGTCCGGCGGGACGGGCCGCGTCACGGGCAGGGGCCGGACGGCCGGGCCGCCCTCCGCTTCGAGACCCCGGATGGGACCGAGCGCTGGTTCGCCCTGCCGGAGACGATCCTCCAGAGCGGTCCGTACGCCGCCGGCAAGGTGAAGCACGTCGCCGCGGCGCTGCTGGCCGGCCTGGATGGCGGCGCCGACGCCGCCGACGCCGACGCCTATGTGCGCTGGGTGGCCGGGCGCCAGCTGGACCGCGGCGCCGACTACCTCGACGTCAACGTGGACGAGGTGGGCCTGGATGCCGCCCTGCAGGCGGACGCGATGCGCTGGGTCGTCGGGATCCTCACCGACTTCACCGACACGCCGCTCTCGCTCGACTCGTCGAGCGCCGCGACCCTCGAGGTGGGCCTTGACGCCCTCCCGGCCGGTGCCCCGACGCCGCTCCTCAACTCGGCATCGGCCGAGCGGCCCGACGTGCTCGACCTGGCGGCATCGCGCGCGACCGCTGTCGTGCTCTCCGCGGCCGGCAAGGGCGCGCCCCCGTCGACCGCGGACGCCAAGACCGCGGCCTCGACCGCCATCGCGGAACGAGCGGCCGGGCTCGGGGTCCCCCCGGAGCGCTGGCACATCGACCCCCTCGTCCTGCCGGTGGCGGTGGACCCGGATGCTGGCCGGGCGTACCTCGAGGCCGTGGCCGGCATCCGGGCCGCCCTCGGCGACGCTCCGCACGTCACCGGCGGCCTCTCGAACGTCTCGTTCGGCCTGCCCGTCCGGGCACTCCTCAACCGTGTCTTCATCGACCTCGCGGTCAGCGCCGGGGCCGACAGCGGGATCGTCGATCCGGTGGGCCTGGACATCGCCGCGGCCCTCGACCCGGACCGGGACGCGCCGGCCTACCAGCTCGCGGCCGACGCCCTGACCGGCCGGGACGCCTACTGCATGGCCTATCTCACGGCGTATCGGTCGGGTCAGCTCGCCGATCCGGGCGGTGGCTGAGCCGCCGGGCGCCCGACAGGATCTCGACCGGCTGGCCGAGGCGATCGTCCGGGGCGACCGGGCTGCCGCGCTGGACGCCACGAGCGCCGCCATCGCCGCCGGGGCCGCCCCGGAGGCGATCCTGGACGCGGCGACCGGGGGCATGGGGACCGTCGGCGATCGGTTCGCCTGCAACGAGATCTACGTGCCCGAGATGCTCATCGCGGCGCGGGCGATGCGGGCCAGCATGACGCTCCTGGAGCCGCTCCTCGTCGATGCCGGCGTGGCCCCGTTGGCGACGGCGGTCATCGGGACAGCGAAGGGCGACCTCCACGACATCGGCAAGGACCTGGTCGCGACGATGTGGCGGGCGGCCCGACTCGAGGTCGTCGACCTCGGCTCGGACGTGCCACCCGAGGCCTTCGTCGAGGCCGTCCGCGAGCACGGCGCCAGGATCGTCGGCGTGTCGGCCCTGCTGACCACGACCATGGGCGGCCTGCGGGAGGTCGTGGACGCGGTGCGCTCCGCCGACCTCCCCGGGGTCAGCGTCGTCGTGGGCGGGGCCCCGGTGACGGCCGAGTTCGCAGCCTCGATCGGCGCCGATGGCACGGCAGCCGACGCGGCGACCGCCGCCACGCTCGTCCGCGGGATGCTCGGCCTCGCGGAGGCCTGAGCCCTCGGGGCACCGGCCGTGCCCGGACGAGCCGGGCCGGGCATCGGCCCGGCTAGCCGGACTGGGCGCGCACGACCGCGTCGTCGTACGACATGACCAGCTGCTCGCCGGGCTGCAGGACCAGGTAGTCGTCGGCCCCCCAGTCGCCGTCGATGAGCCGCTTCACCAGGAGCAGCTCGCCGGCCATCCGCTCGAAGCGCCAGCCGCGCTGCTCGGCCTCGCGCTGCGCCTGGGCCTCCACGGCGCGGCCGTCCCCCACCCCCAGGTCGATGAAGGCAGCCCGGTCGTAGTGGGCCAGCCACGACCCCATGGCCTCCATGAGGTAGTCGGCGTTGTCCCGCCCGTACCGCCGCACGTACTCCTCGTAGGTCGCCCGCATGTCCGTGTCGCTGATGGCACCGACGCCGGTGAAGGGGCTCGCGTCGTCGGTCCGCTCGATGTAGTCCTGGACGTACCAGAACGTCCCGGGAGCGGTCGTCGTCTCCGACCGGTAGCGGTCGCGCGAACCCAGGAACAGGGTGATGCAGTCGTGCGCCCGGGGGACGACCACCGGGATGGGGCCGGCGCGCAGGCCGGCGGTGGCGCCGCCGCAGAGCCCGTAGGCGAGGACGACGGCGTCGTAGACGGCAGCGGCCGCGTCGATCTCCGCCTGCAGGAGCGACCGGAGGTTCGGGGGGTCGTCGTGGAGCCCTCGACGCTCGAGCCGCACGTCCACGATGTGGGGCGAGCGCGCCGCACAGAGGTAGACGGGACGGGCGAGCACCTCGCAGGTGAGCGCCAGGATCCGCATCAGCGAGCCATCAGGTCGCTGGCGTCGGCGTCACGTCAGCCCCGCTGGCCGCCTCCCGGAGCTCGGCCGTGGTCGGCAGCATGGGCTTGCCGCGCCGTGCGAGCTTGAGGAGGATCCAGGCGAGCGGGATCGGGATGAACCACTGGTAGATCCGCATCAGGAAGACGCCCGCCGAGATCTCCGCCTGGTACTGGCCCCCGGTGATCGCCGTGAACATCGAGATCATCAGGAGCTCGGGAAGCCCGGCCCCACCCGGCGCGATCGGGACGATGAGGATGATCCAGGTCACCGAGTAGACCGCCAGCACCTCGAGCGTGGAGATCTCGCTCTCCGGCACCCCGACCGCCCGGAGGGACGCGAGCAGGACGATCGCCCAGGCGAACTTCGAGAGGATCGAGACGACGATCCCGAGCCGGCCGCGCTCACGGATGACCGAGCCCATCTGGTCCCGGAACCGAGCGACGGCTCCGGCCACGTCGGGCCCATCGGAGCGGCCGAGCTTCCGCAGGGTCCAGTCGACCGAGCGCTGGGCGCTGCTGCCGACCCAGTCGGCAAGCCGCTGGGATCGGACGACGGCGACGATGGCCCCGCCCAGCACGAAGAAGCCGACGACCCCGAGCAGAGCGATGAAGCCGACGGTCCGGATCTGGCCACGATCCTCGATCTGGCCCGCCAGCAGGAGCGGGACGATGACGAAGATCGGCATCGCCATGCGGCTGAGCATGTCGGCGACGCCGTACAGCGCCACGCCGGAGGCCGTCGCGGCATTCGACATGCCCCAGCCACGGATGACCACCCAGGTGACACCCATGTTCCACGGGCCCGCCGGGATGCTGGCCCCGGTCCCGCTCAGGATGAGCCAGGCCGACGTGCCGCGGATGATGGAGAGGCCCGGGATCAGCGACGAGAAGATCGCCCCGCTGATCACCCAGGCGACGATCCCCACGACGGTCATGAGGCCGATCTGCCACGCGTCGAGCGCGGCGAAGGCATCGAGGATCTCCTGGTAGTCGATGAACTGCGGGATGATCAGCCCGAAGACGACGACCAGGACGAGGATGATCAACCCGGACCGAAGGATCGTGCTCCGACGGCTGGGCTGACCGGCGACGGCGGCCGACACCGGCTTCTCGCCGTTCCCGTCCCGCGGGGGCGGCGGCGACACGGCGGCATCGCCAGGGTCGACCCGCGTGCCGGCTCCCTGCGTCGTGTCGGGGCCGCGCTCCTCGGACATCTCCGTCTCCCTCGCTCCTGGTCGCCCCATGGTAGGCGACAAGCTGGTCAGGTGGCGGGCCGGCTGGACCCCTCGGGAGCGTGCGGTCAGCCGCGGGGCAGGACCAGGAGCAGGGCCAGCCCGATCCCCACGACGAGAAGCGCGGCCGCCACCCTCGCGGAGAGCGGCCACGGCCGTCGGACGACCACGAGGTTCGTCATGGCCCCCAGGGCGGCCATGAACGCACCCGGCAGGCCCCCGATCGAAACGAAGACGAGCGGCAGCACGACGAGCGCGATCTCGAGCAGCGTCAGGCGAGGCTCGACCGGGTAGTCGCGGTCGCCGATGCGGGCCCGCAGGCCCAGGAAGGCCCCATGGAGGGTCAGGGTTGCCTCCCCTCCCCCCGGCAGCGGGATCGGGTAGACGGGCCGGCCGCGGCCCCGCCGTGGCTCGACGAGGACCCCGCCCACGAGAACCCGGGGACCGCGGACCAGGTCCGGCTCGACGACGATCTCCGGGCAGCCGGGGAGGTCCGGCGCGATGGCCGCCACCGTCAGCTCAGGTCGCGCTGGACCGAGAGGACGTCGCGGACCTGCTCGATGCGGCTCATGACGCGGGCGAGCTGGGCGACCGACGAGACCTGCAGGGTCGCGGTCACCACGGCGGTGTGGTCCGGCCCGACGTTCACGGCCGCCGCGATGATGTTGACCTTGTTCTCGGCCACGACCTGGGTGATCTCGTGGAGCAGACCCGGCCGGTCGTACGCCTCGACCCGGATCGCGATCGGGTACGTCTGGGTCGGCTGGGCCTCCCACTCGACTTCGATCAGGCGTCCGACCTCACGCTCGTTGATCGCCGTCGGGCAGGTTCGCAGGTGGACCGTGACCCCCTTGCCCCGCGTGATGAAGCCCAGGATCGGGTCCCCCGGGATGGGGTGGCAGCACTTGGCGAAGCGGGTCAGGAGATCGCCGACGCCCTTGACCCGGACGCCGCCGGCCGGGGTCGGCTGGGGCGGCGGGGTGACCGGGGGCAGGGCCAGGGACGAGTCGTCGAGGACGCCGAGCCGGGTGACGACCTGCTGGGCCGAGATCGCGCCGTAGCCGACCGCGGCGTAGAAGTCATCCACGTGATCGAAGTTGTAGCCGTGCCCGACGTCGGCGATCCGGTCCACCCCCACCTCGGAGATCGACGTCCGGGCCAGGCGTCGGAGCTCCCGCTCGACGGACTCGCGACCGTGGGCGATGTTCTCGTCGCGGTCCTTGCGCTTGAACCATTGCCGGATCTTCTCCCGGGCGTGGGAGGTGCGGACGATGTTCAGCCAGTCGCGCGACGGCCCGTGCTCGCCCTTGGTCGTGACGATCTCGACGATGTCGCCGTTCTTGAGCCGGTAGTCGAGCGGTACGAGCCGGTTGTTGACCTTGGCGCCGATGGTCCGGTGGCCAACGTCGGTGTGGATCCGGTAGGCGAAGTCGAGCGGGGTCGCCCCGGCCGGCAGGTCCTTGATGTCGCCACGCGGAGTGAACACGAAGACCTGGTCCTGGAAGAGGTCGAGCTTGAGGCCCTCCAGGAACTCGCTCGCGTCGGAGACCTCGCGCTGCCAGTCCATGAGCTGGCGGAGCCAGGCGAGCTTCGCGTCGTAGGCGCGGTCGGCGCGGGTTCCGTCCTTGTAGCGCCAGTGGGCCGCGATGCCGACCTCGGCCACCTGGTGCATCTGGTGGGTCCGGATCTGGATCTCGAGCGGCTTCCCGTCGAGCGCGATGACCGCGGTGTGGAGGCTCTGGTAGAGGTTGTTCTTGGGGACGGCGATGTAGTCGTCGAACTGGCCGGGGATGGGCCGCCAGAGCGAGTGGACGACGCCCAGGGCCGCATAGCAGTCGCGGACGTCGTCGACGAGGACCCGGATGGCGTACACGTCGTAGATCTCGCCGAATTCGGCGCCCTTGCGGAGCATCTTCTTCCAGATGCTGTAGAGGTGTTTCGGGCGTCCCTGCAGATCGGGCTCGATGCCGGCCGCCTCGAGCACGGGCTCGAGGGCGGCGATGGCCCGGTCGATGAAGCTCTCGCGGCCCTTCCGGCGCGTCGCCAGCAGGCGGGCAAGCTCGCGGTATCGCTCGGGCTCGAGCACCTTGAACGCGAGGTCCTCGAGCTCCCACTTGATCTGCCAGATCCCGAGCCGCTCGGCCAGCGGCGCGTAGATCTCCATCGTCTGGCGGGCGATCCGCTCCTGCTTCTCGAACGGCAGCGCGCCGAGCGTCCGCATGTTGTGGAGGCGATCGGCGAGCTTGATGAGGACGACGCGGATGTCCTCCGCCATCGCCAGGAACATCTTGCGGATGTTCTCGGCCTGCTGCTGTTCCCGCGACAAGGTATTGAACTTGGAGAGCTTCGTCACGCCGTCGACGAGATGCGCGACCTCGGGACCGAAGCGCTGCTCGACATCGGCCAGGCTGAAGTCGGTGTCCTCCGGCACGTCGTGCAGGAGCGCCGCCTGGACCGCGATCGGGTCGATCCCCAGCTCGGCCACGATCCTGGCCGAGGCGATCGGATGGGTGACGTAGGGCTCGCCGGATGCCCGGCGCTGGCCGTCGTGCGCCTCCACCGCGAGGTCGAAGGCGCGGCCCACGGCATCCAGGTCCGCCCCCGGGTACGTATCCGCCGTGACCCCCAGGAGCTCGCTTCGGAGGCCCTCGACGTCGATCGGGCGGACCTTGACGCCCGGAGGCGTGGGCACCGGGCCACGGGCCGGCAGCGTCGCCGTGGTCCCGTCGGCCGCCCCGGCCTCGGCGCTCGCGCCGCGCCGCCGTCGGCCCTGGCCATCCCGGGCCGCCCGCCCGGGTCGCTCCGGACGAGGCTGGGCGTCAGACGCGGTGTGCGGCGTGGTCATCAGGTGCCGAGTCTACCAGCGCACCCGGCGGCGCCCGTCAGCCGCCCTCGCCGCGCCAGCCGAGCTCCACCAGCAGCGACCGAGCGACGGCCGCCTCGTCCCATGGGGCCGGCCCGTCCGGGCCGATGATCGAGCGCTCGTGCCCCTTCCCGGCGAGGACGACCACGTCGCCGGGCCGGGCCGCCTCGAACGCGGCCCGGATGGCGGTCCGCCGATCGGCGATGCAGAGGAGATCGCTCCCCCTCACCCGCCCGACCGCCTCGGCCCCGGCGGCGATCTCGTCGAGGATCGCCTCGCGGTCCTCCCCGCGCGGGTCCTCGTCGGCGACGACGACCAGGCGGCAACGCTCACCGGCGACCCGACCCATCATCGGCCGCTTCGCCCGGTCCCGCTCACCCGCGGACCCGAAGACGGCGATCAGCCCCCCGCCACGGTCGGCCGCCGTTGGGCCCAGCAGGTCGAGGACCAGGCCCAGCGATGCCGGGCTGTGGGCGAAGTCGACGACCACGTCGAAGGGCTGGCCGTGGTCGATCCGCTCCATCCGACCCGGGATCGCGCGGACTCCCTCGAGGCCGGCGCGGACCCGTTCCGGGTCGAGACCGAGGGCCTCGCCCAGGGCGACGATCGCCAGCGCGTTGTGGACGTTGAAGCGCCCGGCCAGCTGGAGCGCCAGACGGCCACTCCCGGCGCTCGAGCGGTACTCGATCCGGAGTCGGTCGACGCCCTCGTCGACTGCGAGCGCCCGGACGTCGGCGTCCGCCCCGGTGCCATACGTGAGGAGGCGCGCACCCGCCGTCCGGGTGGCGTCGGCGAACCACGACCAGCTCGGGTCGTCGCGGTTGACGATCCCGACCCTCGGCCAGGCCGGCGGATCCGGGCGCGTCTCCGGCCGATCGGCCGGGCCCAGCGCCTCGAACAGGCGGAGCTTCGCCGCCCGGTAGGCCTCGTAGCTGCCGTGGAGCTCCAGGTGCTCGTGGGTCAGGTTGGTGAGGATCGCGGCGTCGTAGGCGACCCCGCGAACGCGGTCGAGGGCCAGGCCGTGCGACGTGGTCTCCAGGACGGCCGCCCGGTCCCCCGCGTCCGCCATGGTCTTGAGGAGCGCCTGGAGCCGCGGAGCCGGCGGCGTCGTGACGTGCTCCGGGGTGGGCTCCTCGAGGCCGCCGATCCGGAGATGGACCGTGCCGACCAGGCCCGTGGCGAGACCGGCCGCCTCGAGCGCGGCGACGGCCAGGAAGGACGTCGTGGTCTTGCCGTCCGTGCCGGTGACGCCCACGACCCCGAGCCGCTCCGACGGGTCCCCGTACCACCACGCCGCGGCGTCCGCCAGGGTGGCCCGGGAGGAGGCGACGACGAGCTGGGGGATGCCGACCTCCGGGACGGGCCGCTCGACGATCGCCAGGGCGGCACCAGCGG
>DATHYZ010000004.1:0-5007 GCA_035458865.1 Candidatus Limnocylindrales bacterium
CGGCGACGTCCGGTACCGAGCCGCCCTCCGGGGCCTTCGGGTTCGCGTGGGCGACCGCCGAGCTGTTCGACCCGGTCCGCGGGACCTGGTCGAGGACCGGACCCATGCGGCACGCCCGGGCAGGCGCCGTGGCGGCGACGATGACCGACGGCCGGGTGCTCGTCGTCGGGAGCGGGCGCTTCCGGGTGACCGAGCTCGATCCCGATGCGTTCGCGAGCGCCGAGATCTACGATCCGAGGACCGGCCGTTTCGAGCTCGTCGGCAGCCTGCCGCCGGTGGACCGCGAGGCACTTGCCATGCGGGGGATCCAGCTGCCTGATGGCGACGGCGAGGCGTGGTCGATGGGGTCCCTCGTCGCCCTGCCGGATGGCGGCGCCCTGCTCGTCGGCAACACGCGGGTCTGGCCGAACCAGGCCGAGATCACCCGGACCATGCGGTTCGACCCCTGGACCACGTCCTGGTCCGTCGTCGGCGAGCCCTGGGCGAGCTTCCTCGACCCGACGAGCGGCCAGTGGCTGGCGACCCCGGGAGTCCGGCGGCATGCCGCGCTCGTGGCCCGCCTGGCCGACGGAAGGGTTCTCGTTGCTGGTGGTGAGAGTGCCGGGACGGTGACAGCGTCGGCCGCTCTCTACGATCCTGTGGCGGACCGCTGGATGACGCTCGCCGAGATGCCCTTCGGACGAGCTGACGGTGACGCGGTCCGGCTGACCGACGGCTCGGTGATGCTGGTCGGCGGCTACGGCTCCGACGGGTTCGCCCGGACCGCGATCCGGATGGTGCCCTAGCCGAGCTGGAGCTCCAGGCGCGGCCCCGACAGGTGCCGGGCGGCGGCCCGGTGGCCGGCGAGCGCCGCCCGGTGCAGGCCCGCCGGCAGGGGCAGTGCGTTGAGCTGCGCAGCCTGCCAGGCGACGAGGAACCCGGCGTCGAAGGCGTCCCCGGCCCCGGTCGAGTCGGTCGTCGCGACCGCCTTGGTGGCGACCTCGAAGCGGAGCCGCTCGCCGTCCGCCTGGCGGGCGAGGACCGTCGCCCCCTGGGCGCCGCGCTTCACGACCGCGATGGGGGCGTACTCGAGGAGGTCGTCGACCGCGTAGCGACCCAGGAGCGCCTCGGTCTCCGCGGCCGTGGCGAACAGCACGTCGGCGCCCACCCGGGTCACCAGCGCCCGGGCTGCCCGGCGACCCCGAGCCAGCAGCGGCGCGATGGACGCCAGGTCCAGGCTGACGATGGCGCCTGCGGCGCGGCCGAGATCGACGGCCCGCTGACCGGCCAGCCCGAGGGGCTCCCCGAGCAGGGAGTAGGCCGGGAGGTGGACGATGTCCGCGGCCGCGAACCAGTCGTCGCGCAGATCCTCGGGGCGCAGCTCGTCGGCGGCACCGCGGTCGGCCACGAACGAGCGCTCGCCCCCGGCACCCACGACGACCCCGATCCTTCCGCTGGGTCGGCCGGCGACCCGCACGACCCTCGGCGTCACGCCGTCCTCTCTGATGGCGGCGACGAGGGCCCGCCCGATCGGATCCCGGCCGACGGCCGCGACCAGCGAGGTCCGGGCCCCCAGGCGGGCCAGCCACCGGGCGGTGTTCGCCGCGGAGCCGCCCTGCCGGAGGACCACGCGTCCGGGCACGTCGGTCCCCGTCTCGAGCCCCCGCTCCGGCGCGAGGACGGTATCCAGCACGAGGTCTCCCACGACGACGACCCTCGCGGGTCGGGTGCGGGAAGGGCGACGCGGTCGGCGAGGCGGTCGGAGGGTCGGCATGCCCCGAGGATACCCAGCGAGGTCGACCGTCGGCTAGGCTCGGGTGCAGGGGGCACGCGCCCGGCCCGTACAATCGACGCGGACGCCTCGATCCGACCAGCGACCACACGGAGGGCCCATCCGGATGACCATCGGGCAGGTGCCATCGCCCGCGCTCGAGCGGCTCGCCATCGACACCATCCGGACCCTGTCGATCGATGCCGTCCAGAAGGCGAACTCCGGGCACCCGGGCGCGCCGATGGGCATGGCCCCGATGGCGTACGTGCTCTGGACCCGCTTCCTCCGCCACGCCCCGACGCGACCCGACTGGCCGGACCGGGACCGCTTCGTGCTGTCGGCGGGACACGCCTCGATGCTCCTGTACTCGCTGCTCCACCTGACCGGGTACGCGGTCTCGCTCGACGATCTCAAGGCCTTCCGGCAGTGGGGCTCGATCACGCCGGGGCACCCCGAGCACGGCCTCACGCCGGGCGTGGAGGCGACGACGGGGCCGCTGGGCCAGGGCGTGGCGAACGCGGTCGGCATGGCCATCGCCGAGCGGCGACTGGCGGCCGAGTTCGGTCGCCCGGGCCACGACGTCGTCGGGCACTGGACGTACGCCATCTGCTCGGACGGCGATCTCCAGGAGGGCATCGCCGCGGAGGCCGCCTCCCTGGCCGGCCACCTCGGCCTCGGCCGGCTCGTGATGCTCTACGACGACAACCACATCCAGCTCGACGGGCCGACCGCGATGGCGTTCTCGGAGGACGTGGCGGCCCGCTTCGCCGCGTATGGCTGGCACACCCAGCGCGTCATCGACGGCAACGACACGGAGGCCATCGCCTCGGCCATCGAGGCCGCCCGGCGGGACCCCCGGCCGTCGCTGATCGCCGTCCGGACGCACATCGGCTTCGGGAGTCCCAACAAGCAGGACAGCCAGAAGGCCCACGGGGCGCCGCTCGGCGGCGACGAGGTCAGGCTGACCAAGGAGGCCTACGGATGGGACGCCGACGGACACTTCGTCGTCCCGGAAGCGGCCCTCGCGCTCTTCAGGGCCGCCGTCACCCGGGGCGACGAGCTCGTCGCCGGGTGGGAGGCCGCCATGGACCGATACGCCGCGGCCCACCCGGACCTGGCCGCGGAGCTGCGGCGGCGTCTCGCCGGGGACCCGGCCCCGGGGCTCGAGGCGGCCCTGCCGAGCTGGACGCCGGGCGACGAGCTGGCGACCCGCAACGCCAGCCAGGCCGTCATCAACGCCGTCGCCCCGGTGGTCCCGGAGCTGTTCGGCGGCGCGGCCGACCTGTCCGAGTCGAACCTGACGGACGTCAAGGGGGCGACCGACTTCAGCGCCGCCGAGGCCGGCCGCAACGTCCGCTTCGGCGTCCGGGAGCACGCGATGGGCGGCATCGCCAACGGCATCGCCTACCACGGCGGGCTCATCCCCTACGTCGCCACGTTCCTGACCTTCAGCGACTACATGCGCGGCGCGGTCCGGATCGCCGCCCTCAGCGAGCTCCACGTCGTCTACGTCTGGACGCACGATTCCGTGGGCCTCGGCGAGGACGGTCCCACCCACCAGCCGGTCGAGCAGGTCGCCGCCCTTCGCGCCATCCCGGGGCTGTGGGTGATCCGACCCGGTGACGCGAACGAGACGTCCGCCGCGTGGGGCCTGGCGATCGAGCGGACCGATGGGCCCGTGGCTCTGGCCCTGTCGCGCCAGAAGCTGCCGACGTTGCCCGGGACCGCCGAGCTGGCACCCGACGGGATCCGCCGGGGCGGCTATGTGCTCCGCCAGGGCTCGGGCGAGGCCACCGGCGCCTCTCCGGGCCTCATCCTCGTCGCGACCGGCTCGGAGCTGGCGCTGGCGCTGACCGTGGCAGACACCATGGAGGCGGAGGGCGTCTCCACCCGGGTCGTCAGCCTCCCGTGCTGGGAGCGGTTCGAGGCCCAGGAGGCCGCCTACCGCGACGCGGTCCTGCCGCCTTCCGTCGTCGCGCGGGTCAGCATCGAGGCCGGCGTCTCGCTCGGCTGGGAGCGCTGGGTCGGGGACCACGGCGCCATCGTCGGGCTCGACCGCTTCGGCGCCTCGGCGCCGGGACCGGTCGTCCTGCGGGAGCTGGGCTTCTCGCCCGAGCACATCGCCGCGGTCGCTCGCGAGGTCATGACCGGCCGTCTGCGGGGCCGCGTCCCCGCCCCGGGCCACTGAGGGACGACGCCATGCGGATCGCCTTCGCCGCCGACCACGCCGGGGCCGCCCTCAAGGACGAGCTCCTCCGCCGCACGGCCGAGGCCGGTGGCCACGACGTCGTCGACCTCGGCGGCGACGGGAGCGACCCCACCGACGACTATCCCGACTTCGCCCGACGCCTGGGGGACGCCGTCCGGGCCGGCCTGGTCGATCGGGGAGTGCTGGTCTGCGGCAGCGGCGTCGGCGCCTCGGTGGCGGCGAGCAAGCTGCGGGGCGTCCGGGCGGCCGTCTGCCACGACACGTACTCGGCCCGCCAGGGCGTCGAGCACGACGACATGAACGTCCTCTGCCTGGGGAGCCGGGTCATCGGGCCGGAGCCGGCCTATGAATGCGTCCGCGCCTTCCTGGGAGCAACCTTCAGCGACGAGCCGCGGCATGCCCGACGGCTCGGCAAGGTCCTGGCGATCGAGGCCGAGGAGGCCGGCGGCGCCGGGAGGAGCGAGGTCTGATGTTCGACGGCGAGGTCGGCGACACCTTCACGATCGGGCTGCGGCGGACGGACGTGCGCCTCGCCGTGACGACGGCCATGGCGGTCGCGACCTCCGGTCGCTGGGCCAGTCGCCTCATGGACCGCGACACCGGGCTGTGGACCTCCGTGCCGGCGGTCGCCGAGGACATCGACGAGCGGCTCGGCTGGCTGGACGCGCCCGGTCACTTCATGACCCAGATCCCCGCCCTCGAGGCGTTCGGCGAGCGATGCCGCGACGCCGGCTTCCGGGCCGCGGTCGTCGCCGGGATGGGCGGCAGCAGCCTCGCCCCCGAGGTGCTCCAGCGAGTCTTCCGAACGACCGACGACTGGCTCGACCTCCGGGTCCTCGACTCGACCGATCCGGCCGCCGTGGCTGCGGCCGTCGACGACCTGGATCCGCTGGCGACGTTGTTCATCGTCGCCAGCAAGTCCGGGACCACCACCGAGCCGCTGGCGTTCCAGGCCGATGCCTGGGCCAGGATCGGCGGGGCCCTCGACGCGCGCCGGACCGACGAATCCCCGGGCATGCTCATGGTCGCCATCACCGACCCGGGCCGG
>DATHYZ010000005.1:0-13759 GCA_035458865.1 Candidatus Limnocylindrales bacterium
TCGGCGGGCGCTGACGTCGGATCCCCCCGGGCGAGCCGACCCGCCCGTCCTCAGGCGTCGGTCGTCGCCCGACGGAGCGAGCCCGGGTCCTCCAGTCGGCGACGGATCGCGTTCAGGAACCGCGCCCCCAGCTCGCCGTCGACCAGCCGGTGATCGGCGGTCAGCGTCAGCTTCATGATCGACCGGACTGCCACGCCGTCACCCATGACGACTGCCGTCGGCACGGCGCTCGAGACCGCCAGGATGCCCGATTCGCCGGGATTGATGATCGCGCTGAACGAGTCCACTCCGTGCATGCCCAGGTTCGACACGGTGAACGTGCTGCCGGTCATCTCGTCCGGGCCGAGCGTGCCCTCCCGGGCGCGCCCGATGAGCTCGCTCGCGCGATCGTGCAGCTCGGCGAGGCCCAGGACGTCGGCATCCCGGATGACCGGCACGACGAGCCCCGTGGGCAGCGCCACCGCGACCCCCAGGTGGACCCGCCGCCGGGGCCAGACCTGGGTCCCGTCGGTGCGCGCGTTGACGTCCGGGTGGTCGGCCAGCGCCTGGGCCGTGGCGAGCAGGACGAAGTCCGTCACGCTGTAGGCCGTCTCGCGCGCCTTGAGGTCGGCCCGGACCGCCTGGAGTCGAGTCACGTCGACGGCGACGGTCACGCTGAAGGTCGGGATCGTCGTGGCGCTCAGCGTCAGGCGCTCCGCGATGACCCGTCGCATCCGGCTCAGCGGGCGCGGCGGCTCCTCGCCGGGCACGGTCGACGCTGCCGGCGGCTGCGGCGCGGCCCCAACGGCGGCCACCGCACCGGCCTCGAGCGCGGCGATCACGTCCCGCTCCACGATCCGTCCGCCCGGGCCGCTGCCGACGAGCGACCGGGGATCCAGGCCGGCCTCGGCCGCCAGGCGGGTCGCCCGGGGGCTGATGCGCAGTCGTTCGCTGGGTCCCCGCTGGGTCGGCCGTGCGTCGGGCGCGATCGCGGGGGCGGTGGAGGCGGCTGGAGATGGGGGAGCGGCGGCAGGCGTCGCCGCCCGAGCCGCGACCTCGGGCTCCGCGACGGCGGCGACGAGGGCGGGCGGGGCATCCGGGATCGCTTCTCCCGGCTCGCCGATCCAGGCGCACACGGTGTTGACCGGCACGGTCGCCCCCTCGTCGACGACCCGCCTGAGCAGGACGCCCTGCTCGAAGGACTCGACGTCCATGATCGACTTGTCCGTCTCGATCTCGAACAGCACGTCGCCCTTGGTGACGGGATCGCCCTCCTGCTTGTGCCAGACCGTGAGGACGCACTCCTCGGTCATCTGACCGGGCTTCGGCATCAGGATCGGGTGAGCCATCGGTGCGTCCTCTCTCGTCGTCGCGGCCGCTCGCCTCGGCGCCGCCTCAGCCCAGGTCGCGGACCGCGGCCACGATGTCCTCGGGGCCGGGCAGGAACGCCCGCTCCAGGACCTCGGCCTGCGGCGAGATCCCGTTGGCCGCGCCGATCCGGCCGACCGGTGCGTCGAGATCGTCGAAGGCCTCCAGCTGGATCCGGGCGACGATCTCGTTGACGTAGCTGCCGATCAGGATGGCCTGGCTGGCGACGACGCAGCGGCCGGTCTTGCGGACCGACGCCAGCACCGTCTCCATGTCGAGCGGGACCAGGCTGCGGAGATCGACGACCTCGACCGAAAGGCCGTCCTCGGCGGCCAGCCGATCGGCTGCCGCCAGGGCGTCCATGACGGCCGGGCCCCAGGCGACGATCGTCGCGTCACTGCCGTCGCGGGCGATCCGCGCCCGGCCGAACGGCACCAGGTGCTCCCCGTCGGGGACGACCCCCTTGGTTGGATAGAGACCCTGGCTCTCCACGAAGAGGACGGGGTCGTCGGAGCGGATCGCGGTCTTGAGCAGACCCTTGGCATCGGCCGCGGTCGCCGGGTAGACCACGACCATCCCGGGGATGTGGGTGAAGACGCTCTCGAGGGACTGGGAGTGCTGGCCGCCGTACCCCTTGCCGGCACCCACGGAGGCCCGGATGACGAGCGGGACCGTCAGGTTGCCGCCGCTCATGAAGTGCCACTTGCCGGCCTGATTGGCGATCTGGTCCGACGCCATGAGGGCGAAGTCCATGTACATGAGCTCGACGACCGGGCGGGAGCCCACGATCGCCGCGCCGACCGCCGTCCCGCAGATGGCGGCCTCGGAGATGGGGGTGTTGAAGACACGCTGGCGGCCGAACGTCTCCAGGAGGCCCTTCGTCAGCTTGAAGGCGCCGCCGTAGTCGGCGATGTCCTCGCCGTAGTGGATGATCCGGGGATCGCGGAGCATCTCCTCCACGAGCGCCTCCCGGATCGCGTCGCGGTAGGTCATCGCGCCGTCCTCGTCCCGCTTGGCCACCGGCGGCTCGGCGAACGTGACCGTCACGCCGGCGTCGGCGGGGACGACCGTCTCGACGGTGCCCGCGTACATGTAGCGCAGCAGGTCCCCCGGCTCGGGGTCGGTCGCCTGGGAGGCCCGGATGGCGGCCCGGGCGTTCCGCTCGCGGGCGCCCTGCTCGACGGCCGCGACGGCCGCCTCGTCGGCCGTCCCAGTGGCGACGAGCTGGTCCCTGAGGCGCTGGATCGGGTCCACCGCCCGCCAGGCGGCCTCCTCGTCCCGGGTCCGGTACTCGTTGCGGGGATCGGACAGCGAGTGGCCGTAGTAGCGGTAGGTGCTCGCCTCGATGAGGACCGGGCCGCGTCCCTCGCGGCAGAGCTCGGCCGCGCGACGGACGGCGTCCCGAACCGCCAGGACGTCCATGCCGTTGACGACCTCCGCGTGCATGCCGTCCTCGGCGAACCCGGCTCCGCGGCGGGCGAGGTGCCGGATGCCCATCACCTCGTCGTCCGTGCGATGGGTCATCCCGTAGTGGTTGTTCTGGATCAGGTAGATGATCGGGAGGCCGAATGGCCGGTCGCCCGCGTAGTGGTTCGTCCACTGCTGCTGGGCGGCCCAGTTGAGGGACTCCAGGACGACCCCGTTGGCGTAGGCTCCGTCCCCGGCGAAGCAGCAGACGATCCGTTCGCTCTGACGGTAGCGATGCGCCATGGCCGCCCCGGTGGCGATCGGCACGCTGCCGCCCACGATCGCGTTGGCGCCCAGGTGGCCCGTCGAGAAGTCCCCGATGTGCATGCCCCCGCCGCGGCCCCGGCAGTAGCCCTCCTCCTTGCCGAACAGCTCCGCGATGGTCCGGAAGACATGCTCCTCGAGAGCGGCGTCGAGGAGCTCCTGGCGGGTCGTGACCTCGGCCCACGGGACCCGGGCCCGGAGCTCATCGTCGGACATCCGGCGGATGGCGGCGAACCCCTTGGCGATGGCGTCACCGTGGCCACGGTGCGAGGAGGTGATGTTGTCGGCGGGGTGGAGGGCGGCCATGGCCCCGACGGCCGTGCCCTCCTGGCCGATGGAGACGTGCGTCGGACCCCTGTAGTCGAACCCCGGCAGGGCGTCGAAGCCACCGGACCGGAGCCGGACGATCATCTCCTCGAGCTCGCGGATCGCCAGCATGTCATCGAGCAGCGCCAGCGCCCCGCTGCCGTCAAGCGTGCCTGCGGCCAGCTCGGTCCCGAGGTCGCCGGCGTAGGCGAAGCCGTGGACGCTGCCGAGCTCCTGTCGGAACGGCGCGAGGTCGGGCCTGGCGTCGCTCCGGAAGGTCGGCTCCACGGTCGTCGGCTCCGCCACGGTCGTCTCCTCGGGTGGGCCCGGCACGGGCCGGATCCGCCGGTGGCCACCGGCGGTATCATCGATTATCGAGCATACGCAGGGGTCCCACGCCGGTCAACGAGCGCCGCCGGGCCCCGGGTGGAGAGGACGACGATGCCGGCTCGCCTCGTGCGACCGTCGGTCCCGGACCGGCCGACGACGGCCATCGCCCGGGCCAGGAGCCTGTTCCTGGATGACGCCGGCGTCCACGGCTGTGCGGAGACCAGCTACCTGGCCCTCGCCGAGGCCTTCGGCCTGACCGAGGTCGTCAGCTCGGCCCCGGCGATGGCGCTCAACGGCGGCGTCGCCTACGGTGGCGGCATCTGCGGTGCGATCTCGGGTGCCGCCCTGGCCGTCGGCCTGCTGGCAGAGCGACGGATCGCCGATCACCAGGCCGCCAAGCGGGTGGCCCGGGGCCTCATCGCCGAGGCGATGGACCGGTTCACCGAGCGCCATGGTGCCGTGGACTGTCGGGATCTGATCGGGATGGACCTTCGGGCGCCCGGCCAGCACGATGCCTTCATGGCCAGCGACCGCTGGCGGGTCGGCTGCATGGCCCAGATCGAGGGAGTCCTGGCCGACCTCGCGCCGCTCGCGGACCGCTCGACCTGGGATGCCGCGGTGGCTCGGCTCCCGGTCTAGGCCATCCCGGCGTCGACCCGCGGTAGACTCGGTGGCGGCCGGGCCCGGTGGCCGGTCGGGTCCCGGACGGACCACGACGACGCCGGCCGAGCCTGCGCCCCCCGATGGCCCCGGAGGTGCCCCGATGGCCGGAGACGGCCCGATCGCCCGCAGCGTCCTCGCCGACCAGGTGAAGGACGTCCTGCTCCAGGACATCCTCGCCGGCCGCTACCCGCCTGACTCCCGGATCATCGAGACCCGCGTCGCCAGGCAGCTGGGGATCAGCCAGGCCCCGGTCCGCGAGGCCCTGCGCGGCCTGGAGGCAACGGGGATCGTCGAGATCGAGCCGTTCCGAGGCGCCCGGGTCCGTCGCCCGACCGCGGAGGAGCTGCTGGAGGCGTTCACGGTCCGGGCCGAGCTGGAGTCATACGGGGCACGGCTGGCGGTGGAGCGGGCCGGCGAGGCCCAGGTCGCCGAGCTCGAGCGGCTCCTGGCGACGATGCACCGGGCCGCGCGAGTCGATGATCGTCACCAGCTCGCCATCGCCGATGCGGCCTTCCACGGGACGATCATCGCCATGACGGGGAACGCCACCCTGGGCCGGGTCTGGCAGGCGCTCGAGCCGTTCTCGCGGACGTACATCACCCTCGTGGCGCCGGGCGTGGATCCGGTCGAGATCGCCGCCTTCCACGAGCCCATCCTCGACGCCATCCGAAGCGGCGACCCGGACCTCCTCGAGCAGATCCTGCGCCGCCACTTCGTCGATGCCGCTGCGCGCCTCGATCGCGCCTGGGGACACGACCCCAGGATCGGCGAGACGACCGGCGAGTCACCGGGGCCGGACGCCGCGAGCCGCGGCCCGGCCGCGCCGTCCTGAGGGGCGCGTCGGGGTCGACCGATCGCTCGACCGGCGCGGAGCCGGACGGTCAGCCGGCGTCGAGGGTCCGACGGACCTGCTCGGCGACCCGCGTCGCGGACAGCCCGTAGAGGTCGAGCAGGGCGTCGTTCGGGCCCGATTCCGTGTAGATGTCGGGGAGCCCGATCCGGTCGACGCGGGTGGGCCGGTGCTCGGACAGGATCTCCGCGACCGCTCCGCCGAGTCCCCCGATGACGGTGTGCTCCTCGATGGTGATGACCCGGCCGGTCCGCTCCGCGGCGGAGACCACGGCACCGACGTCCATGGGCTTGATCGTCGGCAGGTGCACGACGTGGGCCTGGATGCCCGCGTCCGCCAGGAGGTCGGCGGCGTCCACGACGCGGGGCGTCTGCGCGCCGGTACTCAGAAGGGTCACGTCGCCGCCCTCGCGAACGACGACGGCCTCCCCGAAGCGGAAGGCGTAGGACTCGTCGAACAGGCGCTGGGTGGCGTCCCGGACCAGCCGGATGTAGACGGGCCCCGGGTGCTCGGCGCTCCAGCGCAGCACCTGGGCGGCCTCGATGTCGTCGGCCGGTGAGACGACGACGATGCCCGGCATGGCCCGCGCGATCGACACGTCGTCGACGACCTGGTGCGTCTTGCCGGCCATCCCGGTGAACAGCCCGGCATAGCCGGCCGTGATCTTGACCGGGAGACCCGTCTGGGCGATCAGGACCCGGATCTGGTCGAGCGGCCGGATGAGGGCGAACGAGACGAACGTGCTGATGTAGGGGATCAGCCCCATCGTGGCCAGGCCGGCGGCCACGCCGAGCATGTTCTGCTCGGCGATGCCCATCGGCAGGAACCGCTCCGGGTGCGCCCGCTCGAAGATCTCGGCCTTCGTCGAGCTGCCCAGATCGCCGTCGAGCATGACGATCCGGGGGTCCTCGTCCGCCATCGCCGCCACGGTCTCGCCGAAGACCTCGCGCATGGCCCGGCCCATCGGGAGCGTCATCGGGCCTCTCCTTCCGCGCTGCCCACGGGCTCGCCGAGCTCGGCCATCGCCTGGGCGTACTCCTCGGGCTGGAGGATCCGTGTGTGCCAGTAGTAGCGGTCCTCCATGAACGAGACGCCGCGTCCCTTGACGGTGTGGGCGATCACGGCGACCGGACGCCCTTCGGGACGGGTCGTCGCCTCGAGGGTGGCGACCACGGCGGCCATGTCGTGGCCGTCCATCTCCAGGACCCGCCAGCCGAACGCTGACCACTTGGCCGCCAGCTCGCCGGGCTCCTCGGGTGGGCGACGGTGCTCGGCGGACGCGCCCGGCCACCCGTATTGCTGCAGCTTGTTGTGGTCGACGATGGCGACGAGGTTGTCGAGCCCGTAGCGGGCGCCCACCATGGCGGCCTCCCAGACCTCGCCCTCCTGGCACTCACCGTCGCCGAGGATGACGAAGGTCCGGCAGTCCCGGCCGGTCAGCCGGGCACCCAGGGCGATCCCGACCCCGGCCGAGATGCCCATGCCCAGCGAGCCGGTGGACATGTCGAGCCCCGGCAGCAGGTTCATGTCCGGGTGACCCTGGAGTCGCGAGTGGACGGCGTCGAACGTCGCCAGCTCCTCGAGCGGGAGGTACCCGCGCAGCGCCATGGCCGCGTACAGGCCGATGGACGAGTGGCCCTTCGACAGGATCAGCCGGTCGCGGTCGGGCCAGTCGGGCTCATCTGGACGGATGCGCAGGATCCGGAAGTAGAGGGCGGCGAGGATGTCGGCCGCCGACAGCGGCCCGCCGAGATGCCCGCCGCGAGCGTGGTTCACGGTTCGGATGACCTCGACCCGGATGCGCCGGGCGACGTCCTCGAGGCGAGCCTGCTCGTCGGCGTCGAGCGGGGCCGCCATCCCGGGCAAGGTCGTCATCGGGTCGGACCCTTCTCGTAGGAGCCGGGGACGACCGGAGGGGAGAAGAAGCAGACGAGCTCCAGGGGCTCCGGGCCGTCGGATTCGGTCGCGTGGAACGTGCCTGGGGAGACCCATACGGTCACCCCGGCCTCGACCTCGGCGACCCCGTCCGGGGTCACGATGCGACCGCGTCCTGCGGCGCAGTAGATGGTCTCCTCCTGGGTGTCGTGGACGTGGCCGTCGGGGCGGGACCCGGCAGGGAAGACGGAGACGCCCAGGGAGACCCGGTCGGTCGGGGTGTTCTGCGGGCCGATGTACGTGTGCCAGTCGCGGCCGGGGAGCGGTACGACGTCCGCCTCGGACCGGGCAACCCGCTTGATCATCGGTGCACCTCGATGGGGTCGAGTCCGCCGGACCCTCGGGGCGCCGGGTCGGCGGACCGCAGCGAACGGAGAAACAATCGATTATCGAGGATACTCGCGGCCCGACCGCCGGTCAACGCGACCGAACGCCCGTCGAGCCGGGGGCTCCCGCCCGTGGCCCGGTGGTGCCCCTGGTCCGGCCGGACATGCGCCGACGGCTCAGGGAGCCGCCGCCCGGAGGGTCGCCCGATCCGCCTGCCGACCCTCGGCGGAGAGGGGGATGACCGCGACGTGGTCGGCTCCGGCCGCGCGCATCGCCGCGATCCGCGCCTGCAGGTCGGCCGCCGTGCCCGTGGCCACGAGCGCGTCCACGAGGGGATCCGAGACGGCCTCGATCGACGCGGCATCGAAGCCGCCCCGCTGCAGGCTGTTGCGATAGTTGAGTCGGCCCAGGAAGTGGCCGACGACGCTCCTCGCGGCCGCCCGGACCTCCGGGCCGGAGCCGAGGATCGCCTTCTGGGAGACGACGAGGACGGGTCGCTGGGCGTGCCCGGCAGCCTGCGCAGCCTCGTCGAGGACCCGGCGGGCGTGGGCGACCTGGTCGACGGTCACCAGGAAGGGGAACGCCCCCGCCGAGCGCGCCGCGGCCAGCCCGAGCATCCGGTCGCCGAGCGCCGCCACGACGAGTGGGGGATCGGAGACCGCCGGTCCGGTCCAGGGCGCGGCATCGTACGCGTCGAGGTAGGCCCACATCGCCGGGACGGGCGCCCCGTAGCCGTGTCCTCGGCGCTCGGCCGACGCCTGGTGCGAGACGCCGAGGCCCATGACGAACCGGTCCCCGGACAGCTCGGCCACGGTCCGGGCTCCATCGTGGGCCGCGACGGCGTCACGGGCGTGGATCGCTGCGACGCCGAGCCCAAGGGTGATGCGACCCGTCTCACGGGCGAGGGCGCCGAGCATGACGAACGGCTCGCGGCCGGTCGTCTCGTTGACCCAGAGCGCGCCGAACCCCAGGTCCTCGACCGTCCGGGCGAAGGCGACGGCCTCGGAGGCTGGCAGCGCGTCGAGATTGGCCCACACGCCGGTGGGTCCCAGGTGCGATCGGACTCGATCGGGATCCCAATGGATCCCACCGGACGAGGGCGGCGCGCCGGAGCGGGTCTCGGGCATGCGCGTCTCCGAGGGTGGGACGGTGCGGGCCGCTGTGCGTCGATCCCGCCGTGCCCGGGAGCTTGGGGGGAAAGCTCCCGGGCCGTGCGGGTCGGAGGAGTGTGCGGGGTGGTGCCTAGCTGTTGCTGGGGAAGACGAGGCTCAGGCCCGGCCGGCGGCCGGGCTCCGGCCAGCGCTCGGTGACCATCTTCTGCCGGGTGAAGAAGCGGATGCCGTCCTCACCGCGCATGGCCAGGTCGCCGATGGCCGACTCCTTGGCGCCGCTGAAGGACATGTAGCCGGCCGGCACCGGGATCGGGACATTGACCCCGATCATCGGGACGTCGACCTCGAGCTTGAAGCGCCGGGCCGCGCCGCCATCGGTGGTGAAGATCGCGGTGCCGTTGGCGTACTTGTGGGCATTGATCAGGCCGAGGGCCTCACCGAACGTCTCGGCGTGGACCATGCCCAGGACCGGGCCGAAGATCTCCTCCTGGTAGATCTTCATGTCCGGGGTGACGTTGTCGAAGAGCGACACGCCGAGGAAGAAGCCGTCCGGCTCGTCGGGGTGCTGGAACGTCCGGCCGTCGACCACGAGCTCTGCGCCCTCGCCGACGCCGGTGCCGATCCACTCGATGATCGACTCGCGGTGCTCCTTCGAGTAGATCGGCCCCATGTCGACACCCTGGTCCATGCCGGGGCCGATCTTGAGGTTCGCGATCCGCTCTTCCATGAGCGGGCGGAGGCGATCGCCGGCGTCGCCCACGGTGATGATGAGGGTCTGGGCCATGCAGCGCTCACCGGCCGAGCCGTAGCCCGAGGCGACCGCGGCGTCGGCCGTGAGCTCCATGTCGGCGTCGGGGAGCACGATCATCGCGTTCTTGGCCGACGTGAAGGCGCCGACCCGCTTCCCGTGCTTCGTGCCGGTCTCGTACACGTACCGGCCGACCGCCGTCGAGCCCACGAACTGGATGGCCGAGATGCCGGGGTGCTCCACGATCGCCTGGACCGCCTCGCGGCCGCCGTAGACGATGTTGAAGACGCCATCCGGGAGGCCTGCTTCCTTCCACAGCTCGGCCTGGAGCTGGGTCGCGCCGGGCGTGTGGGAGGAGGGCTTCCAGACGAAGGTGTTGCCGCAGGCGAGGGCGATCGGGTAGATCCACATCGGGACCATCGCCGGGAAGTTGAAGGGCGTGATCCCGGCTGCGACGCCGAGCGGCTGGCGGAGTGTGAACGCGTCGACGTTCGTCGACACGTTCGGCGTGTTCATGCCGGCCATGAGGCTCGGGAGGCCGCAGGCGAACTCGACGGTCTCGAGGCCGCGCATCACCTCGGCGAATGCGTCCGGGTACGTCTTGCCGTGATCGCGGGTGATGAGCGCCGCCAGCTCCTCACGGTGCTGGTAGACCAGCTCGCGGAAGGCGAAGAAGATCTGGCTGCGGGCGATGAGCGGGGTGTCCCGCCAGGCCGGGAACGCGGCCGTCGCCGCCGCGACCGCGGCGTCGACCTCGGCGCTGCCGCCGCGCGGGACCCTGGCGATGACATGCCCGGTCGCGGGGTTGTTGATCGGCCCGGTCTGCTCCGGCAGGACCTCGACGGGGCGCCCGTCGATCCAGTGGCTCAGGATCGGCAAGGTCGCCGTGGGCCTGGTCTCGGTGGTCACGTGTGCTGCCTCCTAGAGATGGCGCGGTTTGTGATGCTCAGCCTACCCGAGCGTCGGGATTCGGAAGGATCAGGTCGCGGATGGCGGCCTGCAGGTCGTGGTACGAGGCGACGAAGCTGCGGAGGGTGCGGGCGCTTGCCCCGAACGACTCGAACTCGGACGGGGCCATGCCATCCGGCTCGTAGGCCCGCCCGAAGTCGGGGATCCGCTCGAGCAGGTCGTCGATCAGTGCCGCGTCGACGGGCACGTCCATCCGCGGCTCCGGCGCGATCCCGCTGGCGTTGAACCGGACCTGCCAGGCATGCGGCAGGGTCATGCTGACGTCGCCGCCGACGAGCTCGGTCCAGTGGAGCCGATGGCGGTAGGCGGCGGCCAGTAGCCGGGATCGGTAGCCGCGCTCCCGGAAGATCGTATAGGCCCGCTTGAAGGCGGCGACACCCGCCCAGTTCGCGGCGTCGGGATGGAGGGCGATGTCGTCGCGCTCGATCAGCACCTTCATCCAGTCGTCGAGCCGACCGATCATGATCGTGCAGATGGGGGTCATCGACGAGACGTCCTCGCCGGCGGCCTCGCGCCGAGCCAGCCCTCGCTCCACCGCCTCGGCCGAGGCGACCGCCTGGGGGACGGTGAAGCTGACCGTCGAGTTGATGTTGACCCCCCGGAAGGTCGCCTCCTCCATCCCCTCGATGCCCGCGGCGGTGGCGGGGAACTTGACCTGGATGTTCGGCGCCAGGCCATGGAACCGGACCGCCTGCTCCACCATCCGGACCGGATCCCGATGGTTGGCCGGGTTGATCTGGACCGACAGGCGACCGTTGCGACCGCCGTTCCGCTCGAAGACGGGGTAGAGGATGCCGGCGCCGCGGGCCGCCATCTCCTCGATGATCGCCCAGGTCAGCTCGACCTCGCTCCAGGCGGGGTTCAGCGCCGCCAGCTCGTGGACCCGCGGCACCCAGTGCTCCCGTTCCTTCTTCAGGACCTCCAGGACGATGCTCGGGTTCGACGTCGCGCCGGTCGCTCCGCGCTCGACCGCGTAGGAGAGCTCGGCGACCGCGCAGGAGTCGTTCCAGTACTGGGTCGGTGTCTCCTGCGTCATGCGCAGGAGCGGGCTCTCGACCCCCGTCATCGTCATGTCGGCCACCTTTCAGCGCTCCGGGATGCGGTCGCTGGTCATATAATCGATTATCGACGACTCTGAGGCAAGCGGTCTGGAGGAGGGGATGCGACGGTGACGTGGTCCGCGATCCCTCCCGAGCCGCCGACCGGCGATCGCCGGTCTCACGCGGCTGGAAGTGACCAACGACACGTCGACAAGGGACCCATCGCCCCGACCCGCCCGCCGGCCGCACTCGGACAATCGATTATCGAACGACGACGCATCCCCCCGGCCCACGCCCCAGGAGGGACCCGCTTGGCAGCCCGTCCATCCGTCGTGAGCGACGACCAGCCGGTCGCCGCCCTCTCCGGGCCCCCCAACACGACCCCGCCCCGGTGGCGAGGTCGTCATGGCGTCGTCGGACCCGACGGCTTCACCGACGGTGGACCGTTCGGGGACCGCGTCGCAGATCGCGGCGACAGCACGAGCTAGAGGAGGAGAGCACGGTGCCACTTGTCGGTGAAGAGATCCTCGGCCAGTTCCTCGGGGATGACGATTTCCCGATCGAATGGGTCAACGAGACCGAGAAGGCGCTCTTCTGGGTCTACGACGACCTGCACTGCCCGAAGCCGCTGAGCCCGATGTACGAGGACATCGGCGGCTGGTGGCTCTCGTGCGACCACATGTTCCGCCGGTTCGGCACGCCGTTCGCGTCCGACTGGATCTACAAGAACATCAACGGCTACCTCTACACGGCGGCCATCCCGGCCGAGGCCGGGGTCGACGTCCCGACGCAGGAGTACAACTACCAGACCCATCCCATCGTCCCCGAGGACGACGCCTACGCGGGGAAGATCGGCGCCTACCTCGGCGCGGTCCTGCCGGTCTACGGCCACAACTTCGAGTTCTGGTGGCGGACCCGCTTCGTCCCGGAGATGCAGCGGAACTTCGACTACATCGAGGGGATGCTCGACCGGAAGGGCGAGCTCAGCCTGGCCGACCTGGCGGTCCTCCTCGAGGACGCCATCGACATGCACGACCGCCACTGGAAGATCCACTGGATGCTGAACTTCGCGCAGCTCAGCGCGACGCTCAACCTCCGGGCGGTCATGGAGAAGACCCACGGCAGGATCGACGAAGTCCTGCTCGGTCGGCTCCAGAACTCGGCCAACGACCGGAACTGGGACAAGATCCGGGCGCTCTGGGAGATGAAGGAAGAGGTCAAGGGTGACCCCGCCCTGGGCGAGGCCTTCGCCGGGCTCACGGCGGCCGACATCATCCCGGCCCTCGAGGCCACCGAGCGCGGTCGCCGCTTCATCGACGAGCGCGTCGTCCCGTACCAGAAGGAGTTCGGCTGGCACGCGGTCTGGAGCCACGAGTTCGTCTTCCCGAGCTTCCGCGAGGACATGACCCCGGTCATCCAGCTCGTCCGCGACCAGTACTCGTCCGACTACGACTATCCGTCCAAGGTCGCGGCCCTCAAGGCCGACATCGACGCGGCCGCCAAGGAGATCCTCGAGGGACTCCAGGGCGAGGCGCTCGAGGAGATGCGCGCCGCCAACGAGATCAACCTCAAGATGGCGCCGCTCACCCCGGACCATCACTTCTACATCGACCAGGGCGCCAACGCCCACGTCCGGCTCGTCCTCATGGCCATCGGCGAGAAGCTCGTCGAGATGGGGGCGCTCGACCAGCCGGATGACGTGATCTTCTTCCGCTACAACCAGCTCCGCGAGTTCATCGGCGACCAGGGCGGCATGGATGGCCGGGGGATCGCCGGGGCCGCCCGCGAGAAGTGGCTGGCAGCGAACAAGGTCGTGCCGAAGGACTGGGTCGGCACGGTCACCAAGACCCAGCTCGACTTCCCGTACCTGAACCTGTGGGGCTTCCCGGACAAGTTCTACCGCTCGACGGAGGAGGAGTTCGGCAAGGTCAAGGGCATCGCCGGCTCGCCGGGCGTCGTCGAGGGCACCGCTCGCGTCGTCAGCTCGGTGGAAGAGTTCGACAGCCTCCAGGTGGGCGAGATCCTCGTCTGCCAGATGACCAACCCGGCCTGGCAGGTCCTCTACGGCAAGATCATCGCCGTCGTCACCGACGCCGGCGGGACCGTCTCGCACCCGGCCGTGCTGGCCCGCGAGTACGGCATCCCGGCCGTCGTGGGGACCTCGGCGGCTACGTACCGGATCAAGTCCGGCGACAAGCTCCGCGTCGACGGCAGCTCCGGCGTCGTGGAGATCCTCGAGTCGGCGAGCGCCGTCGGCATGAAGGACTGACCGCTCCTCGTGACCGGACAGCCCGCGATCGCGCGAAGCGTCCTCAGCGACCAGGTGAAGGATCGCCTCCTCGAGGCGATCCTCACCGGGGAGTACCCACCCGGGTCTCGCATCGTCGAGACCCGGGTGGCC
>DATHYZ010000006.1:0-11933 GCA_035458865.1 Candidatus Limnocylindrales bacterium
AGCTCAACGACGAGATCAAGGCGCTCGCCGAGGCCTACCAGAGCGCCCGCAACTTCCTCTATCTCGGCCGCGGCTACCAGTTCCCGGTGGCGCTGGAAGGCGCGCTCAAGCTCAAGGAAGTGAGCTACATCCACGCCGAGGGCTATGCGGCCGGCGAGCTCAAGCACGGCCCCATCTCCCTGCTCGACGCGGAGTGCCCGCTGGTCGCCGTGGCGACCCGCTCGTCCGTCTACGACAAGCTGATCAGCAACGTGATGGAGGGCCGGGCCCGGGATGCCCGGGTCATCGCGGTGGCTACGGAGGGCGACCCCCAGATCGAGCGGTTCGCCGACGACGTCCTGTGGGTGCCCGACACCCATGAGGTCCTGAGCCCGGTCCTGGGCATCATCCCGCTCCAGCTGTTCGCCTATCACACGGCCGTGGCCCGCGGGACCGACGTGGACCAGCCCCGCAACCTGGCCAAGTCGGTGACGGTCGAGTAGGGCCGTGGCCGGGCGAGGATCGGACGGCGCAGGACAGCCCGAGGCGATCACCGGGGCGGTCGCCCCGATCGGCACGACCGAGCTCGGCATCGACATCGTCAAGGTGGCCCGGATCGAGGCCACGCTCGAGCGGTTCGGCGAGCGATTCTCGCAGCGGGTCCTGACGGCAGCGGAGCGGCGCTACGTCCGCGGCCGGCCGGAGACCTTCGCCGGGCGGTGGGCCGCCAAGGAGGCCGTCTCCAAGGTCCTGGGGCTGGGGGTCCGGGGCATCGGCTGGCGCGACATCGAGATCGAGCGCCTGCCGACCGGTCAGCCGGCCGTCCGGCTCCACGGACGGGCTGCGGTTCGCGCCGACCAGCTGGGGATGGAGCGCGTGGCGATCTCGATCAGCCACGAGTCGGACTACGCCGTGGCCATCGCCTTCGGGATCCGCGCCACCGGCGGTCGCTACGTGTTCCCGCCCGACATCGAAGACCGGCTCGACGAGCGGGAGGCGCAGATCCTGGCGCGCCTGGAGCGACTGCGGGCCCTGGCCGCTGGCGAGGCGGCCGACGAAGCCGGGGGCCCGGCATGACGGACCGTCGACCGGTCGGCTTCGGACGGAGCGAACCCTCGAGCGATCCACCGACCCCGGGCACGCTGGTGATCGACGACGCCGTCGCCGCAGGCCTGCTCCCGGAGCGGCCCGCGCGCGGTCACAAAGGGACCTTCGGCAAGCTCCTCGTCGTCGCGGGATCGATCGACTATGCCGGGGCAGCTCTGCTCGTCTGCCGCGCGGCCGGCCGGGCCGGGGCCGGTCTCGTCACGCTCGCCGTCCCCGAATCCCTCCAGCCGTTGTTCGCGGCCAAGGTCGTCGAGGCGACGACGATGGCGCTGCCCGAGGACGACGTCGAGGAGGTCGACCCCGAACCGGCCCTCGCCCGGATCCTGGACCACGATCACGACGCGCTGGTCGTCGGCCCCGGCCTTCGCCCGGGCCTCGCCACGGCCGAGCTCGTTCGCGCGCTGGTCTGCGTGCCCGACGAGCCGGAGCCGCCGCCGGCGGTCCTCGACGCCGAGGCCCTGCGATCGCTGGCCAGCATCGACGGCTGGTGGCGGGGCGTGGGACGCCGGTGCATCCTGACGCCCCATCCCGGCGAGTTCGCTCGGTTGCGCGCGGGCAGCGGCGTCGATCCGGTCGACGATGGCGATCTCTCGGACGATGATGCGGCCCGGGCCAAGGCGGCCCTGACCGCCGCGACCGACTGGGGCCAGGTCGTCGTCCTCAAGGGCGCCCGGACCGTGATCGCCGACCCCGATGGCCGCCTCGCCTTGGCGCCGTTCGAGAACCCCGCTCTCGCCACCGGCGGCACCGGCGACGTGCTGTCCGGGGCGATCGGGGCGATGCTCGCCCAGGGCCTCGAGACGTTCGACGCCGCCATCGTCGGCGTCTACCTCCACGGCCTCGCCGGTGACGCGGTCCGGGAGCGGATCGGCGACGCCGGTCTGCTCGCCTCGGATCTGCCCGACTTGATCCCCGTCGCGCGGCGCCGCCAGGCGGCGATCGCCGAGCGGGGGCGTGCTGGCTCACGCCTCGGCTTCGGCCGGTCGAACGATGACGCCCCGGCCGGAGGGTCGGCGGACTGAGGGCGCCCGGCCGCCCGCATCGGGGAGCGTCCCCTGGTCGGGTCGACGCCTTCGAAGTGGCGCGGGCTCGCACCACGATCGTGTACGAGGTGGTCACGACCATGTCTGCTCCGATCAGCCGGGGTGTACCATGCCGGCGGGTCGGCCATCGCCACCCGAACACTCATCGATCAGGGGGATCCGTGGCCCGGATCGAGCTCTGGAACGGCGACATCTGCGACCTCGAGGTCGACGCGATCGTGAACCCCGCCAACCCGACCCTGTGGATGTCCACCGGCGTCGGCGGCGCGCTCAAGCGCGCGGGCGGGGATGCGATCGAGTTCGCGGCCGTCCGGCAGGGTCCGGTCCCGATCGGCTCCGCGGTCGTCACGGCCGGTGGGACGCTGGCGGCGCGAGTGGTCATCCATGCCGTGTCTCTCGACCAGGACCGGCGCACCAGCGCCGCCGCCATCGAGGCCGCGGTCCGGAGTGCCATCGGTCGCGCCCGGGAGCACGACGCGAGGTCGATCGCCATCCCCGCGCTCGGCACCGGGGTCGGCGGGTTCCCGCTCGACGAGGCCGCCATGGTGACGGTCCGGACCGTCCGCGACGAGCTCGCGCGCGACCCGGGGCCGATCGACGAGGTCGTGTTCGCGCTGCGCGGCGCGGCAGCGTACCATGCGTTCGAAGAGGCGCTGGCCGCCACGGCTCCCGCTGCCCACGGGATCGGAGCCGAGGGTCCCGCGGTGCCGCACGACGAGGAGGGCCCGGCGTGAGCTTCCCAGGCTACGAGCGCACCGAAGAGCAGCGCGACGAGCTCGTCGAGCAGGTCGCCCGTGAGATCGAGCTCCGCGGCCTGACCGCTCCCGCCGTCCACTTCCTGCTCGCCAGCCGGCCGTATCGGCCGCTCGGCGCGAACGCGATGCTCTTCTTCGACCCGGTGCTCCGCTCGCTGTTCGGCGGAGAGCTCCTGTCCGTCAGCGAGCTCCTCGCCGACGATGCCGGGATCGAGCTGCTCATCGAGCGGCTCGAGGAGGACGACCTCGAGGACGGCGAGTCGGGCTGGGACGCCTGAGCCGGCACATCGCGCCGCCCCGCCCGCGTCGCCGGGCGACCACGGCGCAGGTCCCGATCCCGGAGGCGGTAGCATCGCCGCCGTGAGACCCGACGACCAGGTCTGCCTGGCCCTCGACCTTGGGGCGGCCACGACCGCCGCCTCGCTCCTCGCCCGACTCGACGGGCGCTGGCGCTTCCTGGGTGGCGTCGCCTTCCCCGCGTCCGTCCCCACGGACGCCATCGCGGGCGTCCTCGCGGCCCGCCTCCGCGCTGCCGACCCGGCTCTCGCCGACCAGCTGGCCGTGGATCCCGGCCTGGAGAGCTGGCCAAGGCTGGAGGCTCGGACGACCCCGCTGCCGAAGATGGCGGTCCTGGCGGGCTCGGACCGGACCCTCGACCGGCTGATCGCGGCCGCGACCCGGGCAGGTTGGCAGGTGACCGGCGCCAGCGCGACCCGGGTCGACCCGCTCGGGATGTCGAACCTGCTCCTTCGAAGGGACGTGGATGCCGTCCTCGCCGGCTCGGCCGACCCGCCCGGCGCCGACGAGCGTGGTGTCCTGGGCGACATCGGCTCGCTGGTGGCGGCTGCAGCCGAGCGGCGCCCGGAGCTGACCGTCGTCCTTGCCGGAGCGCTCGCCGAGAGCGCCGGACGGTTCGAGGCCCGGACGCCGAGCGGCTCCGAGTCGGGACCCGCGGACGGGACGGCAGGGGCCGACCAGGCCGACGCGACCGCGTCGGCCGGACGAGCCGCCCCGGCGGCCCTCCTGCTGGCGCCTTCACCGTACCTGGGCGAGCCGGCCGGGGAGCCGCTCCGGGCACTCCTCGACGACCTCCGGACGACCCCGGCCGACGGCCGACGGGCGATCATCCGGGCGGTGGCCGACCTTGCCGGCGTGCTGGAGCGCCGGGTCGAGGTCGTTGGGGTCGGCCATGATGGCGGCCTGCGAGCCGTCGCCGAGCCGGTCGGAGCCGGACCCACGGCCCGGTCGACGTGGGCCATCTCGACGGTCGGAGCCCTCGTCCCGCAGCCGATCGACGATGCGATCGTCGACGGGGTCGACCGCTGGATCCCGCTGTCGCTCGATCGGTACCGGATCCGGGACCGTCTCGCCGAGCTGCGCGCCACCCCCTGGGCCGGCGCCCAGGGCGACGTGGCGGCGTTCCGCCTGGCCGCCGCACGGGCCGCCGTGGCGCGGCTGGTCGCGCTCACGCCCGAGCTGGACCGCCCCACGCCCGACCTCGTCATCGCCGCGGGCGGCGTCTGGTCGCTGGCGCCCGGTCCGGTGATCGCCCTGGCCCTGGCGGACGCGATCCGCCGGCCCGGGGCGACGCAGCTGGCCGCGGACCTGCCCGGCCTGCTGGGCCCCATCGGGACGATCGCTGACCCGGTCCTTCGGCGCCAGGTCCTCGCCGATCTCGTGGACGACCTCGTGGTCCCGCTCGGAGCGCTCGTCATGCCCGCCGGGGTCCGGCCGGGTCGGACGGCCGGGCGCCTCGTGGTCCAGGGCTCCACCGGCCAGACCGAGCTCGACCTGGTGCCCGGCGGCCTCGAGCTCGTGGACCTCCCGCCGGGCGAGTCGGCGATCGCGGACCTGTGGTTCCGCGACCAGGTCGCTCTTGGTGGCGTCCAGGGTCGGCGCTTCGCGGTCGAGGTCGGCGGCGGTCTCAGCGGCATGCTCGTGGACCTCCGCGACGTCCCGCTGCGACTGCCCGAGCGGAGCGAGCGCCGGCGCGAGCTCCTCGACGCCTGGCAGCGGGCGCTGTGGCCCGGGTACGAGCCGTGAGCGGGCCCGTGCCTCCAGAGCCGGGCGGACCGGTCCGGTCCGTCCGCGACGGCGGTCCCGTCCGGTCGCTGTCCTCGACCAGCTCCCGGACCGGCGAACCGGCGCCGGGCCTGGACCTCGTGGTCGGGCGACGATGGCTGGTGGAGCCGTTCTCCGCCTGGATCGAGCTCGCGCCCGGGGACCGTGCGCTCGTCGGCGAGGGCGAGGTCGTGACGGCCGGCATGCCGATCGCCGAGCGACTGCGGGACCGTCGCCTTGACGAGGCCCCGGCGATCGCGGATCGGGACCCCCGGCGACCGGGTGACCGGCTCGTCGCCGATCCGGGAGGTGGTCCGCTGCGCCGAGCCGCCGCCGCTGCCGGCGAGATCGTCTTCCGCAGCGGACGGCGCTGGCGCGTCGCCACCGGCGACGTCAGCGATCTCGTGGAGGCCCCCGGGGCGGGGATCGTGCGCGAGGTCCGCGCCGGCACCGGGATGCGCCTCGACCTTGCCGGTCGTGCGGTCCCCGGCGCGTTCGCGGTGGGTGTCCCGACGCGGGGCGTCCTCCGGGTGTCGGCCGACCCGGGCGGCGACCTCCACCCGACGATGCTGGACGTCGGGCTGGCCGGCTCCGTGCTCGTCGTCGGCTCGCGGGTGGATGCCGAGATGCTGACCCGGGCCCGGGCGATGGGCGTCCGCGGCGTCGTCGTGGCGTCGATGTCCGGCAAGGAGGCGCGCGACTTCGCCGCGTCCGAGGCCCGGCAGCGGGCGGCGCTCCACCGGCTGCCCGCCTTCGCGGTCCTCGTCGTCGACGGGGTGGTCCGCCGGCCCCTCGCCACGCCGCTCGTGGAAGCCCTGACGGCGCTCGCCGGAAGCGGGGTCGGGATCGTCGCGGACCCGCCCGCCCTCGTGCTCGATCCGGAGGCTCCCGAGCCCGCGCCGCCCGACCCGGCCTGGGTCCGCCTCCGCCATGGTCCCTCGGCCGGTCGGGAAGGTCGCTGGCTGGGGGCGCTCGGGCCGCGCCGCTTCCGTCCCGGCCTGCGCCAGGAGGCCGGCCTGGTCCGGCTCGAGGACGGGACCGAGGTCGCCGTCCCGCTCGCTGACCTCGAGCGCTGGGTCTGACCCGCCGGCGGGCCGGGTCCCCTTCGGCTACCCTCGCGCCATGCCCCACGTCGTCGTCGAGCGCACGCTCCGGACCGACGGGCCGGCGGCCACCATGGAGCTCGCCGCCCGCCTCGGCGCCCGCGCGCGCGCCGGTGACCTGATCTGCCTCCACGGCGACCTGGGCGTCGGGAAGACGGTCTTCGCCAAGGGGTTCGGGGCCGGGCTCGGGGTACGCGAGGCGATCGTCTCGCCCAGCTTCATCCTGATGGCCGAGTACGAGGGTCGGCTCCCGCTGTTCCACCTCGACCTGTACCGGCTGCACGATGCCGCCGAGGCGATCGAGGGCGGGCTCCTGGACGAGCGCGAGGCCGACGGGGTCACGATCATCGAGTGGGCGGATCGGCTGGGCGCGGCGACACCGGCTTCCCGCCTCGACGTCCGCATCGACGGCAGCGGTGACGAGCCGAGGGTCATCCGGATCTCCGCCGCCGACGACCGCCATCTCCACTACCTGGAGGCGCTCCCGTGAGCGGGCGTGCCCCTGTCGATGGTCGGCCGCTCCTGGCCCTCGACACCTCGACGGAGCGCGCATTCGTCGCCGTCGGGGACGGTCGTACGGATCCCCTCGCCGTCGTGAGCTGGGCGGCCCGGCACCGCCATGGCGAGGAGCTGCTGACACGGATCTCCGAGGCGCTCGACCGGGCGGGCCTGGGCCGGACCGATGTCGGCGGAATCGTCGTCGGGACCGGTCCTGGGGCGTTCACGGGCCTCCGGGTGGGCATCGCCACGGCCAAGGCACTGGCCCATGGGCTGCAGCTGCCCCTGGTCGGGGTGGCCTCCTCGACGGCGCTCCTGGAGGCCGCCCGGGCGTCCGGGGCTGCCGACCCGCTGGCGCTCCTCCTGCCGGCCGGTCCGTCCGACGCGGTCCTCGTGGTCGCCGGCACCGATGGCCGGTCCGCCGGCCCGGTCCGGCTGCCCGGCGCGAAGCGCCCCGAGCTTCCGCCCGGGAGCACGGTCCTCGCCATCGATCTCGGCGACCGGGCGACGCCGGCGGAGGCGGCGCTCGGTCGGACTGCCCTCGAGGCGTTCCCCATCGCGCTGCTGGCCCTTGGCCGCGGACGCCTCGACTCCATGGGCGGCGACGACCTGGCCGAGCTCGTGCCCGAGTACGTCTCCCTCCCGCGCGGCGTCGAGCGCGAGGCCGGCGGCGTCATCCTGGCGCGATCCTGATGGTCGCCTCGCCGCCCAGGCCCCTCCAGATCGAGGCGATGCGCCTGGATGACATCCCGGCCGTCCAGGAGATCGAGCGACGCTCGTTCACGACCCCGTGGCCGCCGCAGGCCTACCGTTCCGAGCTCGAGACCAACCGCCTCGCGACCTACCTGGTGGCCCGCATCGACGGGGAGCTCGTGGGCTTCGGCGGGATCTGGCTCATGGTCGACGAGGCCCACATCACGACCTTCGCCGTCCATCCGGCCTGGCGACGGCGGAGGATCGGCGAGCGCCTGCTGGTGGCCCTGCTGGACATCGCCACGGCTCGCGGGGCCCGGGAAGCGACGCTGGAGGTCCGGCTCTCCAACCTGCCGGCCCGGCGTCTCTATGAGAAGTACGGCTTCCGGCCGGTCGGCCTCCGGCCCCGCTACTACTCGGACGATGGCGAGGATGCGCTCGTCATGACGACCGACACGCTCGACGCGCCGTCGACGGTGGCGCGCCTCGCCAGGCTCCGTGCCGCGCTCGACGAGGAGCCGCCGCCGGAGCGCACGGTGGTGGATCCTCCCGACGACCAGACCGAGCCGACCTGGGCCGGGCCCGAGCGACCAGAGGGCATCCCGTGAGCGGGCCGGTGGTCCTGGCCATCGAGACGAGCTGCGACGAGACCGGGATCGCCGTCGTGGAGGACGGCCGCCGGATCCTGGCGAACGTCGTCGCCAGCCAGGTCGAGCTCCACGCCCCGACGGGCGGGATCGTGCCCGAGGTGGCCGCCCGGGCACACCTGCGATGGATCGTCCCGGTCCTCGACGCCGCCCTGGCCGATGCCGGCGTCCGTGTCGCGGACGTCGATGCGATCGCGGTGACGAACGGCCCCGGCCTCATCGGCTCGCTCCTGGTCGGCGTCAACCTGGCGAAGGGGCTCGCCTGGGCCCATGACCGGCCCCTCGTGGGGGTGAACCATCTCGAGGGGCACGTGCGGGCTGCCTGGCTCACCGAGGACGGCGCCGACGAGCCGCCACCCGAGCTCCCGGCCATCGTTCTCGTCGTGTCGGGCGGGCACACGTTCATCGTCGAGATGCGGGACGAGCTCGAGTACCGGCTCCTGGGCACCACCCAGGACGACGCGGCGGGGGAGGCGTTCGACAAGATCGGCCGGTTGCTGGGCCTGCCCTATCCGGGCGGACCGGCGATCCAGGCGGCCGCCGGGGAGGCGGTCCGACGCGAGGCCCGACTTCCCCGGGCCTGGCTCGGCGACTCGTACGACTTCAGCTTCAGCGGGCTCAAGACCGCCGCCCGGCGGACCGTCGCCGCGGCCCTGGAGGAAGGCGGCCTGGATCCGGCCGATCCCGCCGCCCGCCTCCCTGCCGACGAGGTCGCCGAGCTCGCCTGGGCGGCCCAGGACGCCATCGTCGACGTCCTGGCGACGAAGACCATCCGGGCGGCCACGGCGACGGGGGCCCGGACGATCGTGCTCGGGGGCGGGGTGGCGGCCAACGCCGCCCTGCGGGAGCGGATCGTGGCCGAGGCTCCTGCCGGCGTCCGGGTCGCCATCCCGAGGCCGGCCCTCTGCACGGACAACGGGGCGATGATCGGGGCCGCCGGGACCGCCCGCTTCCTCGCCGGGTCGCGAGCCGGCCTCGACCTGGAGGCTCGGGCCACCATGCCGATCGCGTCGTGAGTCCCGCCGGCAGCCGACTCGACCCCGGGGCCGTGCGACGGACGCTCAAGGCGGCCGGGTTGCGGGCTCGACGATCGATGTCCCAGAACTTCCTCGTGGACGTCGACGTCCTGGAGGCGATCCTGGACGAGGCGCGGCCGGGCCCGGGCCGCACGGTCCTGGAGATCGGCCCCGGCCTGGGCGTCCTGACCGGGGCGCTCCTCGACGCCGGGGCGGCGGTCGTCGCCGTGGAGCTGGACCCCGGGATGGTCGCCTTCCTCCGGGAGCGGCTGGCCCCGGCGATCGAGATCGGTCGGGCTCCGGAGGCCCCTGGTGGGCTCCGCCTGGCCCACGGCGACGCCCTGGACCTGGATCTCCGCGCCCTGGCCGGCGCGGACTTCGACGTCGTCGCCAACATCCCCTACCACGTGACGAGCCCGATCCTGCATCGCCTGCTGGAGTCTCCTCCGCGCCCGGGCCGGATCGTCCTCATGGTCCAGCGGGAGGTGGCCGAACGGATCGCGGCGGCGCCAGGCGCCCTGAGCTACCTCGCCGTGTTCTGCCAGTACCACGCCCGGGTCCGCCTCGCCCGGGTGGTCCCGCCGACCGCCTTCGAGCCGGAGCCGGCCGTCGATTCCGCGATCGTCGTGCTCGAGCCCTATGCGGCCGGCGACGAGGATGCCCCGCCCAGGGTCGCGGACGACGAGGAGGACGACCTGTGGCGGCTCGTCCAGGCCGGCTTCCGGGAGCGGCGCAAGATGCTCCACAACGTCCTGCGGCGCCAGCTGCCGGCGGTCGCCGCCCGCGTGCCCGACGCCCTCGCCGCGACCGGGATCGACGGGGAGCGGCGGCCGCAGACGCTCGCGGTCCACGAGTGGGTCGCGCTCCTCGGTGCCATCGGCCCGTTGCCCAGGATGGGAGGAGGGGGGCGATGACCCACCCGGCCCCCGGGGGCGCGACGGTCGTCCGGCTCGCCCCCGCGAAGCTCAACCTGACCCTCGCCGTCGTCGGTCGACGCCCGGACGGCTACCACGCGCTCCACTCGGTCATGGTGCCGCTGGGGCTGGCGGATCGCCTGAGCCTGGCGCCCGCGGTCGGTGGGGAGGACACGCTCCACGTCGCCGGTGCCGACTGCGGCCCGACCGCGGACAACCTGGTCCTGCGTGCCCTTGCCGCCACGCGGACCGCCGTCGGCCGGATCGGCGGCCCGACGGGCCGCGTCCCCGACCCGCTCGCGGCGCGCCTGGAGAAGCGGATCCCGGTCGCCGCCGGACTCGCCGGAGGCAGCGCGGACGCCGCGGCGGCGATCGACGGGGCCCTGGAGGCCTGGGGCGCCGAGCTGCAGCCCGACGCGCGCCTCCGGGTGGCGGCGGGGCTCGGCTCCGACGTCCCGTTCTTCCTGGCCGGCGGGCCGGCGCTGGTCGAGGGCCGCGGCGAGGTCGTCCGGCCGCTGCCAGGGCCCATCGGCGGCCCGCTCGGGGTGCTCCTGGTGACGCCGGCCGTGCCGGTCCCGACGCCGGCCGTCTTCGCCGCCTACGCGGCCGGTGCCCGCCCTGCGATGCCGGGGAGCAGCCGGGCATCCTCGGACCACCTCGCCGCGGAGCTCGAGCGCGGCCTGAGCGCGTCGTCGCTCCTCGACCGGGCCGGCATCCTGGCCGTTGCCAACGACCTGCTGCCGGCGAGCGCCGCCGTCGTGCCCGATCTCGTCGGCCTTCGACGGTCGCTCACCCGACTGCTCGGCCGCCCGGTCGGTCAATCCGGCTCCGGCCCGACGCTCTGGGCGCTCTATCCTTCTCTGGCCACGGCCGAGTCGGCCGCCCGGGACCTGCACGGTGCACTCGGCGACGGCCGCCTCACCGGCCCGGGTGACGGCCCACCGTCCATCATCGCGACCACGATCCTCGGCTAGGAGGGACCCATGGACCGCCACTCGATCTCGACCTCCGGGGCGCCCGGCGCAATCGGTCCCTACAGCCAGGCCATCGGAGCCGGGCGGCTGCTCCTCTGCTCCGGGCAGGTCGGGCTCGATCCGGCGACCGGCGAGCTCGTGGAAGGCGGGGTCGCCGAGCAGGCCGAGCGGGCCCTTCGCAACCTCGGCGCGGTCCTCGACGCGGCGGGCCTGGGCTTCGCCGACGTGGTGAAGACCACCTGCTTCCTGGTCGACATGGCCGACTTCGCCAGCTTCAACGAGGTCTACGGCCGGTTCATGCCCGATCCGCCGCCGGCCCGCTCGACCGTCGCCGTCGCCGCCCTGCCGAAGGGCGCGAGGGTCGAGATCGAGGCGATCGCCGTCCGCCCGGAGCCGTCCTGAGGCCCGTGGTCGGGTCCGGCTCGGTTGACACCCGCGAGCCGGCACCCCTACGCTACCGCCCACCTTCGATGACCTCAGAACCTCCATCGCCGGACGGCGCCCCGAGCGAGACCGCCATCCTGACCGGCGCCACCGTCCGGCGATCCTCCCCGTGACCACCTCGAGCGGCCAGCGCCGCACCGCCGCCATCGTGATGGCCGGCGGTCTCGGGACTCGCATGCGCTCGCGCCTGCCGAAGGTCCTCCACCCGCTGCTCGGGCGGCCGATGCTGGCCTACGTGATCGACGCGGCGTCGACCGTGACCGAAGAGCGTCCCGTCGTCGTCTTCTCGCCCGCGACCGAGGCCGTGCGCGAGCGCTTCGCGGATGTCGCCGACTTCGCGCTGCAGGCCGAGCCCCTCGGCACCGGCGACGCACTTCGGGCCGGGATGGCAGCCGTCGCCGACGATGCGGACGAGGTCCTCGTCGTCTCGGGGGACGTCCCCCGCGTCCAGACGGAGCTGCTGGCCGCGCTCATCGAGGCCCGCCGCCTCGACGAGGCGGTCATGACCCTGGTCGCGGTCGAGACCTTCGACCCGACCGGCCTGGGGCGGGTCGTCCGCACCTCGGCGGGGTCCGTCGACCGGATCGTCGAGGAGAAGGACGCGACCGACGACGAGCGCGACATCGCCGAGATCAACGGCGGCGTCTACGCGTTCGACGCGGCGTGGCTGCGGGAGCACGTCGATCGCCTCTCCCCATC
>DATHYZ010000007.1:0-23829 GCA_035458865.1 Candidatus Limnocylindrales bacterium
CCCGATGACGCGCTACGTCATCCGCAGGCTGCTCGCCAGCATCCCCGTCATCCTCGGGGTCATCACCCTCGTCTTCATCCTGGCCCGGGTCATCCCGGGCGACCCGTGCGTGGCGGCCTACGGTGAGAAGGCGACCGAGGAGGTCTGCAGCGCATTCGAAGAACGCTACGGCCTCAACGATCCGATCTTCCCGTTCATCATCAAGGACGATGCGGGCGTCCACCTCACCCCCGACCCGAGCTCGATCGTCGACAACCAGTTCGTCACCTATCTCGGCTCGCTGGTCCAGGGCGACCTCGGCACGTCCATCCGGTTCGGCCGGCCGGTGACCGAGATCCTCATCGAGCGACTGCCGATCACCGTCCAGCTGACGGTGTTCGCCCTGTTCTTCGCCAGCATCGTCGGCATCATCCTGGGCCTGGCCGCGGCGACCCGCCGGAACTCGCCGGCCGACGTCGGAACGATGGTCATCGCCAACCTGGGCGTGTCGACCCCGGTCTTCGTCCTGGGCCTGGTGCTCCAGATCATCTTCGCCGTCTGGCTGGCCGGGACCGTCCTGGCGCTACCGCCGTCGGGCGTCCTGGCGCCGGGCACGGAGGTGGTGCCCGTCTATGCCGCCTGGGGATTCCCTGACTACGACGGGTTCCTGAAGCCCTTCCTGGACTTCGTGTCCAACATGTACATCGTCAACGGCATCATCACGCTCAACTGGGAGCTGTTCGCGGACGCGACCGCGCACATGATCCTCCCGGCGATCGCGGTCGGGACCATCCCCTTGGCGATCATCGCCCGGATGACCCGCTCGAGCCTGCTCGAGGTCCTGGGCCTCGATTTCATCCGGACCGCCCGGGCCAAGGGCCTCCGCGAGCGATTCGTGATCATCCGCCACGGGATGCGCAATGCCCTGCTGCCGGTCGTCACGGTCATCGGCCTGTCGGTGGCCGGGTTCCTCTCGGGAGCGATCCTGACCGAGACGATCTTCAACCTGCCGGGCATCGGACGCACCCTGTTCGAGGCGATCCAGGGGCGCGACTACATCGTCATCCAGGGGGTCACGATCGTCGTCGCGATCGGCTACATCCTGGTCAACCTGATCGTGGACGTGAGCTACGCGTTCCTCGACCCACGCATCCGGCTGGGCTGATCCGATGGGCATGGACACGATCAACGCCGAGGACCGACTCGACCCCCTGGGCAAGGGAGCAGGCGGCGACGTCGTTTCGACCAGGCCAGCCTCGCTCTGGCGAGACACCGTCCGCAACATCCTCCGCCAGCGCTCGGCCATCGTGGGCCTGACGATCCTGGTCATCTTCGCGGTCGTCGCCCTGCTGGCACCCCTGATCGCCCCGTTCGACCCCGACAGCCCGGTGATCGACCCGCCGTACAGCGAGGACGTCAACCGCCAGGACCTGACCTACCTCCAGCCGTGCATCCATCTGCTCGGCTGCCCGGAGGAGCGCCCCCAGCACATCATGGGCCTCGACGGGAACCTGCGGGACGAGTTCAGCCGGGTCGTCTTCGGCGCCCGGATCTCGCTCTGGATCGGCTTCGCGACGGTCGGCTTCGCGATCGTCATCGGGACCTTCATCGGGGCCGTCGCCGGCTACGCCGGGGGTCGCACCGACAACATCCTGATGCGCATCATGGACGTCGTCCTGAGCTTCCCCAGCCTCCTCCTGGCGATCCTCATCGTCACCGTCCTGGGCCCCGGGCTCATCAACGCCCAGCTGGCGATCGGGATCGTGGCCATCCCCATCTACGCGCGGGTCATGCGCGCTTCGGTCCTCTCGATCCGGGAGCAGGACTACGTGACGGCGTCGCGGGCGCTCGGTGCCTCGGGCAGCGGCATCCTGTTCAGGCGGATCCTGCCGAACGCGCTGACCCCGCTCATCGTGCAGGCGACGCTCGGCATCGGCGGGGCCATCCTCGAGGTCGCGGCCCTGTCATTCGTGGGCCTGGGCGCCCAGCCGCCACTGGCCGAGTGGGGCTCGATGATCGCCGCCGACCGCAAGTTCCTCACGACGGTGCCCACCCTCATCCTGTTCCCGGGCTTCGCCATCACCCTGACCGTGCTGGGCTTCAACCTGCTCGGCGATGGGATGCGCGACGCTCTGGATCCACGCCTGAACCGCTGACCGATGAGCGACCCGATCACCCCCTCCATCGAAGAGATCCAGGCGGCGACGCCGATGCGGACGCATCCGCCGAAGGGCGACAAGCCGCTGCTCGTCGTGGAGGATCTCCAGACGTCCTTCCACACCCGCGACGGGGTCGTGCGCGCCGTGGATGGCATCAGCTTCAGCGTCGATCGCGGCGAGGTCGTCGGCCTCGTCGGCGAGTCGGGCTGCGGCAAGAGCGTCACCTCGCTCTCGATCCTGCGCCTGATCGCCAAGCCCGGGCGCATCGAAGGCGGTCGGATCTGGTTCGATGGGCGTGACCTGCTGACCCTCTCGAACGACGAGATCCGCAAGATCCGCGGCGACCGGATCAGCATGATCTTCCAGCAGCCGACCTCCGCCTTGAACCCGGTCTGGGACGTCGGTCGCCAGATCGGCGAGACCCTCGAGCTCCATCTCAGCATGAAGAAGAAGGCCGCTCGGGACCGCTCGCTGGAGCTGCTCCGGATGGTCGGTATCCCGGACCCGGAGCGGCGCCTGAAGGCATACCCGCACGAGCTGTCCGGGGGCATGGCCCAGCGAGTGATGATCGCCATGGCGCTCGCCTGCGAGCCCGACCTGCTCATCGCCGACGAACCGACGACGGCCCTGGACGTGACGATCCAGGCGCAGATCCTGGATCTGATGCAGAAGCTGCGGGAGGAAACGGGGACGGCCATCATCCTCATCACGCACGACCTGGGGGTGGTCGCCGAGATGTGCGACCGGGTCGCGGTCATGTACGCCGGCGAGATCGTGGAGCAGACCGACGTCAAGACGCTCTTCCGCGAGCCGTCCCATCCGTACACCCGCGGCCTCATCGGCTCGATCCCGGTCATGGGTGAGATCCGCGACGAGCTGGCGGTCATCCCGGGCAACGTCCCGAACCTCATCGATCTGCCGCCGGCCTGCCGGTTCTCGCCGCGCTGCGCGGCCCGCGTCGAGCATGACCTGGCGATCTGCGACGAGCGTCACCCCGAGCTCCATCCGTACGGCGAGGGCGATCACGACGTCCGCTGCTGGCTGTACCACGCTGTCGACGGCGCCCCCCTACCCATGCCCGAGCTCAAGAGCCTGCCCATCCCCGAGCGCCACCCCGATCCGGCGGCACGCCGGGCGGCCAATGGGGGCGGGGCGTCGGCGGCGCCGCCCTCCGGGCCCCAGGCGGTCGTCCAGCCCGATGACGCCGGAGGGGCGACGTGAGCGCGACCCTGCAGCCCGCGGGCGGCACCACGGGCCAGGCCCCGGTCAACGGCGGCGGTCCGCTCGTCGAGGTCCAGGGGCTCGTCAAGCACTTCCCGATCAAGGGCGGGCTGCTGCAGCGACAGGTGGCCTCCGTCCAGGCGGTCGACGACGTCAGCTTCACCGTGGCGAGGGGCGAGACCCTCGGCCTCGTGGGCGAGTCGGGCTGCGGCAAGACCACCGTGGGTCGGCTGCTCCTGCGCCTCATCGACCCGACCGGGGGCACGATCCGCTTCGACGGAGAGGACATCACGCGCATCAAGGGCCGATCCCTGAAGCCCTACCGGCGGCGGATGCAGCTCATCTTCCAGGATCCCTTCTCGTCGCTCGATCCTCGCTCCCCAATCGGCGACTCCATCGGTGAGGGACTCAGGATCCACGGCATCGGCAACGGCCGGGAGCGGGCCGACCGGGTCAAGAAGATGATGGACATGGTCGGGCTGCAGTCGTACCACGCCCGCCGCTACCCGCACGAGTTCTCCGGTGGCCAGCGGCAGCGGATCGGCATCGCCAGGGCGCTCGTCCTCGAGCCGGACCTCGTCGTCTGCGACGAGCCCGTCTCCGCGCTCGACGTGTCGATCCAGGCCCAGGTGCTCAACCTGCTCAAGTCGCTCCAGCGAGAACTGGGGCTGACCTACGTCTTCATCGCCCACAACATGGGCGTCGTCGAGCACATCAGCGACCGCGTGGCGGTCATGTACCTCGGGCGCATCGCCGAGGTCGCTGGCCGCGAGCGCATCTTCGAGGCACCGGAGCACCCCTATACGAGGGCGCTCCTCTCGGCGATCCCGATCCCGGATCCCGAGCTCGGGCGCGAGCGGGTCATCCTCCGGGGCGACGTGCCGTCACCCGTCAATCCCCCGGCCGGGTGCCGCTTCAACCCACGGTGTCCCCTCCGCGCTGAGCTGGACATGCCGGTCCGCTGCGCCGAGGAGGTACCCGCCCTGAACGATGTCGACGGGCGCCACCAGGTCGCCTGTCACTTCCGGCCCTGAGGCTGGGCCAGGCGAGGATCTCGAAGGGCGGGCCGGGACTCCTGGCTGGCGACGGTGGGCATCGCGGCCGTCCCACCCGGCGTCGCCGGGTGCCGGATCTCGCCGCTGGGCGAGTCGACGGTGGACTACCCGCCGACCGTTCCCGGTCCCGGCAGGGGCGAGTCGCCAGGCTGGGGCGACGTCGGGGGGGTCGCGGGACGCTCGTTCACCCGAGGCTTCAGCACCGGAGCCGGAGGAGCTTCACGGGCGACGGCCTGCCCGACGACGTCGTCGGGCAGCTCCTCGGACCAGTGGCAGGCCGCCATGTGGCCAGCGCCCATGTCGCGCCACACCGGGATCTCGGTCTCGCAGTTCTCGGGGTTCCCGAGGCGCTCCCGGAGCCAGCAGCGGGTCTGGAAGCGACAACCTGGGGGCGGCGCCGCCGGCGACGGGACGTCGCCGGTGAGAACGATCCGCTTCTTGCGGACCCGCGGATCGGGATCGGGGACGGCCGACAGGAGGGCCACCGAGTAGGGATGGCGCGGTCGGGTGTAGAGGCTCTGGACGTCGGCCGCCTCCACGAGGTTGCCGAGGTACATCACGCCGACCCGGTCGCTGATGTACTGGACGACCGAGAGGTTGTGGGCGATGAACAGGTAGGTCAGGTTGAACTCGCGGCGGAGGTCCAGGAGCAGGTTGAGGATCTGGCTCTGGATCGAGACGTCGAGCGCCGACACCGGCTCGTCGCAGACGACGAACTCGGGGTCGAGCGCCAGCGCCCGGGCGATGCCGATCCGCTGCCGCTGTCCGCCGGAGAACTCATGCGGATAGCGCCGCGTGTAGTCGCGCCGCAGGCCCACCGCCTCGAGGTAGTCCTCGACCCGCGAGTCGCGGATCTTGCGGCTTGCCCAACCGTTCTCCTTCGTCGCCTGGGCCACGAGCCCTTCGCCGATGATGTCCGAGATCGGCATCCGCGGGTTCAGGGACCCAACGGGGTCCTGGAAGATGATCTGCATCCTCCGACGGAGCCGCTTGAGCTCCTCTCCGGACTTCTCGAAGATCTCCTCGCCGGAGATGCTCGCTCGACCATCGGTCTCCGGCTGGAGCCGGATCAGGGTCTTGCCGAGGGTCGACTTGCCGCAGCCCGACTCGCCGACGAGGCCGAAGACCTCGCCGCGGCGGACCTCGAAGGACACGTCATCGACGGCCTTGACGTCGCCCACGTGGCGACGCAGCACGCCGCCGTAGATCGGGTAGTACTTCTTGAGGTTCTCGACGCGGACGAGGACCTCGGCGCCGCCGGTGGCCGGGGTCGTCGAGGCGCCGGTGTCCGGGCCGCGCTGCTCGGTCACGCTCGCACCTCGGCGCCCCTTGGACGCACTCGAGGCGGGGTCGCGGACGACCCGGGCGCCCGCGAGTAGAGCCAGCAGGCGACGTCCTGCGGGTCGGCATCCTCGATCCGCGGGTCGTGTTCGGAGCAGGGCTCGAACGCGTACGGGCAGCGTGGGGCGAAGTTGCAGCCGGCCGGCATGTTGAACGGGTTCGGGACGGTCCCGGTGATGACGTTGAGGCGCTGGCCCTTCATGCCCCGGGACGGGATCGACGTCAGCAGGCCCTCGGTGTAGGGGTGCTTCGGCGCGAGCAGGACGTCATCGACGGTCCCGGTCTCGACGACCCGCCCGGCGTACATGACCACGACGTCGTGGACCGTCTCGGCGACCACGCCGAGGTCGTGGGTGATCAGCATGAGAGCGGCCCCGGTCCGGTCCTGGACCTCCCGGATCAGCTCCAGGATCTGGGCCTGGATCGTCACGTCGAGGGCGGTCGTGGGCTCGTCGGCGATGATCAGCTTCGGGTCGCACGAGAGCGCCATCGCGATCATGACCCGCTGACGCATCCCGCCCGAGAGCTCATGCGGGTACTGGCGCACTCGACGCTCGGGGTTGTTGATGCCGACGGCCCGGATCGACTCGATGGCCTTGTCCCAGGCATCCTTCTTGGACATCCGCTGGTGGAGCATCACCGCTTCGGCGATCTGGTTCCCGACGGTGAAGACCGGGTTGAGGCTGGTCATCGGCTCCTGGAAGATCATCGCGATCTCGTTGCCGCGCACGGCCCGCATCTGTTCTCCCGGCAGGGTGAGCAGGTCGCGACCCTCGAAGAGGATGCGGCTCGACGGAGCATCGCCCAGGAGCGCCTTGACATCGTCCGGCAGGTCGGCCTGGTTCGCGTCCGTGGGGATCCAGGTGGGCGGCGTGTCGTGCAGGCGCATGATCGAGAGCGCCGTCACGCTCTTGCCGCAGCCCGACTCGCCGACGATCCCGAGCGTCTCGCCACGGTTGATGGAGAACGAGACCCCGTCGACCGCCCGGACGACGCCGTCCATGACCTTGAAGTAGGTCCGCAGGTCGCGGACCTCGAGGAGCGCCTGGGGGGAGGACGAAGGGGCCGCCTGGGCGGCCACGATGGGTGCCGTCACGCGGTCACTACTCCCTGGATCGCGGGTCGAGGGCATCGCGGAGCCCGTCGCCGATGAAGTTGATGGCGATGACCGTCAGGGCGATGGCCATGCCCGGGAAGAAGGGCCACCACCAGTTGCCGACGGCGATGGTCTGCTGGCTCCGGGCCAGGGCGTTCCCCCAGCTGATGTCCTGGGCCTTGAGGCCGAAGTTCAGGAACGAGACGAAGGCCTCGAGGATGATCGCGTTGGCGACGAGGAGCGTCGCCGAGACGACGATCGGCCCGATGGCGTTGGGCAGGATGTGCCGGAAGGCGATCCGGACGTTGCCGACGCCGACGGCCTTGGCGGCCTGGACGAACTCCTGCTCGCGGAGCGACAGGTAGAGGGCCCGGACGAGCCGGGCCAGGCCGGGCCAAGACAGGAGTCCGAAGATCAGGATCAGCGGCAGGAGCTCGCCGGCCCCGAAGAAGCGGGCCGCCACGAGCACGATGAACAGGAACGGGATCGTCAGCATCAGGTCGACGAACCGCATCAGGAAGCCGTCGACACGGCCCCCGAAGAAGCCAGCCGCGGCACCCACGCTGACGCCGATCGTGACCGCGATCGCCATCGTCGACATGCCGATGATGAGGGAAAGGCGCGCGCCGTTCGAGACGAGCGACCAGACGCTGCGGCCGGCACCGTCGGAGCCCATCGGCGGGAGATCCAACGGGCTGAGGCCCTGCGGGCCCGGCAGGTCGGAGCGCAATGACAGCGGGTCGTAGGGCCAGAAGACCGGGCCGAAGACCGCCAGGAAGACCATCACGGCGAAGATGAACAGCCCGACCATGGCCATCTTGTGGCGGCGGAACCGCCGCCAGGCCAGCTGCCACTGGTTCAGGGACTCGAGCGCGACCTCGTAGTCGGCCGACTCGGGATCGGGCGTCGCCGCCGGGCGGGCGGGAAGCGTGCTCTCGCTCATGGTCAGTCGTACCTGATCCGTGGGTCGACGACGGCGTAGAGGACGTCGGCCAGCAGGTTGGCCAGCAGGACGATCATGGAGGTGACCAGCAGCAGGCCCATCAGGACGAAGTAGTCCCGGGCGCCGACCGAGTCGATGAAGAGTCGGCCCATCCCCGGCCAGGTGAAGATCGTCTCGGTGACGATCGCGCCCGAGAACAGGAAGGGGATCTCCAGGGCGACGTTCGTCACGACCGGCAGCATCGCGTTCCGGAACGCGTGCTTGCCGATGACCACTCGCGAGGCGAGGCCCTTCGCCTTGGCCGTGCGGACGTAGTCCTGACCCAGCGACTCGAGCATCGACGCGCGGACGAAGCGGCTGTCGGCGGCGATGTTGACCGCGACGAGCGTGATGACCGGCAGGATGAGGTGCCGCCCGATGTCGGCCACGGCGGCCAGGGGATCCTGGCCGAACGCCTCCCAGTACTGGGGCGTGTTGAAGGGCGGCCAGTCTCGGGTGGTGATGATGCCGCCGGTCGGGACCAGCCCCAGGGCGACGCCGAATATGAAGATCAGCATCAGGCCCAGCCAGAACGTCGGCAGCGAGTAGAAGACGTAGGCCAGGAACGTCATCCCTTGGTCGAACAGGGAATACCGGTGCACCGCCGCGTACGTCCCGACGAGGATGGCGACGCCGACCCACAGGACGAGCGCGACGCTGGTCAGGATCAGCGTGGCGGGGATCCGCTCGGAGATGAGCTCGGTGACGGGTCGACCGGCCTTGATCGACAGGCCCAGGTCGCCGTGGATGATCCCGTTGTCACCACCGCCGAGGAATGCCGGCAGGGCGTTGGGGCCGCCCTGCTCCGAGATGAAGGCCTCCCAGCCCTCGTTCTCGCAGTTGAGGACCCCCAGCCAGCCGCCGAACTCCAGGGCGATGTTGTAGAGGCTGACCTCTTCCTGGAGGCACCAACGAGCGAGCCACTTGTCGCGGTCGGCCTCGGTGATGCTCTTGATCCCGGCCAGGGCCGCCTGGGGCCCGCCGGGCGCGGCCCGCATCAACAGGAAGCTGATGACGACGACGCCGAACAGGAGCGGGATCAGGCCGATGATCCGGCGGACGATGAACTTCGTCATGGACCCGACTGCCTCGAGGGCCTCCGAGAACGTGGATGGCAGACCGGTCCGAGGGCGCGCTCGGGGAGCGAGTCCGTCCGGATGGTCCGGTTGGCGAGTATAGCGAGGGCGGCGGCCCGATGAGCGGGCCGCCGCCCCTGGTCGATCGCTGGTCTTCCCCTACTGGGTGACGAACCAGTCCTCGATGTTCCACATGTCCGAGGCAGTGCTCGGGTTCTTGAGGAAGTTCTTGAGGTTGGCCGCGACGCCGCGGGCCTCGTTGCGGTAGTACATGACGATCTCAGGCAGCTGGCTGGCGTGGACGTCCTGCACCGTGTAGGCCGCCTTGAGCTGGTCCTCGGTAAGGATCGCGTCCTTCAGCGTGTTCAGGGCCGCGTCCATCTCCGCGTTGTCGAAGCGGGTGTAGTTGTAGCCGTCGCCGTTGTTCTCCTCGGTCGGGATCTGCTCGCTGTGGTAGGCGTAGTAGTAGTTCCCGAAGAGATCGAAGGAGAGGACCCAGGCGAACTCGGCCGTGTCGTAGTTGCCATGGGCCAGGTTGCACTTGGTGTCCGCAGCGACGTCAGGCCAGTTGGCGAAGTAGACGGCCGTCGAGTCAACGAAGTTGAGCTCGAGCGTGATGCCGATATCCTTCATCGCCGCGGCGAGGAACTCGCCACCGGTCTGGCGGAAGCCAGCGGTCGAGGTGCAGTGGACGAAGTCCAGGTTGTCGCCGCCGCCGGGCATGTTGCGGACGCCGTCGCCGTCGCTGTCGACGTAGCCGGCCGCGTCGAGGCGAGCGTTGGCCGCATCCAGGTCGTAGGACAGGCACTCCACGTCCGGGTTGTACCAGTAGTTGGTCGGGACCGCGGCCGCGCACGCCGGCTTTTCAGGCAGCGGCGAGCCGGGGAAGACGGTCGTGAACAGGGCGTCCTTGTCGATCGCTTCCGACATGGCGCGCCGGACCTCGACGTCCTTGAGGGCGGGGTGACCCTGTCCGCGGCCGATGCCGGCCTGGTTCATGTCCCAGTGCTCGTAGAGCCACGCGGGCTCGAGGATCGCCCGCCCGACGGCCGGGTCGACGACCTTGATCGCATCGTAGTCAGCCTGGACGAGGTCGACGGCGACGTCGATCTCACCAGCGAGGAAGGCCGCGATCATGCCTTCCTTGTTGTCCGGGAAGAACTTGTAGGTGACGCGGTCGAGGCACGGCGTGCCGTCGCAGGCCTCGGCCGGGCCGGCCCAGTTGTCGTTCCGCTCGAGCTCGATCGTGTCGGCGGACGCCGTCACGTACTTGAACGGACCGGAGACCGGCGAGTTGGCGATGGCCGGGCTGACCGGGTACGAAGTGGTGTTCGCCTCGGCGACCGGGATCGTCGACATGTAGTGCTCGGGCAGGATGTACGACCCGGCGAGCAGGCCGAGCCAGCCGGCGTACGGCTCGATGAAGTGGACGTCGGCGCTCAGGCCGTCGTCCGACACTTCGAAGCTATCGACCTTGTCGTAGCCAAGGGTCGAGATGCCCGGCTGATCCGGCTCCATGACCCAAGCGAAGGTGTACTTCATGTCGTTGAGGTCAAGCGTCTCGCCGTCGGACCACTTGAGGCCCGATCGCATGTTGATCTTGACCGTGAAGCCGCCGCCACTGTCGTCCAGCGTGATGTCGGTGGCAGCCTTCGGCAGCGTCTCAGCGAGGTCCGCCTTCCAGTGGCCGTCGGCGGTCACGACGCCGAGGGCGCGCATGGTCGCCGCGAAGACCTGGCTGTTGGCGAAGGCGTTGCTGTAGGCCGGGTTCAGCTGATTGGCAGCCTGCCAGTCAGAGATGATGATGCTGCCGCCCGTCGTCCCCTTCTCGGGGGTGTACGAGTAGGCGAACAGGAGCGCGTCGTAGTCGATCGGCGTCGGCTCAGCGCTTGGCTCGGTCGACGCCGGGGGCTCGGACGGGGCCGAGCTCGGTGCTTCCGACGGCGACGGCGATGCCGCGCCCTGGCAGGCCGCAACCACGATCGCCGTGGTCGCGAGCAGGCCGAATAGTCGTTTCCGCATCAGCGGTCCTCCCAAGCGGGGCAGTTGGTCGCCCCCTTGACTCCCACATCGCAGTCGACATCCCATCGCCACGGCGCTCCCTGGTCCCCGGACACCCACGATCGCGCGAGGTCCGCCGGCACGGATGACAGGGGCATATGAGCGAACGGTGAGCGGTCGCTGCGCTCGGCGTACTGTGACGGACCATCGCCGGGAGTGTCAACCTCCCGGGGGCCCATCGATCGTGTCGTCGCTCGCTCCTCCGCTGCGGCCCGCGTTCACTTCGTCCGATCGGCGGGCGGGGTGAACGCGACCAGGCGGATCGGCGTCACACCTCTCCCGTCGGGGCCGGACCAGCCGACCTCGACGGCCGTCGGGGTTGGTGCTCCCTGTTCGTCGGCGCGGGGCGTCCCGACGATGGGGCTGGTGGATCTGAGGAAACGCTGGTGGTCGAGGGCCGCTGCCTCGCCCTTGGCCTCGGCGAGCCGGAAGGCAGTGACGGCGACGGGATCCGTCCCGGCCTCCTCGAGGCGGATGACCCGCTCGGGCCAGACCGCGGCGGGAGCGAGCAGGAGCCCGACGAGGGCGGAGCCGGCGACGAGGCTCAGGGCGCTCGACCGCCACCGCCAGCGCGGCTCGGAGGGGCGCTCGAGCCGGGCGCGGAGCCGTTCCCACGATCCCGCCGCCGGGGTCACGCGTCCGGACTCCTCGGCGATCCGCCGGAGGCCGTAGACGGTGCGCATCGCGGACTCCGCCTCGGCGCGGCAGCGTGGACAGACGTCCACGTGCGCCAGGAGCGATTCCGGCGGGTCCCCGAGGCGATCGGGATCCGCCAGGACGGCGAGCCCATCTCGATGCTCCCGGCAGCGGCCGCCGATCAGGATCATCGATCCTGCACCTCGGCCTCGGCGGCCGCCAGGACGGCCGCGTCGGCAGGCGCGTAGGCGCCGCCGAACCGCCGGTCGTCGACCAGGCTGTCACGCAGCGTGCGCAGGGCATAGTGCAGGCGCGACTTCACCGTGCCGATCCGAAGGTCCAGGACGTCCGCCGTCTCCTGCAGCGAGAGGCCGTGAAGGTAGTAGAGGACGACGACGCTGCGGTGCTTGGGCGTCAGGGCGGCGATGCCGTCGCGAACGATCCGGCGAAGCTCCTGACGCTCCGCCCGCTCGTCGGGTCGCGGCCCGGCGTCATGGACGGCGCCGGCAGCGGTCGAATCGAGCGGGTCGGACGCGAGGCGGCGGCGGCCGAGCCTCGAGTAGCACAGGTTGAGCGCGACGCGATGGAGCCACGGCAGCGGGGAGATGTCGGTCCGCAGGATCGACCTGCGCTGCCATGCCCGGGCGAAGGTGTCCTGGAGGATCTCCTCGGCCGCGTGGCGATCGCCGGTGAGCCCATAGGCGGTCCGGAAGATGGCGGATCGGTACCGCCCGAAGAGCACCTCGAAGGCGTCGAGGTCGTCCGCCTGCATACGGCGGATCAGCTCGACGTCGGGGACGGCCACGGACGTGCTGGCGTCGGCGATCGGACGGTCCTCGATGGGTGCGCTCCCGATATGACCATACGGAGGAAGGGACGAAGAGGTTCGAATGGCCCCGCCAGGCGGGCCGTCCGGCAGGGGTGCCGCCTCGGCCAGCCCGGTCGGGAGCCTCAGTCCGGGCAGGGCGCGATCTCGCCCGCGAGCGGCCGCCAGCGCAGGTTCGGTTGGCGAGCCGCCGCCGCCTCGTCGAGCCGGCGGACCGGCGTGGTGTGGGGCGCCTCGAGGACGAGGTCCGGCGTCTGCCGGGCTTCGGCCGCGATGGCGATGAGGGTGTCGGCGAACGCATCGAGCGTCTCGAGGGTCTCGGTCTCGGTCGGCTCGATGAGCATGGCTTCATCGACGTTGAGCGGGAAGTAGACCGTCGGCGGATGGAAGCCGAAGTCGATCAGCCGCTTGGCCACGTCCAGCGTCCGGATCCCGGTCGCCTTCTTGAGGGACGCGGTGGACGCGATGAACTCGTGCTTGCAGTGCCGTTCGAAGGGCACGTCGTAGGAACCCTCCTGCTCGAGCCGGTGCTTGAGGTAGTTCGCCGCGAGGACGGCGTCCTCCGACACCGTTCGCAGCTCGCGCCCGTGGGCACGGATGTACGCGTAGGCGCGGATGAGGACGCCGGTGTTGCCGACGAAGCTGCGCATCCGGCCGATGGACGTGGGCCGCTCGCCCGATCGCTCCAGGCGGAACGACCCGTCGGCCTCGCGCACCACCCGTGGCGCCGGCAGGAACGGCTCCAGGCGCTCCCCCACCCCGACCGGTCCGGCCCCGGGCCCGCCGCCGCCGTGCGGCGTGCTGAAGGTCTTGTGGACGTTGAAGTGCATCACGTCGAAGCCGGCCCGACCGGGCTTGAAGTGACCCATGATCGCGTTGAGGTTCGCCCCGTCCATGTAGGCCAGGGCACCCGCCTCATGGACCGCTTCGAGGAGCTCGCCGATGCGCGATTCGAACAGTCCCAGCGTCGACGGGTTGGTGATCATGATCGCGGCCGTGCGCGGGCCGAGGGCGGCCCGGAAGGCCTCGACGTCGACCGAGCCATCGGCGAGCGACGGGATGTTGACGGTCCGGTAGCCGGCCATCGTCGCGGTCGCCGGGTTCGTACCGTGGGCGCTGTCCGGGACCAGGACCTCGTTGCGGTCCCCATCGCCGCGCGAACGATGGTAGGCCCGGATCATCAGGATCCCGGTGAGCTCGCCCTGGGCGCCGGCTGCCGGCTGCAGGGTGACCGCCCGCATCCCGCTGATCTCGGCGAGCGCGCCCTCCAGCTCCCAGAGCAGCTCGAGCGTGCCCTGGGCCAGCTGGTCGGGAACCTCCGGGTGGAGCCCGGCGAAGCCGGGCAGCCGAGCCGCCCACTCGTTGATCTTGGGGTTGTACTTCATGGTGCAGCTGCCGAGCGGGTAGAACCCGGTGTCCACGGCGTGGTTGAGCTGGGAGAGGTTGACGAAGTGACGGACCACCTCGGGCTCGCCGACCTCCGGCAGCGCGGCCGCGACCGTCCGCAGATGCTCCGCGGGGATCCGCTCGAGGGCGTCCCTCGGCGGATGGGGCACCTTGCCGCCGCCGCGACCCGGCCTCGACAGCTCGAAGATGGTCGGCTGGGTGCGCTCGCCGGTGACGCTCATGGCGCGGCCTCGAGCACCGTGGCCATGGCCCGGGCGAACCGCTCGATCTCCTCGTCGGTGGTCACCTCGGTGGCGCACACGAGCAGGCCGTCGGCCAGGTCCTGGTCGCCGGGCTCCAGCTCGACCAGGGGGATCCCCGCCAGGACCCCGTGGTCCAGGAGCCGGCGGTGGACCGCGACGGCGTCCGGGACCCGGACGGCGAACTCGTTGAGGTAGGGAGCGGCGTGGAGCCGCGGCACGCCCACGGCAGCGAGGGCCTGCTCGAGCGCAGCCGCCCGGGCGGCCCCGTCGGCCGCGACGTCGCGCAACCCGTGCGGACCGATGGCCGCCAGGTAGACGCCGGCCGCGAGCGCCAGCAGGGCCTGGTTCGTGCAGATGTTGCTGGCAGCCCGCTCCCGGCGGATGTCCTGCTCGCGGGCCCGCAGCGTCATGACGAAAGCCCGTCGGCCGTCCACGTCGGTCGTCATGCCGACGAGCCGGCCGGGGATCTGGCGGACCAGCGCCTCGGTCGAGGCCAGCAACCCCAGGTATGGACCGCCGTATGACAGCGGGATGCCGAGCGGCTGTCCCTCGCCGGCTGCGATGTCCGCCCCGTAGCGGCCGGGTGGCTCGAGGACGGCCAGCGAGACCGGCTCCACGACCGAGACGAACAGGGCACCGGCCGCGTGGGCGAGCCGGCCGATCTCCTCCATCGGCTCGAGCAGGCCGAGCACGTTCGGTTGGGCTGCGACGACGCCGGCGACCGGTCGGTCCGGGTCGTCCAGGAGCCGCTCGAGGGCGGCGAGGTCGGTCGTACCGGCGGCCGGGCCCTCGCTCACGAGGGGGATCTCGTCGAGATCGAGATCACCGCCGGAGAGGTACGTGGCGACGGTCTCGCGGTACTGCCGGTGGACCCCGCGGGAGACGAGCACGCGCTCCCGGCGGGTCGCTCGACAGGTCATCAGGGCGGCCTCGGCGGTCGCGGCCGCCCCGTCGTAGTGCGAGGCCGACACGACGTCCAGGGCCATCAGCTCGGCGACCAGCGACTCGTACTCGTAGATGCTCTGGAGCGTGCCCTGGCTCACCTCCGGCTGGTATGGCGTGTAGGCCGTGTACCACTCGCCTCGGAGGAGGATCTGGTCGACCACCGGCGGGACGTAGTGTCGGTAGGCGCCCGCGCCCAGGAAGCTGGCGAGGTCGACCCGGTTGCGCTCGGCGAGGCGAAGGAGCCGGGAGGCCAGGACCGACTCGGGGTCTGCTGGCGGAAGGTCCAGACCGTCCTCGCGAAGCGCCTTTGGGATGTCGTCGAACAGCTCGTCGACCGAGCTGATCCCGAGGGCGGCGAGCATCGTCGCCCGATCGGCCGGCGTGTGCGGACCGTAGGCCATCGCCGGTTCAGGCCTCGGCGGTCAGCTGCTCGTAGGCCGAGGCATCGAGGAGCTCGGCTGCCTGGTCGCCCTCGTCGAGTCGGATCCGCAGGATCCAGCCATCGCCGTAGGGATCGCTGTTGACGAGCTCCGGGTGATCCGCCAGGCGCTCGTTCCGCTCGATCACCTCGCCGGCAAGCGGCGCGAAGAGGTCACTGACGGCCTTGACGGACTCGACCACGCCGAAGGTGGCGAACTGCTCGAGCGCCGTGCCCGGATCCGGCAGCTCCACGAAGACGATGTCGCCGAGCTGCTCCGCGGCGTAGTCGGTGATCCCGACCGTCGCCTCGTCCCCCTCCAGGCGGACCCACTCGTGCTCCTTGGTGTAGCGCAGGTCCGGGGGGATCATCCGGGCGGTTCCTCCTTGGTGGCCCGGGCTCGCCGGGGGACGGCGGGCCGGTGGGCCGCTTGCGATCCGGATCCGCTCACCGCTTCCGGCGGTAGAACGGCAGCTCGACCACCCGGGCGGGGACCCGTCGGTCGCGGATCTCGACATCGAGCATCGTACCCGGTTCGGCATCGCCGGGAGCGACGTAGGCCATGGCGATCGGGATCCCGAGGGTCGGTGACGGCGCCCCCGATGTGACGACCCCCGTCCGCCGGTCGCCGGCCAGCACGGGATAGCCGTGGCGGGCGATCCCGCGGCCCTCGACCACCAGGCCGACGAGCCGCTTCGACGGCCCGTCCCGGACGACCCGGGCGAGCGCGTCGCGACCCACGAAGCCGCCGTCCTTGTCGAGCCTGAGGACGCGGCCGAGGCCAGCCTCCACCGGGTTCGTCGAGCGGTCCAGCTCGTTGCCGTAGAGCGGCATCCCGGCCTCCAGGCGCAGCGTGTCGCGGGCTCCCAGGCCGATCGGGAGCAGGCCCAGCGGGGTCCCGGCGTCGAGCAGGGCGTCCCAGACGCGGCCGGCGTCCTCGGCGGCGACGAAGAGCTCGAAGCCGTCCTCGCCGGTGTAGCCGGTCCGGGCCACCAGGGCCTGCACGCCGACGACCGTCCCCTCGGCCGCACCGTAGTAGCGGATGGTCGAGAGGTCGAGATCGGCCAACGGGCCGAGGATGTCCAGCGAGCGGGGCCCCTGGATCGCGACCAGCCCGGTGGCCAGCGAACGGTCGTCCAGCAGGACCTTCCGGCCGACGAACCGCTCGGCGAGGGCATCTGACACCCGGGCGGCATTGGCGGCGTTGGCGACGACGAGGTAGCGGTCCGCCTCGAGCCGGTAGACGATCAGGTCGTCGATGATCCCGCCATCGGGGGCGCAGAGCAGCGAGTACTGCGCCCGACCATCGGTGAGGGTCCGCGGGTCGCTGACCACGGCCCCGGCGAGGGCGTCGCCAGCGTCCGCGCCGATGACCCAAAGCTCGCCCATGTGGCTGAGGTCGAACAGACCTGCCGCCGCACGGACGGCCTGGTGCTCCTCGACGATGCCACGGTACTGGACCGGCATCTGCCATCCGGCGAACTCGATGAGGCGAGCGCCGAGTCCGCCATGCCGACCCATGAGCGGCGTCTCATGGAGCTCCGGCTCGCGGTCGTCGCCGGTGATGCCGCCATCGGCGGCCGGTCTCGGGTCGGTCATGCCACGGGCCCCTCGGCGGAGAGGGCCAGTCGGGCGGCGTCGGTCACGGGCGCGATGGCCTCGGAGGCCCGCGCCACGAGCGCCCGCTCGGTGGGGAACGTCAGGAGCCCGGGCGCCTCTTCGATGTCCACCCAGCGCACCTCCTCGAACTCCTGGTCGTGCAGGTCGAGGTCACCGCCCCGAGGCTGCATCAGGAAATAGTGCACGGTCTTCTCGATCCGGACGCCGGCCTTGACGAACGAGTACTCGATCGACCCGAGGGACCCGACGATGTCGACCTGCAGGCCGGTCTCCTCGGTCACCTCGCGGCGGGCCGTCTCCTCGATGCTCTCGCCGGGGTCGGGCGTGCCCTTGGGCAGGGTCCAGGTCCGTCCCCCACGGACCCGTCGCCGGGCCCCGAGGACGATCTCCGGCCGCGAGTCGCGATACCGGACGACGATCCCCCCGGCCGAGGTCGCGGAGGCGGACCTCAGCCGGGCCACGACGCCGGGGCCGCACCGGCCCGCCGATCGGCGCGCTGTCGCGCGGACCGGGCCCAGTGCATGGTCACCGACGGCCGGGGGGCACCACCGCGCGGTGTCGCCGGGGCGGAGGTCGCGGTACGCCAGGCAGGTCGGCCGAGGGCGGGTACCGCGAGATCGGGACGACGGAGCACGGTCGCCCGAGCGGCCGCCGGCTCGAAGCCAGCGGCGCCGGCCAGGCCGAGGCGGCGGATCCGACCAGCGCCCGTGGGCCGGGCGAAGCGGACGGAGGGGCGACCGGTCATCCCGGCGACGATGCTGTGCACGGCATGCATCGTACCGCCTCAGCGGTTCGATGCAAGGGCGCTTCGGAACCGTTCGGCGACCGCGGCGTCGATCGACCCGCGCTCGAGGGCAAGGTCGATCTCCCGGGCCGCTGCCGCCCGGTACAGGGGCAGCACGTCGGGGGCGTGGCGAGCGAGCGCCTCAAGGTGCCGGACGAGGGTCCCGACGTCCCCCCGCGTCGCCGGCCCGGTCAGCGCGTCGCGGATGCCCAGGGCTCGGGCGTTCGCCATCGTCTGGTCCATCAACCGCCCGTAGATGGCGAGTGACTCGTTCTCGTCGAGCCCGGCGACCCGACCGAGCTCGGCGATGGCGTCGAGCATCGCCACCAGACCGCCGGCCGAGAGCACCGCCGCGGCATGGTAGGCCGCCTTGGTGCCGGGGCGGAGCCGGACGGGGACGGCGCCGATGGCCTCGGCCATCCTGGCCAGCAGGTCCACCAGCTGGTCGTCACCCTCGACCACGATCGTGGCGCCGTCGAGGGCCGCGACCGAGCGATCGAGGTCGGCGAACGCCACCAGGGGGTGGAACGCGCCGGCCTGCGTCCCGGCAGCCATCGCGGGGGCGAGCGCCTCGGCCCCGAGGGCGCCGCTCGTGTGGACCAGCGCCTGGCCCGCGTAGAGGCGCAGCTCGCCGGCCAGGACCTCGATCGCGTCGTCGGGCACGCAGAGGAGGATGAGCTCGACCTCGTCGAGGAGGGCCGCGGCATCGGCGAACGGTCGCACCGGTCCGCCGACCAGCTCGACGAACCGCGCTCGCCGGGCGGGATCGCGGCTGGCGACCGCGTGGACGGGCCAGCCGGCCCTGGCCAGGGCGACGCCGAGCGCCGTACCGACCCGACCCGCCCCGACGATCCCCAGGAAGGGCCGCTCGTCGGGTCCGGATCGCTGATGCGGGTGTGGGTGGTCGTGCCCCGCCGGATCGGCCGACGCGGCCTCCTCCGCCGGCGCCCCATGGGCGGCCCGCTCGGACGAGTCCGCGGCACGAGACCTCGCGCCGGGATCGACCTCGTCCCAGGCCCTCATCGACGGCCGCCTTGGTACGCTTCCACATGCTGAGTCTACCGAGCCCGCAAGAAGGGACGATGCGTTCGTGACCGATCCGTTCGCCGCCCGCGGCCCGCTGGGGCCGGGGCTGCCCGATATCTACCGCCTCGCCGCGCTCTCGAACCGCCTCGACCTGGAGCAAGCGCCGGTCACCCTGAAGATCCTCCTGGAGAACGTCCTCCGCCACGCAGGGTCCGGAGCGATCGGCCCGGAGGACGTCGAGGTCCTGGCGAGCTGGCGGCCCGGGGTGCGGATCGAGGCCGAGGTCCCGTTCATGCCGGCCCGGGTCGTCCTGCAGGATTTCACCGGGGTCCCGGCCGTCGTCGACCTCGCGGTCATGCGCGACGCCATGGCCGAACTCGGCGGCGACCCCGCCCGGGTCAACCCGCTCGTGCCGGCCGACCTGGTCATCGACCACTCCGTCCAGGTGGACGCGTTCGGGACGCCGGGCGCCTTCGCCTTCAACGTCGAGCGTGAGTACGAGCGCAACGGTGAGCGCTACCAGCTCCTCCGGTGGGCCCAGACGGCGTTTCGCGGGCTCCGCGTGGTCCCGCCGGGAACCGGCATCGTCCACCAGGTCAACCTCGAGTACCTCGCGACCGTGGTGACGGACGTTCCGTCGCCGGACGGCCAGGGGCGGGTCGCCTTCCCCGACACCCTCGTGGGCACCGACTCCCACACGACGATGATCAACGCCCTCGGCGTGCTCGGCTACGGCGTCGGGGGCATCGAAGCCGAGGTCGTCCTGCTGGGTCAGCCGCTCTATCAGCCGATGCCGCGCGTCGTGGGCGTCCGGCTCCGGGGTGAGCTTCCCCGCGGCTCGACCGCGACCGACCTCGTGCTCGTGGTCACCCAGATGCTGCGGGCGCACGGGGTGGTGGGCACCTTCGTGGAGTTCGCCGGCGACGGGCTGGCGAACCTCGCGCTGGCGGACCGGGCGACGATCAGCAACATGAGCCCCGAGTTCGGGGCCACGGCCACCCTCTTCCCGATCGACGACGAGACCCTCGCCTACCTGCGGCTCACCGGGCGATCGGCCGCGCGGATCGATCTCGTCGAGCGCTACGCCAAGGAGCAGGGTCTGTGGCGCGAGCCCGGCGATGGGCCCGTCTTCGACGAATCGCTCGAGCTCGACCTCTCGACCGTCGAGCCGTCGCTCGCCGGACCTCGTCGACCGCAGGATCGTGTCCCGCTCGAGGCGGTCCGTGACAGCTTCCGCGATGCCTACCCGAAGGCGGGCAACCGATCCGTCGAGGTCGAGGTCGACAGCCGGACGATCACGATGCGGTCCGGGTCGGTGGCCATCGCCGCGATCACCTCCTGCACGAACACCTCGAACCCGACCGTGATGGTGGGGGCCGGTCTCCTCGCCCGCAACGCGGTCGCCCGCGGCCTCTCGGTCGCCCCCACCGTCAAGACCTCCCTGGCCCCGGGATCGAAGGCGGTGACCGGGTACCTCCAGAACGCGGGGCTCATGGAGCCGCTGGCGGCCCTCGGTTTCGCCCTTGCCGGCTACGGGTGCACGACCTGCATCGGGAACTCGGGCCCGCTCGCGGTCCCGGTGGCCGAGGCGATCGAGGACAACGAGCTCGTCGTGGCGGCCGTCCTCTCGGGCAACCGCAACTTCGAGGGCCGGATCCACCCCCTGGCGCGGGCCAGCTACCTCGCCTCGCCGCCGCTGGTGGTCGCCTTCGCCCTGGCGGGCCGTGTCGACATCGACCTGACCACCGAGCCGCTGGGCACCGGGATCGACGGCCAGCCGGTCTACCTCGCCGACATCTGGCCGACCGGCGACGAGGTCCGGCGGGTCGTCGGCGAGGCGATCGACCCGGAGCTCTTCGAGCGGACGTACGCCGACGTCTTCGAGGGCGATGAGCGCTGGCGTGGCCTGCCGGTCCCGGAGGGCGAGCGCTACGCCTGGGACGCCGCCTCCACGTACATCGCGCGACCGCCGTACTTCGACGGCATGGGCCGCGAGCCCGAGGCCATCGAGGACCTGACCGACGCCAGGGCGCTCCTGGTCCTGGGCGACTCGGTCACCACCGACCACATCTCGCCGGCCGGGTCGATCGCGGCCTGGTCCCCGGCGGGCGCCTGGCTCCAGGAGCACGACGTCCGGCCAGCCGAGTTCAACTCGTACGGAGCGCGCCGCGGTCATCACGAGGTGATGATGCGAGGCACGTTCGGCAACATCCGGCTCCGCAACCGGCTCGTGCCGGAGCGCGAGGGGCCGTACTCGGTCCACCTGCCGGACGGCGAGGAGGGCTTCGTCTACGACGTCGCGATGGCCTACGGCCGCGAGGGTGTCCCCCTGGTCGTGCTGGCCGGCAAGGAGTACGGGTCGGGCTCGTCGCGCGACTGGGCGGCCAAGGGCACGCGGCTGCTCGGGGTCCGGGCGGTCATCGCCGAGAGCTTCGAGCGGATCCATCGGTCGAACCTTGTCGGGATGGGCGTCCTGCCCCTCCAGTTCGTGCCCGGATCCTCCGTCGAGGCCCTGGGCCTCACCGGCCGGGAGACCTTCTCGATCCCCGGCCTCGCCGAGCGGCTCGCCCCCCGGATCCGCCTCACCGTGGTCGCCCGAGCGGACGACGGGACGGAGCGGCCGTTCGAGGTGGACGTCCGCCTCGACGGGCCCATCGAGCTCGAGTACTTCCGGAACGGCGGGATCCTGCCCGCGGTCCTGCGGCGCCTGGCTGCCGAGGAACCCGCCTAGCCCTCCGGTCCGGACGCGCCCCGACGGGCGTGGAGGCGGCCGTCGTCCCCGCGCTCCAGGCGCAGGGGCAGCCCGAAGGCGCGCGAGAGGACCGCTGCGGTGACCGTCTCGGCGGTCGCGCCGGCGGCCTCGGGCCGGCCTGACCGGAGCACGAGAGCCCGGTCGAAGCCGGGTGGGATCTCCTCGACGTGATGAGTGACCAGGACGATCGCCGAGGGGCGAGCGTCGGCAGCGAGCCGCTCGAGGGCGGCGATGAGATCCTCGCGCCCGCCCAGGTCCAGACCGGCCGCCGGCTCGTCGAGCAGCAGCAGGTCGGGGTCCGGCAGGAGTGCCCGGGCGATGAGGACCCGCTGGCGCTCGCCGGTCGACAGCGTCGCGATCGGCCGGCCCGTCATCGCCCCGACGCCGAGCCGCTCCAGCAGGGCGAGCGCCCGGTCGCGGTCCTCGGCGCTGACGGGTGCCCACCACGGCGCAAGGGCGCCGGCACGCGCCGAGACCACCACGTCGAGCGGGGTCAGCCGCGGCTCGATGGCCGCGGCGAGGGCCGGGCTGGCGAAGCCGATGTGCCGGCGGAGCTCGCGGGCATCGACGGTCCCCAGGCGCCGGCCCAGGACCACCACCTCCCCCGTCGTCGGCCAGAGGGTCGTGTCGGCGACCTGCAGGAGGGTCGTCTTGCCCGATCCATTGGGGCCCAACAGGACCCAGCGCTCCCCCGGCCCGACCCGCCAGTCGAGCGGCCCCAGGATCGTGCTGCCGGACCGTCGGACGGTCACACCCCTGAGCTCGAGGACCGACGCGGTCGCGTCGCCGGACGACACGCCCTGGCGCGGGCGACTCCCGCTCACGGCCGCCACGACCCCGGGTCATCACGGGCCGGGCCCGCGCCTGGGCGGTCGAGCCGGGCACCCAGGGCGCCATCGGTGGGGAGTGGGCGCGACCCGAGCGCCCCGTGGGTCCGGGTCACGGTCAGGGCCGTGCGGGCTGCCACGCATGCCGGGCGAGGCCGGGCGGCAGCGGCGCCGAGGGGAGGTTCCGGGGGCGGAGCATCGGGGTCGACGATCACGACGGGCAGGGGTGGTGGGCGATACTGGGCTCGAACCAGTGACCTCGCGGATGTGAACCGCGCGCTCTGACCGACTGAGCTAATCGCCCGTTCGTTCGGACCCCGGGACGCTCCCGGGCCCGCGCATCATACCGCGAGCCCGGGCCAGCGAGCGAGGAGGACGTCCGGCTCGACGCCGAGGACCTCCACGACCTTGTCCCGCGACCGCAGCCCGGTCACGATCCGGAGGGACCGCCGCGACAGGCCGAGCTCGGCCGCGAGGAGCCTGACCAGCGCATCGTTGGCCGACCCGTCGACGGGGGCCGCGGTCACGCGGACTCGGAGGCGACCACCCACGACCCCATCGACGGAGGTCCGGTCGGCCCGCGGGACCAGGCGGACGCCGATCCGGAGGCCCGCCGGCATGGAGGCTAGACCCGGACGACGGTCAGGACCGCTCCCAGGATCAGCATCAGGATCAGGGGCGAGAAGTCCACCATGCCCGTCTGGGGCAGCATCCGCCGGATGGGTGCGAGCAAGGGCTCGGTCGCCTGGACCAGGAACTGCGAGAGCTTGTTGCTGCCGCGAGGGTCGACCCAGGACACGATCACCCGGCCGAGCACGAGCAGCCAGAGGGCCATGACCATGGCCTGAAGGAAATTGGCGACGAGTGCACCCACGAAGGGAGTCTAGCAGGGAGGCAGGCCGGAGCGGCTCGCGGCAGGGCTCAGGCGCCCGGCCGCTCTCCGAAGAGCGCTCGCCCCACGCGGACGATGGTGGCCCCCTCCTCCACCGCCACCGGATAGTCGTCGGTCATCCCCATCGAGAGCTCCGATCCGAGCGACGGATGCTCAGCCCGGAGTCCATCGGCCAGCGCACGGAGACGGCGGAAGGTGGGGCGGGCCGCCTCGGGCGCGCCGCCGAAGAGGCCGATCGTCATGAGGCCGGCGATGCGGAGAGCACCCAGCTCGAGGAGCGCCGGGAGGACCCGCCCGACGGCATCGGGCTCGAAGCCGGCCTTGCCCGGATCGCGGTCGACGTTCACCTGGACCAGGACGGAGAGACGCTCCGCCGCCCCGGCGGACCCGCTTGCCGGGAGACCGAGCTCCTCGCGGACGATCCGATCGAGTCGCCTGGCCAGGTCGAGGCTGTCGATCGTCTGGACCACGGAGAAGAGGCGCA
>DATHYZ010000008.1:0-2478 GCA_035458865.1 Candidatus Limnocylindrales bacterium
CGCCTCGCTCATCCTGAGAGACCAGGACCGGGCCAAGGACGCCGTTCAGGAAGCGCTCATCGCGGCCTGGCGGGGCATCCGGGCGCTTCGAGAGCCAGAGGCCTGGGACGCCTGGTCGTACCGCCTCGTCGTCCGGGCGAGCTACCGGCTCGTGCGGCGTGAGCGGCACGGCTCGGTCCTGGAGATCCACGTGGGCGGGGAGGACGAGCCCTCGATCGACGACGGCTGGGGCCGCATCGCCGATCGCGACGAGCTCGCCCGGGGGTTCTGCCACCTGACCGCCGAGCAGCGGGCGATCCTGGTCCTCCACTACTACGTGGGGCTGCCGCTGACCGAGGCGGCCGACGTGCTGGGCCTCCCACACGGCACGGTCAAGTCCCGCCTCCACCGGGCCCTCACGACCATGCGCTCGACCCTCGATTCGAGGGCGCCTGACCACGTCGCGGCCCAGGAGCGACCGGCATGAACGAGCGGACCGACCTCGAGCACACCCTGGCGGCCTGGCTGAGCGCCGAGGCACCGAGGGGCGTCCCGGACGACCTCCTCGGAGGGGTGTTCGCGACGACCCGCGCATCGGGGCCGTGGCCGACCTGGCGGGCCCTGCTCTCCGTCGCCCCCATGCGAACGCAGTCGCGAGTGCTCGCCGGCTCGCAGACCCTGCGGACGGCCGGGATCCTGACCGCGCTGCTCCTGCTCGCCGGCCTGCTGCTCGTGGGTGCACTCGCCGGGTCTGCGGCCCAGCAGCTCGTCGATCGACTGCCAGCCGAGTCGCCCCTGGAGCGCCCGGTCAGCGATCCGGAGCCGTCCCCCGCCAGGCTTGGAGACGCGCCCCGCTTCACCGTGGACCTGGAGGCCGATCCGACCGTGACGTGGGCGGTCGAGTCATCGCAGGATCCCGCCGATACGCAGGTCTACGTGGCATGGCTACCTGGTTCGTCGGGCTCGGACGGCATCGCCAGGCTCATCATCACCCGCCCGTCGACGGTCTACGAGCCGACCACCAGCCCCCTGCCAGCAGGCCGACCAGCAGAGCCACCACCCTATCCGGTCCCGGTCCCGGAGGACCTGGTCGCGTGGATGTCGGAGCACCCGGCGCTCTCCGTCGGGGATGTCGCGTCTCGGTCGCTGGGTGGCGTGCCCGCCGTCGCCTTCCGTGCGACCGCCGCGACGCGCGATATGGAGCCACCGCGACGCACGTTCCTTCTGTTCCCGGGCTTCCTCGTCGACTCCGGCTGGAGCTACGAAATCAGGGCGGTCGACCTGGGACAGCAGGGCTGGCTCGTCGCCATCTGCGAGTGGCAAGGCTGGCAAGACGCGGATCTCCCGGAGGACGACGCCGTGGCCGCCTGCGAGAAGCTGCTCGGAACGTTCCGTTTCGTCGATCCCGTGCCGCCCAGCGGGTCGCCGCTCGCCTTCGGCGGTCAGTGGTGGGTCGAGCTCGACGCGCTGCCGATCCCGATCAGGGTCAACATCCCCCAGATCCTCGGCGGCGCCAGCGACGACGAGCGCCTCACCATCCAGCCCGACATCGCCGTGCCGCTCACCGGCGCCGACTACTTCGCCGGCCGGGATGCCGCGATGGAGGCGATCCTCGCGCACCAGCCGTGATCAGGAGCAGGAGCTCGATCGCCCGGCCGGGGCGGACCGGCGCGGACCCCGCAACCGGACCGCCCGCCCCGCCACCCGTCCACGGCGTATCCTCGCCGCCATGGAGCGCTGGCAGACGATCATCGAGCCCTTCCGGATCCACGCCGTCGAGCCCATCCGGCTGACGACCCGCGAGGAGCGCCTGGCGGCCGTCGAGGCGGCCGGCTGGAACCTCTTCGGCCTCCACGCCGAGGACGTCCTCATCGACCTCCTCACCGACTCGGGTACCGGGGCGATGAGCCGCGACCAGTGGGCCGCGGTCCAGCACGGCGACGAGTCGTACGCCGGCTCGCCGTCCTGGTACGCCTTCCTGGAGAGCGTCCGGGCGCTGTGGCCGTTCGAGCACGTCATCCCGACCCACCAGGGCCGGGCGGCCGAGCGGATCCTCTTCAGCGTCCTGGGCGGCCCGGGCAAGGTCATCCCGAACAACACCCACTTCGACACGACCCGGGCGAACATCGAGTACACGGGCGCCGAGGCCGTCGATCTCGTCATCCCCGAGGGCCGCGACCCGGCCGCCGAGCACCCCTTCAAGGGCAACATGGATGTGACCGCCCTGGAGCGGCTCCTCGAGGAGCGCGCCGCCGACGTGCCGGTCGTCTTCGTGACCATCACCAACAACTCGGGCGGCGGCCAGCCGGTCTCGCTCCGCAACCTGCGGGCCGTCCGCGACGTCTGCGACCGCTATGGCATCCCGCTCTTCCTCGACGCCTGTCGCTTCGCCGAGAACGCCTGGTTCATCCGGACCCGAGAGGAGGGGCAGGAAGGCCGCCCGATCCCCGAGATCGTCCGCGAGATGGCCGCGCTGGCCGACGGGATGACGATGTCGGC
>DATHYZ010000009.1:0-14260 GCA_035458865.1 Candidatus Limnocylindrales bacterium
GCCGCATCGGCCTGGCCGACGCCGTCCGAGGCCGCCTCTGCAAGCCCATCCGAGGAGCTCACCAGCCCGGCAGCGGCGAGTCCCACCGCAGTCGCGAGCCCGGCAAGGCCGATCCCGTCGCCATCAGCCGCGTCCACCACCGAGCCCACGCCTCCGTCGATCCCCCCGAAGCCGACCGACGTGACGTTCGACACGCAATGGGGCGAGGTCGACAGGGTCTCCGAGTTCGTCGACTTGGTCGAGATCACCCAGACCGTGACCTGGCAGGCACCCCGCGACGAGGGCGTCGAGATCCGGGTCTACGGCGTGACCGGGTGCCTCGCCCGTCCCGACGATCCCGCGCCGGGGACGGGGGGGCCTTGCCTCGTCGTGAACACCAGGTTGCCCGAGTCCATTCGCGTGCTGCTCGCGACCGCACCGGCGTCGGCCGGCTCGGTGAGCTGGTCCTGGAAGACGGATGCCACTTGCCTCCCGCCCTGGATCGCGGACTTCCCGGATGGGCCGCAGTACTACGCCGTCGTGCTGGGCGCGTACGGCCCATCGGACCACTCGGTCATCTTCGCGATCGCCGAGCCAGGGAGCTGGTACGAGCCCACTCCTGACGAAGTGATCTGCTGAGCACGGGAAGTGGCGGGGGCTGGGCGAAGGGGCTGTCGGCCCTCGGGAGCGCCGTGCTCAAGTCCGGGCCGCCTCCCGAGACGCTTCCGGGCGCAGGCAGCGTGTCGCGCCGAGCACGAAGCGGGGGAAGTGGAGCGGGAGACGGGACTCGAACCCGCGACATTCTGCTTGGGAAGCAGACACTCTACCAGCTGAGTTACTCCCGCTCGGAGAGCGAGGCGGATTCTAGCCGCGCTCCCGCGCCGCCGCAATCGCGTTCCGCCAGGCTCCTGCCCGCTGCCGCCGCCGGCGCCCGAGCGATCGCCTCGACCCGCTGCCGCTCGCCCGATTCGTGCGAGACTCGGGGCATGGCCCGGTTTGGCTACGACCCGCTCATCCTCCGGCGCTTCCCCGGCATCGTCGGTGGGGTCATCCACGCGACCGGCGTCGTCAACGGCCCGACGCCCGCGGATCTCGCGAGCTCGTACCGCGCGGAGCAGGCCGCCGTCCTGGCCCGGCTGGGCGACACCCCGCTCAGCGAGCTGCCATCGCTCGCCGCCTGGCGCCGGGCGTTCCGCGGCTTCGGGGTCGATCCCACCCAGTACCGCAGCGCCGCCGAGGCGCTCCTCCGGCGCCTGACGAAGCAGGGCGAGCTGCCATCGATCGGGGTGCTCGTCGACCTCGCCAACCTCGTGAGCATCCGTCATGCGCTGCCGGTGGCGGTCTTCGACCAGCGCGGCGTGGTCGGCGCCACGACCGTACGGTTCGCGCGCGGGGACGAGACCTGGGCGGACCTGGGCGCCAGCGAGACGCTCCACCCGGACCCGGGCGAGGTGGTCTTCGTCGACGAGGCGGCGGTCGTCTCGGCGCGACGATGGTGCTGGCGGCAGAGCGCCGGCAGCGCCGCACGCGAGGACACGAGTGAGATCCTGCTGACCGTCGAGGGCCACCATGACGGGGCGCTCGACGATGTGGGCCAGGCGCTGTCCGACCTGGAGGCGATGGTCCGGGCACACGCCGTGCCCGGAGGCCAGCGGCCGACGCTCCGGTCCGGGCTGCTGACGGCTGATCGACCGGCGTTCGAGTGAGTCCGGGGAGGGGTAGGACGATGGGAGCGGCGACGCGGGACGGTGCGACGACGCGGGACGGCGCGACCGTCATCGAGCGCGTCGAGGTCTTCGGCTACGAGCTGCGCTACGCCCACGGCGCGTACGTCATGTCGAGCGGCCGCGTCGTCGAGCGGCTGCCCAGTACGGTCGTCCGCATCACGACGCGCGACGGCACCCAGGGCTATGGCGAGGCCTGCCCGCTCGGGCCCACGTACCTGCCGGCGTTCGCCGGTGGGGTCCGGGCCGCGCTCGCCGAGCTGGCGCCGGCGCTGGTTGGCATCGACGCGGCGGACCTGGCGACCGTCACCCGGGAGATGGACCGTGTCCTCGCCGGGCAGGAGGCCGCGAAGAGCGCGATCGACGTGGCCTGCTGGGACGTCCTCGGCCGGTCGACCGGTCAACCGGTGGCGAGGCTCCTCGGTGGTGTCCTCCAGGCCGAGCTGCCGCTGTACGTCGCGATCCCGCTCGGCGACCCGACCGCGATGGCGGCGTTCGTGGAGCGGGAGCGAGCGGGTGGCATCCGGCGCTTCCAGCTCAAGCTCGGTGCCGACCCGGCGGCTGACGCGGCCCGGGCCGCGGCGGTCGTCGCGGCGACCGGTCCCGGCGACGAGATCATCGGCGACGCGAACGGCGCCTGGCGCCGCCAGGACGCGATCATCGCGGCGCGACTGACGGAGCGGCTGGAGCGCTTCCGGCTCGAGCAGCCCTGCCCGACGCTCGAGGAGTGCCTGGCGGTCCGCCGGATCACGACGCTCCCGATGGTCCTCGACGAGGTGATCACCGACCTGCCGACGCTCGTGCGGGCGGTCAGCGCGGACGCGATGGACCACGTGAACCTCAAGATCGGACGGGTCGGCGGGCTCACCCGGGCGCGCCCGATGCGTGACGCGGCGATCCAGCTGGGCCTGCGGCTGACGATCGAGGACTCGTGGGGTGGCGACATCGTGACCGCCGCGGTCGCCGCGCTGGCCGCGGCCACGCCGCCAGAGTCGCTGTTCGCCGTCTCGTTCATGAACGACTGGACCCTCGAGCACGTCGCCGGGTATCAGCCGAGGTCCGCGGCTGGCGTCGGGCCGGTGCCGACCGGACCCGGCCTCGGGATCGAGGTGGACGCCGACCTGCTGGGGGCGCCCCTGCTCACGGCGGGCCGCTGAGGGACCTCGTCACGGCTCGGAGGGCGACGATGCGGGACTGGCGCCGGTCGTCGCCCGGAACTGGCTGCATGCGTTCGAGCCGACGTGGATCCGCCTCGTCGACGACCGGCGCGGCTTCGGCTTCCGGCGCGAGTCGTCGCGCCTGGAGCCCGCCTGACGCTCCGCTGACCTGTCGTACCGCCCCGAACGACCGGCTGGGCGCCGCCCATGTGGGCCGCCTGGCCAGGGATGCTCGCGGGGCGATCGCAATGAGGCTCAGCCGGGCGGCCGGCGCCACGTGTCGACGTCGCCGAGCGGGAACCGATCCGTCACGGGCCGCGGCCCAGCGCGATCTCGGCCTCTGCGTCGGCCTCGAGCGCCGCCTGGATCCGCCGGCGGGTCGCAGCCTGCCGCAGCTGCCGCCAGTAGACCAGCGACACGATGACGAGGCCGGTGACCGTCACGGCCAGGACGATCGAACCGATCGCGTTGATCTGGGGCGTGATGCCACGCCTGATCGACGAGAACACGTACATCGGCAGCGTGACCTGCCCGGGTCCGGCCACGAACTGGGCCACGATGAAGTCGTCGAAGCTGAAGGTGAAGGAGAGGAGGGCGCCGGCGAGGATCGCCGGGCGAAGCTGCGGGAGGATGACGCGCCGGAGGGTCCGGAGGGGTGTCGCGTACAGGTCGCTGGACGCCTCGACGAGCGACCGGTCCATCCCCGCCAGGCGGGCTCGCACGAGGACGATGACGATGGCCATGGTGAACAGCACGTGCGCCGCCACGATCGTGTGGAGGCCGGAGCCCAGCACCGGCGGGGCGAGGCTGACGACGTCGAACACGGCAGCGAGGACCGGGTTGGCCCACGCCCACAGGTTCACGAAGAAGAGCAGGCTGGCGATCCCCAGGACGAGACCGGGGATGATGATCGCGACGTAGATGAAGACGTCGAACACCAGCCGGACATAGCGGTTCACCCGGGCGAGAGCCAGCGCCGCCCCGGTGCCGAGGACGGTGGCGATGAGCGCGGTCCACGCTGCCACGGTGAGCGAGTTCCGCAGGGCACCCATCGCGAAGGGGTCGCCGATCGCCCGCTCGTACCAACGGAGTGACAGCCCGCGGAGCTCGCCCGTCCGCTCGCCGGCATTGAAGCTGAAGATGACGACCAGGATGATCGGCGCGTAGAGGAAGACGAAGACCAGGACGGTCTCCCAGCGGAACAGGGCGTCGACGATCCGGTCGGCGCGGTTGGTCGGCGGCCTGGGGGCCGGCGCCGAGGGACCCGTGCCGGCCGTCACAGGAGCGAGACCTCGCGACTGGAGCCCAGCCGGGAGCCGAGCCAGAAGTAGACCGAGACGGCGACGAGGACGACGAGGATCAGGCCGATCGACATCGCCGAGCCGAGCGGCCAGTTCCGGGACTGCAGGAACGCGTCGAACAGCGCGTTGCCGATGAAGTTGACCTTGCCGCCGCCCAGCAGCGCCGGGATGAGGTACTCGCCCATCACCGGGATGAAGACGAGCACGACGCCGGCCAGGATCCCGGGGAGGCTCAGCGGCAGGGTGACCTGGCGGAAGGTGGCCATGCGGCCGGCGCCGAGATCCTTCGACGCCTCGAGGAGACGCTTGTCGAGCCGCTCGAGGCTGACGAACAGCGGGAAGACCATGAGCGGCAGGTAGTTGTAGACGATGCCGACCGAGATGGCGAGGGGCGAGTTGAGGAGGACGACGTCGATGCCGAGCGGCCGCAGCATCGCCGGGATGCCGGTGTTGCCGAGGATCGTCATCCAGGCATAGGTCCGGATGAGGGCGCTCGTCCAGAACGGCAGGATCACGAGGACCAGCAACAGCGTCTTCTTGGGCCCCGCCCGGGTCGCCAGGTAGTAGGCCAGCGGATAGGCGATGACCGCGGTCAGGGTGGTGCCCAGCGTCGCCATCCAGAGCGTGTTGAAGAAGGCCGGGAAGCGGGTCGGGATGCGCACGTAGTTGTCGAAGGTGAACCCGCCGGCATACCCGCCCGCTGGCGCGCGCTCCCCGACCGAGAAGACCAGGAGGAGGGCCAGCGGGATCGCGAGGAGCAGGAAGAACCAGGCGCCCGGGGGAACGAGGGCGACCGTCGTCGCCAGACGAGCCCGCCAGGAGCCGTCGGCGCTACGGTCGCCCGCCATGGTCGATGCCGTCCAGCCCTCGTCAGGCGGACTTCACCCGGTTCCAGAGCTCGGCTCGGTTCTCGTCGGTGAGGGTCACCGCGGCCCCGAACTCGAGCGGGGTCAGCAGCTCGGCTGCCGGGTAGATGATCGGGTTGCTGGTCACGCTGTCGGGAAGGAGCTCCGTGCCGACCGTGTCCACGATCGGGTAGCCGTGGAACTCGGCGTCCTTGGCTGCCACGGCCGGGACCGCCATGAAGTCGAGGAAGGCATAGGCGGCCTCCCGATGCGGGGCACCCTTGACGACGGCGAAGAAGTCGGACCAGAGCTCCCCGCCCTCGCTGCCGATGACGAACTCGATGTTCGGCAGGTCGCGGTTCAGCTGGGCCGCGTCGCCGGTCCAGGCCATCGACAGCCAGGCGTCGCCGTTCCGCATCGGCGGCTGGTAGTCCGACGTGATCGCGAACAGGTGGGGCTTGACCTCGAGGAGCAGCTGCTCCGCATCGCCCAGCTCCTTGGGGTCGACCGAGTTGAACGAGTAGCCGAAGTACTTGAGGGCGTTGCCGATCGACGTGAGCTGGTAGTCGTGGATCGCGGTCTTGCCGCTGTACGACGTCTTCGTCAGATCCCAGAAGTCCTTCCAGCTCGTCATCTGGTCGGTCACCTCGTCGGTGTTGACGACGTAGCCGGTGGTGCCCCAGTTCTTGGGGATCCCCAGGAGCGAGCCCGAGCCGGCCGGGTACTCGGACGGCTCAAGGAAGCGCTCCTCGTAGCGGCCCCGGTCGAAGTTGGGGATCTTGTCAAGGTCGAGCGCCTCGAGCAGGTCGAGGCTCCCGTACGTCTCGAACGTGTAGTTCGTCGGAACGAGGACGTCCCAACCCGTGCCGCCGGCCTGCAGCTTGGCGAGCATCTCCTCGTTCGACCCGAAGACGTTGATGTTGACCGAGACGCCGCTGAGGCTGGTGAATCGCTCGATCGTGGCCGGGTCGTGGTAGTTCGGCCAGGTCGTCAGCTGCATCTCGCTCCCGAGGTCGACCCCCTCGGGTGGGGCCCAGTCGGCGTCGGGCGCTCCTGACGCCCCGGGGGTCGCTCCGGAGCCGTCGGAGCCGCACGCCGCCAGGACCGTCATCGCCGTCCCCAGGCCGGTGACCTGCAGGAAGCGACGCCTGGTGATGTGCCCTCGCTCCAGGGCCCGCAGGTGCTTGAGGAACTCGGACTGATCCATGTCTCCTCCAACCCACTCGTCCTCGTCGCAGGTCGGGACAGACCTCGATCGGGGGCGCCGCCATCGTAGGGATGGCCGAGGACCGGGTCAATGTGGTTTGCGGCGCGATCGCCCTGCCGCCGGCCGTCATCCCCGGCGCCCACCCGTGCGAGTGCACATGCTGTCAGGATGCCGGGTGTGGAGCACCAGCCGGATCCTCTCGCCACGTCCGGGCGCCGCCCATGACCGGGCGCGGCCGACTCGCTGCGGGCCTCGTCGGCGGCGCGTCGCTCGTCGTGATCGGCTGGTCGGGGCTCCTCGTCCCGTCCCTCATCCGCTCGGTCCAGGAGACCTTCGGGCAGGACGATGCCGGGCTGGGGCTCTTCTACTTCCTGTGGGCCGTCGCCTATGCGTCGGGGTCGTTCGGCGGGGGTCCGCTCACCGAGCGGCTGGGACGGCGCTGGGTGCTCGGCGGGGCGGCGGTGCTCCACGGCGTGGCCATCGTGGGCCTGGGACTGGCGCCGTCGTGGTCGTGGTTCCTCGCGATGGCCCCGTTCGCCGCGGCCGCGGCCGGCTGCCTGGACGGTGGCGCCAACGGCGTCGTCCTCGACGTCTATCGCGAGGGCCGGGGCCGGGCCATGAACCTCCTCCATGCCGCGTTCAGCGTGGGTGCGCTGGCCGCTCCGCTCGTCGTCGGGTCGCTCGTGGCGGGGGGCGTCGGATGGCAGGCGGTCGTGGTCGGGAGCGGCGTGGCGGTGTCCACGCTGGCGCTCGGCTACCTGCTCGTGCCGATGCCCAGCGGGCGTCGCAGGCGAGAGAGCGACGCGAGGGCCGGGGACCCTGGCTCGAGCGGTCCTCGCGGCAGCGGGTGGCTCCTCCGGGGACCGCTGCTCCTGCTGGGTATCGCGATCGCGGCCTACGTGGCCTCGGAGCTCGGCGTCTCGAACTGGCTGGTCCGCTTCCTGGAGCCGGCCCCGCTGACCACCGCGACCCTCGCCTTGTCGCTCTACTGGCTGGGCCTGACCGCCGGGCGGCTCGTCTCGTCGGCCATCGCCGACCGGTTCGATCACCTGCGCTTCACGCTCGTGGCGCTGCTCGCGCTGGCCTGCTTCCTGGCCGCCGCCGTCCTGGTCCCGTCGCTGCCGCTCTCGATCGCCGCCTTCGCCGCCGCCGGGTTCGCGTCCGGCCCCGTCTTCCCGATGATCGTGGCGCTCGGCGGGGAGCGGTACCCGGAGCGGTCCGCGGCGGTGGGCGCCCTGCTCACCGGCCTGGCGGTCGTCGGGGCCACGGTCTATCCCCCGGCGATGGGGGCCCTGTCGGTGACCGTCGGCCTGCCGGTCGCGATGGTGGGGACGGCGGTGCTGGCCCTGGCTGCGGCGCTGGCGCTCGTCGCGTTCGGGCGTGCGACCGGTCGCCGGGTGCACGGGTCGGCTTGACGGCATCGGCTAGCGTCGGTCCATGTTCGTCGAGACCATCACCACCTCCCGCGGGGAGTGGGAGCGCTGGACCGAGCGCCTCCGCCTCCTCTCCGACCCTCCCCCTGCTCTCATCGCCTCGATCGCCTGGGCATCGGGTGACGACGAGGTGACCGAGGTCCACCTGTGGGAGACGCCGGACGCGATCTCTGACCTCTACATCGAGCGGGTGCTGCCGATCGTCCAGGCCGAGGGCGAGCCGGCGAACAAGCCGAAGCGCCACGGGGAGCCGATCGCCGTCTACCTGCGCCCCTGAGGCCGCGCACCGGTCGCCCTCTGGACGCCTGCCGGGCGCGACCCGGCTCAGATCAGCGGGGCCACGCCCTCCGCCAGCTCCTGCATGAGCTCCACCTGGCGGTCGTAGGGCAGGGTGGGGAAGCAGCTGCGGGCGACGAACTCGACCGGGACCCCGGCCCGCTCGCGGATGTCTCGCAGCTCCGCGGCGATCCGCTCCGGTGGGCCGGCCAGCGTGGACCGGTCGGCGATCAGCTCACGGCGGTCGGCCGGGGCCGGCGGCGGCACGGCGGGCGGGGTGGCCGGGGGCCCGGGCCGGACCGCCGAGGCTTCCATGTCGTCGTACTTCCAGCCCATGGCCCAGGCGTCGTCGCCGTAGCGGGCGAGGGCGTCGTCGACCGACGCGCCGGGCAGCATCACCGAGTAGTGGATGAACCGGAAGTCGGCCGGATCGCGCCCGACCCTGCCGAGCTCGTCCCGGGCCCAGGCCACCTGCTCCAGGAACCCGTCGAGGGTGGCGTTGGAGAAGATCCCGTCGGCCAGGCGGGCGGCCCGGCGGATCGCGGCTTCGGCGTGGCCGCCGATGACGATCGGGATCCGGCCCGACGGGGTGGGTCGGACCGCCAGCTCGGGCAGATCGTAGACCGAGCCGGCGTGCCGGAACGGCTGGCCTGACCAGGCCTGCGGGAGGATCCGGAGGATCTCCTCCATGGCAGCGCCGCGCCGGCGGGTGTCGACGCCGAATGCGGCGAACTCGACCTCGGACCACCCGAGCCCGAGTCCCAGGACGAGCCTTCCGCGGCTGAGGAGCTCGACGGTCGCCGCGTCCTCGGCCAGCCGCAGCGGGTCGTGCATCGGCGCCAGGATGACCCCGGTCCCGATGTCGATCCGTGAGGTGGCGGCGGCGATCGCCGCGCTCACGACGAGCAGCGACGGCATGTAGCCGTCGTCGACGAAGTGGTGCTCCGTCGTCCAGACCGAGGTGAAGCCGAGGCGCTCCGCGTCGATCGCGAGACGGACGGTCTCGTCGTAGGCGCGCGTCCAGTCGGTCTCGCCAGGCCGGAGCTGGGCGCTGAGCAGACCGAAGCCAAGTCCCATGGCCCGACGATAGCAGGGGCGCTCGAGGGGGACCTGCGGACGGGTCCCAGCAGTGCATCCGGACGTCGTGGCTCGCGCGCTGGACGCCTAGAAATCAATCATCGATTGGCGTACCGTGGGCAACGTCCATCCCGGCCGGCGGTGACCTAGCCCAGGTCAAGAGGAGCGAACGGCCCAGAGGGGGGTGCGCCGCAAGGTCCCGAGCCGCGGCCGGCTGTCAGCGTTCCCGGAGGAGAAGGGAGGACCGATGGCCACCCAGGACGAGGCTGAGCTCCAGCGGTTGCTGCAGGAGCGACTCCAACTCGTCGATAGCGACCCCGAGTACGAGGGCGCGGAACCCACCAGCGGTGACCAGCTGCTGCTGGCCGTCGTCGGCCTGGTGATCCCCGCGATCCTGATGATCGGAGGGTGGGTGCTCTATGGCGGCTAGCCAGGCGGAGATGTCGGCCATCCACCAGGCCGCAGAAGGAAGCTGGCCGGTCGTCCCGGCCGAACGTAACTGGGGCCTCATCGGGCTCTTCGGCGTCACCCTCTCCGCCGGCATCGCCGCGTGGAGCTACTCGATCGGCGGCGCCGTCTCGTGGTACCTGACCGCGGCGCTCGGCACGATCGCGATGATCTCCGGCGCGCTCGTCGGGATGTACTTCGTGACCCTGGCGGCGCTGCCGGTGAGCATCAAGTACGGCATCGACACGATCGCCGCGAGCAAACCCATGTACGGCTCGCGCGGGGCCGCCTTCAGCATCTTCGTGCAGTACGCCTCCATCATCGGCTGGAACTGCATCCTGATCATCCTGTTCGGCCGAGCCACCGCGAACGTGCTCGAGGCGGGCGGCCTGATCTCGGCCGACCTGGTCTCGATCGTTTCGATCATCGTCTCGCTGATCACGATCGCGATCGCCTACGTCATGGTCATCGGCGGCGCCGACTCGATCCGCAACAACTCCGTCTGGATCGCCGTGGCGGTCGCCATCGCCGGCGGCGTGGTCCTCTTCATGCTCGTGTCCCAGACGGGTGTCGACACCATCGCGGCCGGCGAGCCGGCCTACGCCACCGGCAACTTCCACCTCGACTACGTCCTTGGCTTCGAGATCCTCGTCGCCACGGTGCTGTCCTGGTGGCCGTACATGGGCGGCATCATGCGGATGAGCAAGAGCGTCAGCCAGGCGCTGCTGCCGTCGATGATCTGCCTGGGCCTGGCGACCGGCGTCATCGGCCTCATCGGGCTGTACGCCGGCCTGGCGACCGGTGAACCGGACCCCTCGATCTCGTTCGTCCAGATCACCGGTCTCTGGATGGGCCTGGTCGCGGTCGTCTTCATCGGCCTCGCCAACGTCGGGACGGCCATCGTCGGCGTGTACGCCACGATGATCGGTCTCAAGCAGGTCCCGTACTTCCAGTTCCGCCTCAAGTGGCCGATCGTGGCGCTCCTCGCCCTCGGCCCTGTCGCGATCATCGCCGCGTTCTTCTCCGACGTGTTCATGGACAACATCCTGTCGTTCATGTACGCGCTCGGGCTCGTGTTCGCGCCGATCTGCGGCATCCAGATCGTCGACTACTACCTCCTCCGGAGGCAGAAGCTCCACGTCCCGTCCCTCTACGACTACTCGTCGAGGGGCCGCTACTTCTTCTGGGGCGGCTTCAACATCGCCGCCTTCGTGGCGACGGCCGCCGGGATGCTCTTCTACTGGTTCCTGCTCGACCCGATCACCTACGAGAACCGCTTCGTGGTCAATGACGTGATCGTGTTCCAGTGGATCAGTGCGTCCATCCCGACGGTGATCCTGGCCGGCGTCCTCTTCTGGATCCTCACCCGGGTCCTGTCCATCCCGATGAAGAAGGGTGGCTACACGGCGGAGTCCGCCTAGGTCGCCCGAGCAGCATGTCCCGGGGCGCCCAGGCGCCCCGGGACCCACAGGAGTGGACCATGGCAGTAGCAGTCCAGCAGGCGGTCGAGAAGAAGGTGCTCATCGCCGGCGAGTGGGTCGAGTCGGAGAGCGGCGAGCGCTTCGAGGTCCACTCACCCGGCGACGGCAGCCTCATCGGGACGGTCCCGCGGTGCACCGAAGCGGATGTGCAGCGAGCGATCGACGCCGCCCACGAGGCCCAGAAGGTCCTCGCCCGGATGTCCGTCAAGGCTCGGGCCGAGCTCATGTGGCGGGCGTCGCAGATCGCCGACCGGCGCGCCGAAGAGGACGCGGTGATGCTGTGCCGCGAGGTCGGCAAGACGATCCGCGAGGCTCGTGACGAGATCGCGACCTACTGCAACCCGCACTATGTCGAGGCCGGAGAGGGCATCAAGCGCCTCCGCGGCCTCATCAACCCCTCGACCCAGGAGGATTCGAGCGACAAGCGGATCCTCATCACCCATGAGCCAGTGGGCGTCGTCGGCGTCATCTCGCCCTGGAACTGGCCGGCCGACATCCCGAACATCACGGCCAGCCACGCCCTCGCCGCCGGCAATGCGGTCATCCTCAAGCCCGCCTCGACGACGCCGTACAGCGCGATCGCCGTCGCCGAGATCTACGAAGAGGCCGGCTTCCCGCCTGGGAGCATCAGCGTCATCACCGGACCCGGCACGACCGTCGGGGCCGAGCTGGTCCGCAACCCCGGTACGAACGCGATCGGCTTCACGGGCGAGGTCGAGACCGGCGAGTACATCACCTCGATCGCCGGCATCAAGCGGCTGCTGCTCGAGCTGGGCGGCAACGGCCCGCTCGTCGTCATGGACGACGCCAACCTCGACGCTGCGGTCGAGGCCACGATCACCGGCTGCTTCTACCTGGCGGGCCAGGTCTGCACCGCGTCCGAGCGGATCCTCGTCCACGAGGCCGTCCACGACGAGTTCGTCGACAAGCTGCTCGCCCGGACCAGGCGGATCAAGGTCGGCGACCCGCTCGACGAGACGACCGACATGGGCCCCCTGAACAACGCCGCCAACGCGGCCAAGGTCCAGGCTCACTTCGACGACGCCCGGGCCCGCGGCGGGAAGTTCCTGTTCGGCGGGGGCCGGGATGGCCTCTACTTCGAGCCGACGATCGTCGATGGGGTCACCTCCGACTTCCTCATGGCCCGCCACGAGACCTTCGGGCCGGTGGCGCCGATCATGACCTTCGGGTCGGTCGACGAGGCGATCGAGATCGCCAACGAGACGATGTACGGCCTCCAGGGGGCGGCCTTCACGAGCAACCTCCGGACCGCCTTCCTCCTGGGCGAGGGGATCAAGTGCGGGACGGTCCTCATCAACGAGACCAACAACTACTGGGACCAGCTGGCGCCGTTCGGCGGGATGAAGAAGAGCGGCCTCGGCCGCGAGCTCTCCGACTGGATGTTCAGCGAGATCACCGAGATCAAGCAGATCAGCATCGACATCGCCAAGGTCAAGGAGTAGGGAGCTGCGCCCGGGGGCTCGTGCTCCCGGGCCGCGCCGACCGGCTGGCGACCTGCGCCCGGCCCTCGTCGGGCGGAACGGCCGTGGCCGCGCGCCTCCGGCGGGTGGACACTCGGCGGTGCCGCGCTCGCCCACCTGTGGGTCCGGCCGGGCGGCCGCCCCTCACTCGAACCATCGACCAGCTGCTGCGAGGAGCCCGATGACCACCCAGCTTCCGACCCACGCCCGTGTCGTCATCATCGGCGGCGGGATCGTCGGCGTGAGCGTCGCCTATCACCTGGCCAAGCGCGGCTGGACCGACGTCGTCCTCCTCGAGCGCAAGCAGCTGACCAGCGGCACCACCTGGCACGCCGCCGGCCTGGTCACCAAGCTCCGGGCCACCTACAACATGACGACCCTCGCCGCCTATGCCGAGGAGTGCTTCAAGGCCGTGGAGGCCGAGACGGGCCTCTCGACCGGCTTCCGGACGACGGGCTCCATCCTGATCGCCCGGACCGAGGGCCGCTGGACCGAGATCCAGCGCGGGATCTCGATGGGCCGGGTCTGCGGCTTCGAGGTGGAGGTCATCGACGCCGCCGAGGCCAAGCGGATGTGGCCGCTCATGGACGAGTCGGGCATCGTCGGGGCTGCCTACCTGCCCGCGGACGGGGTCGCCAACCCGACCGACGCCACCGAGGCGATCGCCAAGGCCTTCCGGCTGCGCGGCGGGAAGATCTTCGAGCACACCAAGGTCACCGACGTCCTCACGAAGGACGGCCGGGTCACCGGCGTGCGGACCCAGGCCGGCGACATCGGCTGCGAGGTCGTCGTCAACTGCGCCGGGATGTGGGCCCGCGAGCTGGGTGCGAGGAACGGCGTCAACATCCCGCTGCACGCGGCCGAGCACTTCTACCTGATCACCGAGCCGGTCGAGGGCCTCCAGCCCGACCTGCCGGTCCTCCGCTGCCCCGACGACACGGCCTACATCCGCGAGGACACCGGCAAGATCATGGTCGGGTTCTTCGAGCCCGGGGCCAAGCCGTGGGGGATGGACGGGATCCCCGAGGATTTCGCCTTCGGCACCCTGCCGGAGGACTGGGACCACCTGACGCCGTTCATCCAGATGGCTGCCCGCCGGCTGCCGCTGCTCAACGACATCGGCATCAAGCTCTTCTTCAACGGTCCCGAGAGCTTCACCCCGGACGACCGCTACATCCTGGGCGAGGCGCCCGGGCTGGCCGGCTACTTCGTGGCGGCCGGCTTCAACTCGGTCGGCTTCCAGTCCGGGCCGGGGGCGGGCCGGGCGGTCGCCGACTGGATCGTCGAGGGCCAGGCGCCGATGGACCTCGCCGAGGTCGACATCCGACGGTTCATGCCCTTCCAGGCCAACCGCCGCTACCTGCGGGAGCGGACGACCGAGGTGCTGGGTCTCCTCTACGACATGCACTGGCCGTTCCGCCAGGTCGAGACCGCGCGGGGCGTCCGCAGGAGCGCCCTCCACGACCGGCTCGCGGCGGCCGGCGCCTGCTTCGGCGAGACCGCCGGCTGGGAGCGGGCCAACTGGTTCGCGACGCCCGGGATGGAGCCGGTCTACGAGTACAGCTATGGCCGCCAGAACTGGTTCGAGGCGTCGGCCGGGGAGCATCGCGCCGTCCGCGAGGCCGTGGGCGTGTTCGACCAGAGCTCGTTCGGCAAGCTCCTGGTCCAGGGCCCTGACGCCGAGGCGGTCATGAACCGCATCTCGGCCAACGACGTCTCGGTCGAGCCGGGTCGGGTCGTCTACACGCAGTGGCTCAACGAGCGCGGGGGGATCGAGGGCGACGTCACGGTCACCCGGCTCGACGAGACCCGCTTCATGGTCGTCAGCGCGGCCGCCGACCAGCTCCGCGAC
>DATHYZ010000010.1:0-36809 GCA_035458865.1 Candidatus Limnocylindrales bacterium
CCGTCGCGTACTCCAGGCCCGCCACGATCGCCCCCGAGTCGAGGGTCTCGCCTCGCCGCGTCTGCCACCAGGGGTTGCGGTGCATGGCCACGAGCTCGGCTCCGCGGCGGACGGCCCGGAAGGCGACGTCGAGGTGACCGAAGGGCAGGTCGTCACCGGCGTCGCCGACCACGACGGCAGCGACGCCGCCTTCGAGGGCGTCCACCTCGGACACGTGGACCAGGCGCTGGCCATCGAACTCGCGGAGGGCATCGGGCGCCGACAGGACCAGGAGCGGTCGACCGGCGTGGCGGAGGGCGGTGTACGAGGCGGCCGCCGAGGCGGCGCTCACGATCCGCTCCGGGCCGATGGCCATGCCGTCCGACGAGAAGCGGGCGGCGAGGGTCTCGCGGTGGGCGGACGAGAAGTTGGTGACGATCCGATACGGGATCCCGAGCGCATCCAGGCGTGCCAGCGCCGCCATCGAGCCCGGGATCGGCGCCCCCACCCGCACGAGCACGCCGTCGGCGTCGAGCACGAGGGCGCGGACGCCGTCCATGGCGCGCCTGAGGGTCGCCGGATCGTCGGCTGCCGCGGCTCGCTCGTCGGGCAGCCGCGGAGCCTGGGCCGCGAGGGGCTCGGCCGTGTCCGGCGAACCGGCTCGGACGTGGTCCATGGGAGGGGATGGTACCGTGCGGGAACCCGCGCCCGGACGTCCGGGCGCACCGCGACGGAGACGATGGATGGGACTGCTCGACGGGAAGAAGGCGCTGATCTTCGGCGTCGCCAACGACCACTCGATCGCCTGGGGCATCGCGCGGGCGCTCCATGCCCATGGAGCGGTCGTCGGGTTCTCCTCGGTCGAATCGCTCATCGAGAAGCGGGTCCGGCCGTTGGCGGAGCAGCTCGGCTCGACCTTCGTGGAGCCGTGCGACGTCCGCTCCGACGAGGAGATCCGGAGGGTCTTCGAGCTGTGGGGCCAGCGCCAGGGCGACCTCGACATCCTCGTCCACGCCCTTGCCTTCGCCAAGCGAGAGGACCTGGCCGGCCAGTTCGCCGACACCTCCCGTGACGGCTTCGCCCTCGCCCTCGATGTCAGCGCCTACTCGCTCGTCGCGCTGGCCCGCGAGGCCCGTCCGCTCCTCCACCCGGGCGGGTCGATCATGACCCTGACCTACTACGGCGCCGAGAAGGTCACGGCCAACTACAACGTGATGGGCGTGGCCAAGGCGGCCCTCGAAGCGTCGGTCCGCTACCTCGCCGCCGACATGGGCCCCGACGGTGTCCGGGTCAACGCGATCAGCGCCGGCCCCGTCCGGACCCTTGCCGCGTCGGGGGTATCCGGCTTCAAGCGGATGTACGGGGCATTCGCCGACGTGGCGCCGCTCCGCACGAACATCACCATCGACGATGTCGGCGGGACCGCCGTCTGGCTCGCCTCCGACCTCTCGCGCCAGGTGACCGGGGAGACGATCTACGTCGACGGTGGGTTCAACATCCTGGGCGTGCCCACGGTCGAGGGCAGCGGCTCCTGACCGCCGGCCCCCGCCGCGACCGCGGGTGCCCGCAACCGCCTACCAGCCCCAGGTGCCGGGCCCGCCCTTGAACGGGCCGACGATCCGCGACGTGATCCAGCCCCCGTAGAAGTCGCCGGCCTGGGGCTGGACTCGCTCCTCCCCGACCCACGCCTCGTCGACGCGGCCGGGGTAGAACGCCCAGGCGCCCCGGATCGCCTCGTAGCCGGGCGCGGGCTCCGGGTATCGCCAGGCCGCCTGGGGCACCACGCGATCCCCCACGACGAGGTCGGCATAGGCGGCGCGACCCTTGTACTCGCAGACCGTCGTCCGTGGCGACGGGCGGAGCAGGTCCTCGCGGACGTCCTCGGGCGGGAAGTAGTAGGCGGGTGGGTGGCTCGTCTCGAGGACGCGATGGCCACGGGTCGTGTCGGCCACCACGATCCCGGCCACGACGACCCTCAGGCGCTGGGCGACGGGCTCGACGGCAGGCGGCCGCGGGTAGTCCCAGACGGACTCCTGGTCGGGCCGCCGCGCGGCTTCGGGAGATGGGCGCGGATCGGATCTCATGTCATCGGTACGGGCGGCGCGGTCAGGCGGATGGGTCGTCGCTCGCCTCGTCGTCGGTCGCGCAGGTCCGGCAGCGTCCGACGATCGACAGGTGGGACAGGTCGATCGCGAAGCCGCGGCTGGTCCGCAGCGCGTCCACCAGGGCAGCGCCCTCGGCGCCGTCGATCTCCCAGGTGACGCCGCAGCCACGGCAGGTCAGATGCCCGTGCTCGCGGGCGGGCAGGACGTGGAACTCCTCGCGGCCGCCGGCCCCATGACTGTGGCGGAGGAGACCCAGGTCCTCCAGGACGTCCAGGGTCCGGTAGACGGTGGACGGGATCGTGGCCGGGTCGACCTCGCGGCAGCGCTCGACGAGCTCGGCGCCGGTCACGTGCCCGTCGGTCCGGGACAGCACCTCGATCAGCGTCCGGCGCTGCGGCGTCCAGCGGAGGCCCAGCTCGTGGAGGCGCTCCGGGACGCTCGACCAGGCCGTTCGCCCGGCCTCCTGTCCGGTCGGCTGGCCGGAGCGGGCCGTCGAAGCGGCCGCGTCCTGCGCTGGGGAGGGATGCGTCGCCATGTCCCCACAGGATACCGCGCCTGCTGCTCGATGTCGCTATTGCAAGCTCTTGCAGCAACGCCGGGAGCGGACTAGAATCCGGATGCACCCGAAGGAGCTCCGATGCCCCTCGCCGCCATCGCCGACCAGGTCGATATCCGGACCCTCGATCCCCTGCTCCACACGCCGGACGGGTTCCTGACCGTGCCCGTGGCCGTGGTCATGTGGGTGGTCGCGGTGATCGCGGTGGGCGTGTCGGTCCAGCGCACGAACCGGACGCTCGACGACCGCCAGATCCCGCTGATGGGGGTCATGGCGGCGTTCATCTTCGCGGCCCAGATGGTGAACTTCCCCGTCGCCGGCGGGACGTCGGGACACCTGCTGGGCGGGGTCCTCGTGGCGGTCCTGCTCGGACCGTGGGCCGGGACCCTGGTCATGACCACGGTCATCGCCGTCCAGGCGCTCGTCTTCCAGGACGGCGGGCTCGTCGTCCTGGGGGCCAACATCGTGAACATGGGCGTCATCGGGACCATGGGCGGCTACGCGATCTACCGGACCCTGGCCCGGGTCCTCGGCGGCGAGAGCCGCGCGCGCATCCCGGCAGCGGGCGTCGCCGCCTGGCTGTCGGTCGTCGGAGCGGCGGCGGCCATCTCCGTCGAGCTCGCGATCTCCGGCACGACCGCGATCGAGGTGACCCTGCCGATCATGGTGGGGGTCCACGTGCTCATCGGGATCGGCGAAGCCCTTATCACGATGGCCGCCCTTGCCTTCATCCGGGGGACGCGGCCGGACCTGCTCGAGCTTCGCACCGGGGCGGAGGCGCCGGTGCGGGCGCGGGGCGGCGCGACATGACCCGGGATCCGCAGGCGACACCGCCAGATCGCGACGAGCCATCGGCCGCGACGGGGGCGCCGCCGGACGACCTCGGCCGCGAGCCCAGCTCGCCCGAGCCCAGCGGAACCGAGACCGACGGCCGCCGGGGACACCGCTGGTGGTGGGTGGCCGGCCTGGCGATCGCGGCGCTCATCGTCATCGTGCTGGCGCCGCTGGCGTCGACCGATCCCGACGGGCTCGAACGGGTCGCCGAGGACCAGGGCTGGATCGAGACGGCGCTGGACCCGTTCCTCTCGATCCTCCCGGACTACTCGATCCCCGGGCTTGACGGCGGAGCGTCGACGGTCGTGGCCGGGCTGGTCGGGATCGCCGTCGTCTTCGTCCTCATGATCGGCCTCGGGCGGTTGCTCCGCCGTCGCCGGGAAGCTCGGGACGGCTGACCTGGACCTCGACCGCTACGTCGCCGGCGACAGCCCCATCCATCGGGCCGACGCCCGCCTGAAGTTCCTGCTCGCCGTCGGCTTCATCGTCGCGGTCGCGCTCCTGCCGTCCGGTGCGTTCGCGGCGATCGGCCTGTCCTGGCTGACGGTCGTCGTCGTGTCGGTGGCTGCCGGGCTGGGACCACTGCGGACGTCCCGGGCCGCCCTGGTCGCCGTGCCCTTCGCGCTGGCTGCGCTGCCGCTCGTGGCGACCCGGCCCGGCGAGCCGCTGGCCGCCTTCGACCTGGGGCCGCTGGCGATCACCATCACGGATGCCGGGGTCCGCGACTTCCTCACCATCCTGCTGAAGAGCTGGGTCAGCGTCCAGGGCGCGCTGCTGCTCGCCTACACGACACCGTTCCACGACCTCGTGGACGGCCTCCGCGAGCTCAGGGTGCCGCGGATCCTGATCGCGATCATCGGCTTCATGTACCGCTACCTCGCGGTCATGGCCGACGAGGCCGGCCGGATGATGCGGGCCCGGGCGGCCCGGTCGGCGGCCCCGCGCGGCGGTGGCGGCGGGACGCTCGCCTGGCGGGCGTCGGTGACCGGGCGGATGGTCGGCTCGCTCTTCCTCCGCTCCTACGAGCGCAGCGAGCGGGTCTTCGCCGCGATGCAGGCCCGTGGGTTCGATGGGGAGTTCCGCTACCTGGCCGGCCCGGCCCTCCGGCGGCGCGAGCTCGTCGCCTTCGGCCTGGCGGCGCTGGCCCTCGTCGGCTTCGAGATCATGGCCCAGCTGTGGCTCCCACGGGCATGAGCGGACCCGAGGTGCAGCCGGGCCGGAGCGGCGCCGATGCCGCCGCGTCCGAGCACACGCACGTCCACGAGCACGACGACCAGCCGCCGCACGAGCATCCGCATCGGCACCCGGTCGAGCCGACCGCCGTCGCGCCCGGCGGGGCGGTCGCCGATCCGGCCCGCTGGGTCGAGATCCACCACCTGCACTTCCGCTACCCCGACGGGTTCGAGGCGCTCCGCGGCATCGACCTGACGATCGCGCGCGGCGAGCGGGTGGCGCTCGTCGGCCCCAACGGCGCCGGCAAGAGCACCTTGATGCTCCACCTCAACGGCATCCATGAGCCCAGCCACGGGACCGTGGCCGTTGCCGGTACCGTCGTGGACCGATCGTCCGTCAAGCGGATCCGGGCGGAGGTGGGGCTGGTCTTCCAGGACCCGGACGACCAGCTGTTCAGCCCCACCGTGTTCGAGGACGTCGCCTTCGGCCCCATCCACATGGGCGCCCCGCGGTCCGAGATCCACGACCGCGTGGAGCGGGCGCTGGCGGCGGTCGGCATGAGCGGGACCGAGCAGCGGGTCCCGTATCGGCTGTCGCTCGGCCAGCGCAAGCGGGTGGCGCTGGCCACCGTCCTTTCGATGGATCCGAGCGTCGTGGTCTTCGACGAGCCGTCCGCGGGCCTCGATCCACGGGGTCGCCGGGAGCTCATCGCGCTGCTGCGCACCCTGCCGCAGACGCAGCTGGTCTCGACCCACGACATGCGGCTGGTGGCCGAGCTGTTCCCGCGGACGATCGTCATGGACGGCGGGGTCGTGGTCGCGGACGGGCCGACGGATGCGGTGCTCGCCGACGACGCCCTGCTCGAGGCGCACGGGCTGGAGCGCCCCTAGGCCTACGGCCTCAGTCGCCCGCCTGGAGCTCGAGGCGCCCGAGGCGCCAGACCGTCACCGCGAACGACACGCCGACGACGGCCGCCAGCCCGACCACCGCCACGACCGGGTCAAGCCGAAGGTCCGTGTCGAGCGGCCCACCCGGATCGAGCGCGGCGGCGACCGCCAGCGTGTACTCGCGGATGCTGAGCGTGCGCGAGCCCTCGAACAGGCCCGCCAGGAGGCCCTCCCAGACGATGACGTAGGCGAGCCCGGCGATCAGGGCCCGCGTCGTGAGGACCCCGAGGGCCACGAAGAGGAACGTGTACGCGACCGCGCCGAGCGACACCCCGGCGGTCAGGGCGAGGACGGTCGTGAGCGCCCCGCGGTCACCGCCGATGGCCAGGCCGGCGATGAGGGTGGAGCCGGCGACGAGGACCACGACCGGCGGCGTCGTGGCGAGCAGCTTGCCGACCGCGATCCGCCAGCGGGCGACCGGCTTGGTGATGAGGTGGATGATCGTCCCGTCCTCGATCTCCGCGCCGATCGCGGCCGTGCCCAGGACGAGCCCGACCAGGGGCAGGACCGCCCGGACCACCAGCTGCTCGATCGCCGTCGCGGTCCGCTCGACCCCCTCGCCGGGGAGGCCCCGCCACCGCGCCAGCAGCCCGATCAGCACCGGGACCGCCGCGAGGAGGAGCAGGAAGATCACCCGCCGCCGCGCGAAGAGCGAGCGGAGCGTGCCGGCCGCGACGATCCGGATCATCGGCGCACCAGGTAGGCGAAGACGCTCTCGAGGGACTCGTCGGTGGGCCGCACCTCGTGGAGCGTCACCGAGCCGTCGCGCGCCAGGACCGGCAGCCGCCGGGTGAAGGCCGGGAAGTCGGCCGTGCGCACGATGAGCCAGCCGTCCCGCAGCTCCGCCGCGAAGACGGAGGGCTCGGCCACCAGCGCCGCCGCGAGCCGGCGGTCGTCGGACGAGCGGATGGTGAACTCGTGGGGGCGGTCGGTCATCAGCCGCCGGATCTCCCGGAAATCGCCGCTCGCGGCCAGCCGTCCGGCGTACAGGACCAGGACCTGCTGGGCCAGCCGCTCGACCTCCTCGAGGATGTGGGACGAGAAGAGGATCGTCCGACCCTCGGCGGCCATCTGCCGGAGGAGGTCCATCATGTGCAGCCGCTGCCGCGGGTCCATCCCGTTGAACGGCTCGTCGAGCAGCAGGACGGCCGGGTCGTGGACGAGGGCGGCGGCCAGCTTGGCCCGCTGCCGCATGCCCTTCGAGTAGGTTCCCAGGGTGCGATCCGCCGGGTCCAGCAGGTCCACGATGCCGAGCGCTCGATCGGCGGCGGCGCCGGGGTCGGGCAGCCCCTGGAGCGCGGCAGCATCCCGGACGAAGCGGCGGCCCGAGAGGTAGGCGGGGACGGCCTCTCGCTCGGGCACGAGCCCCAGTTGGCGGTACACGCCGGGATCGCGCCAGGTCGGTCGGCCGAGGACGGTGACCGACCCCGCCGACGGTCGCAGCAGGCCGGCGAGCATGCCCAGGAGCGTGCTCTTGCCGGCGCCGTTCGGACCCAGCAGGCCGGTGATCCCCGCCCCGATGCCGAAGCTGACGTCGTTGACCGCCACGACGTTGCCGTACCAGCGCGACGCGTGCTCCACGCGGATCGGCGCGTCCGGCGGGACCTCGAGCACCGCCGACTGGGGCGACGAGAGGATGGGCGGCGCAGGCGCGATCACGCCGCCGGGATCGACCCAGCCCTCCACGGGTCCGCGCGGCCCGCTCACGGCTGGATCGTCCGGTAGCGCCACAGGAGCGCGCCGATGGCCACGACCGACCAGGCCATCGCAGCCAGCGGCCAGGCCACGTCGGGCAGCGACCGCCCGGCGCTCGTCCGGGTCAGGTCGAAGAAGAAGGCATTCGTCCCCTCGAGGATGTCCGGCGGGCTGAACAGCGTCAGCCAACCGGCCGTCGACTCGCCGACGAGCGTGACGGCGACCGCGCTGACCAGCGGCGGGACGATGAGCACGGCGATGATCCCGGCGGTCGCGAAGGCCCGACGGGGCGTGTAGGCGGCGATCGCCAGACCGAGCGAACCGAGGAAGACGGCGGCCAGGATGGCCTGACCGATGACCGCCGGGACCTGGGCGGCATCGGCGACGATCGCCTCGACGACGTCGGCCGGGACGAGGGCCCGGCCGAGGAGGATCACCGCCTGGGGGACCAGCAGGAGGAGGAGCAGCGCCGCCACGAGAGCGACGAGCTTCCCGCCGGCGTAGTCCTCGCGGCGGAGCGCCCGGGCGAACAGCAGCGCCAGGACCCGGTGGCGCTGGTCGCCGCCCACCAGCTCCGGCGCCTGGGCGGCCACGAAGAGCGCCACGAGCGGCCAGACGTACTCGAAGTAGGACGAGAAGCCGATGATCGCCTCGTCGTCGAAGGCCCCGCCGGCCTCGCCGAGCTGGGAGACGAGCGCGGAGACGCCGACGGCGACGACCGCCGGGATCATCGCCAGCGCGAAGAGGCCGAACGGCACGATCTTCGCCCGGCCCGACCGACCGATCCCCCAGCAGGCCCGGAAGGCGTCCCGGACGAGCGTTCCGACGGCGTGGCGACGTCCCAGGCGAGGACCGTCGTAGCCCCGGTAGCCGAGGTCGTAGATGCTGCCGGCAGAGCCCGTCCGCGGAGGCGTCGGCGCGGTCACCGGAAGAGGTCCTCGAGCGTCCGGCGCTCGGGCTCGATGCGGACCAGGCCGAGGCCCAGCTCGGCCACCGCGTCGCGGACGAGATCGTAGTCCTGGCCGCCGAGATCGATCAGGACGTCGAACCCATCGACCCGATGCGCCAGCCCGGCGACGTCCAGGCGCTGGGCGAACGGGGCCGGGTCGTCGTCGAGCTCGACCCGGACGACCCCGGTCTTGGTCGTGAAGTCGGCGAGCGGGGCGGCCTGCAGCAGCCGACCGCCCTCGATCGCCACCAGGAAGTCGCCGACGCGCTCGATCTCGCCGAGGAGATGGGAGGCCAGGATGATGGCGATCCCGAACTCGCGACCCGTGCGCCGGATCAGGTCGAGCATCTCGTCGCGCCCGGCGGGGTCGAGTCCGTTCGTGGGCTCGTCGAGGAGCAGCAGGCGTGGATCGTGGACGAGGGCCTGGGCCAGCATCACCCGCTGGCGCATGCCGGTCGAGTAGCCGCCGATCGGCCGGTAGCGCTCCTCGTACAGCCCGACGTGCCGGAGGACCTCCGCCGTCCGCTCGCGGGCGGCTCCCCGGGGGAGCCCGGACAGCATCGCCATGTGGTTGACGAGCGTCGTCGCCGAGACGTCCGGCGGCAGGGCGTCGTGCTCCGGCATGTAGCCGACGAGCGCCCGGACACCGATGCCGTCGGTCGCCACGTCACGGTCCAGGACGAAGGCGCGCCCCGAGGTGGCGGGCAGCAGGCCGAGCAGGATCCGGATGAGCGTGCTCTTGCCCGCACCGTTGGAGCCGACGAGGCCGATGATCCCCGGCTCGAGCTGGAGGGTGAGGTCGTCGAGGGCGAGCACGCCGCCCGGATACTGCTTCGTCAGGGCCTCGATGCGGACGAGGCTCATCGGCGCGAGCCGGACGGAGCGGATCGACGACCCGCTCGCGCGACCTCCGTGCGTGCCTGGCGACGATCCATCGAGGTCGATGGTACTCGCCGGGTCTACTCCACGGTCAGCGTGCCGCCGGCCTCGCCCTCGGCGTCGGCCAGGCGGCAGGTGACGATCACCGGCCAGCTGCCCTGGGGGGTCGCCGGGTCGACGGTCCACAGCCAGCGGACGTAGCCGGCCGTGTCGGTCGGTCGCGTCTGGAGCCCGGCCGCCTTCCGCGGTCCCGGCCCGTAGACGACGCTGATGCCGCAGGTCGCGCCGGGATCGGACAGGGCGACGAGCGAGGCCGCCTGACCGGCGACCACCCGGATCGATCGGACCGGCAGGGTGACCGCCAGCTCCGGGCCGGCCGGCGGGACGGATGGCGAGGCCGGCGACGACCCGCGGGCCTCGGGCGCCGTCGCCGCCGCGTCGCCGGCCGCGGACGGATCGGGCGAAGCCGATGCGGCGTCGGCGGTCCAGATCCGGGTCCCGGGAGCGAAGGCCGCCCAGGCGAACCAGAAGTGCGTGCCATGGGCCACCGGCTCGAGGCGGCGGCCGACCAGCGGCCCCTCGAGCGCCGTCCCGGTCACCGACCAGGCCGTCCCGGTCTCCTCGTCGACGATCGCGGCGCCGGCCCCGGTGGCCGGCCGGAAGGTCAGGGCGCGTCCGTCCACGGCGGGGACGAAGACGCCGACCGCTCCGACGTCCCGGCCCTCCACGTCGGGCAGGTCCAGGGGCGACGAGGCGCCGGGCTGCCAGACCACGAGGACCCGCGACGCCCCCACCTCCACGAGGGCCGCGCCGACCCGCTCGATCTCGCTGAAGGGGACGGCGACCTGGTCCCCGTCCGCCTCCAGGGCGACGACGCGCTCCTTCGCCGCGATCCGCCCGTCGAGGACGCCTTCGAACAGGAAGGCCCGGCTGTCGGGGTCGTCGTATCCCGGGTAGGGGTTCCTCCCGTACGGCATGCGGTGGCCGGTCTCGCGGCTGAGGACCCGGCCGTCGGGATGGGCGGCCGCGAAATCGGCGAGGGCGATGACCTGGGTCGGCAGGAACTCGAGCCGGGTCCCGGTCAGCTCGCCGACGAGGGCCTCCCCGATGGCCTGCTGCCACCACGACTCGGTCTGGCGGTCGTACATGACGAGGTCGCTCAGCCGGAGGTTGCCGGTGGTGCCGAAGTCGAGGACCGTGCCATCGGGCAGCGTGCGAACGAAGACCAGGGAGGTGTTGCAGAGCGGGCAGAACGTGACCACGACGGAGCGGCCCCCGACCGTGTCGTTGACGATCTCGTGATAGAGGAGGATGGCGAGCGGGTAGGCTCGCGCATCGCCGGCGATCTCGAGGGCGATCACGGGGGACCGCTCGGTCAGCCATGTCGCCGCCGCGTCGACCGACTCGAACCGCGGATCGTCGATCGAGGGGATGCCATCCGGGGGCGGGCCGCCGGACCGGAACTCGGCCAGATCGACGCTGGCGATGGTGAAGTCGGTGGCCCAGCCCTCGGTCGAGACCCGCAGGCGCTCCGGGTCCACGCCGACCGGCGGCCGATCGGCCGGGCTCCCGGACGCGTCGGCCCTCGTCGGGCTCGGGCCCGACGGATCCGGGGCGGGCGATGCGCCGGCCGGACCTCCGAGCTGCGGCACGCAGGCGGCCGCCACGACGACGGAAGCCACGGCCGACGCCAGGATCCGGCGGACCGCGCCGCCGCGTCGGGCGGGACGTGGAGCGGTCATGTCGCAACCGTAGCGGGCCGGGCGTGACGGGACTGTGACGTCCCTCCCGCGGGACCCGCGGACCGGATCAGCCGGTCGAGTGGAGGCCGGCCGCGACGCCGTTGATCGTCAGCTGGACGAGCCGCCGCAACCGGTCGCGATCCGGGTCGTCCTCCGGCGTCGCGTGGAGCCGCCCCAGCAAGCGGACCTGCAGCTCCGAGAGCGGGTCGACGTAGGGCGACCGGAGAGCGATCGACCGCTGGATCGCCGGCTGGTCGTCGAGCAGACGGCGGCGGCCGGTGAGCTCGCGGACCCAGTGCTCGGTGCGGTCCCACTCGTGCTCGATCCGGGCCCAGGTGGCCGATCCCGCCTCGCCGGCCAGGGCCGCGAAGCGGGCCGCGATGGCCCGGTCCGACCGGGCCAGGCTGAGCTCCGCGTTGTCCACGATGGCCGCGAAGAACGGCCAGCGGCGGTACAGCTCGCGAAGCGTCTCCACGGATCCCGGCCCCTGCTCCCCGACCCAGCGGTCGACGGCCGTGCCGAGGCCGTACCAGCCCGGGACCTCCATCCGGGCCTGGGTCCAGGCGAAGGTCCAGGGGATCGCCCGCAGGGACGACACATCCGGGGCCGCCGCCCGGTCCCGGCTGCCCCGGGACGCGGGGCGCGAACCGAGCCGGAGCTCGGCGAGCTCGCCGATCGGGGTGGCGGTACGGAAGAAGACCGGGAACCGGGGGTCGTCCCAGACGAGCTCGCGGTAGGTCGCCTCGGCCGAGGCGGCGAGGGCGTCGAGGATGGGGGCGCCGATCTCGGCGGCGCGGTCGGCGGCCGCGTCCTCCTCCGGCAAGGAGGCGAGAAGGACGGCGCTGCCGAGCTGCTCCAGGTGGCGGCGGGCGATCGACGGATCGAGATAGCGCTTGGCGACGATCTCGCCCTGCTCGGTGACCCGGAAGCGTCCGTCCACGGCGCCCGGCGGCGATGCCCGGATGGCGCGCTGGGCGGGCCCCCCGCCGCGGCCGATGGCCCCGCCCCGGCCGTGGAACAGGGTGAGCTCGATCCCGTGTCGGTGAGCGGCCGCCACGAGGGCACGCTGGGCCGCATGGAGGGCCCGGTTGGCGGCGACGGCGCCGAGCTCCTTGTTGGAGTCGGAGTAGCCGAGCATCACGACCTGGCGGTCGCCGCGGGCCGCGAGGTGGGGGCGGTAGGACGGATCGGCCAGCAGCCCGTCGAAGATGGAGCCGGCGTCCTCCAGCGCCTCGGACGACTCGAACAGCGGCACGACATCCAGGGTCGGCGTCGCCGGCCGGAACCCGCCGGTCGTCGCCGCGCCGGGGGACGGCAGCCCGGCCAGCCGGGCGAGATCCAGGACGGCCAGGACGTCGCCGGCGTCGCGGGTGAAGGAGACCACGTAGCGGTGACAGGCAGCCTCGCCGAAGCGGCGCTGGATGTCGGCGATCGCGCGGAAGGTCGCCAGGACCTCGCCCGCGGTGACCCCGGCCGTCCCGGGCAGCTCCTGGGCCAGGACCGCCGCGGGCGGATCCTCGTGGCCGGCCCGAAGGACGGCCAGGGTCGCGGCGTGGACGTCGCTGTGCTGACGGACCTCCAGCGAGGCCAGGTGGAACCCGAAGGTCTCGACCTGCCACCGGAAGGCGGCGAGCTCGCCGTAGGCGACCCGGGCCAGGCCGCCGACCACGAGGGCGTCCTGCAGCTCGACGATCTCCGCGTGCAGGGCTGCAGGATCCGGGTAGCGGCCGGAGAGCGGCGCCACGACGTCGGTGAGACCGGCCCGGGTCCGGCGGAGCCTCTCGGCCATCGCGCCCAGCCGGATCCGGTACGGCTCGTCCGGGAAGCGCGCGCGGAGCGACCGGATGACCTCCGGGAGGGCGACCTCGTCCTCGGCCAGCCGGGAGGCGAGCGGCGGCGGCGTGCGCTCGAGCGGCACCACTGCCGAGATCGTCTGCACCAGCCGGGCGGTCACCGACTCGTAGCCACGGAGCAGGTGATCCGCCTGGATCGCCAGCGTCGCCGAGGTGATCGTCGCCGTCACGAACGGGTTGCCGTCGCGGTCGCCGCCGATCCAGCTCCCCCACTCCAGGAAGGCCGGGACGCGCGGCTGGCGGGTGCCGGTCCGGCCCGAGTCGCCGGCTGCTCGAGCGGGAGCCGTATCGGGGCCGGTCGTGGCCCGGCCCGAACGGGCCTCGTCGCCACCGGCCAGGTCGAGCGCCGCGTCGAGCGCGCGATAGACCCGCGGGGTCACCGTGAAGAGCGTCTCGTCGAAGGCGACCATCGCCGTGCGGACCTCGTCGAGGGGCGTCGGCCGGACGGCCCGCAGCTCGGCGGTCCGCCAGAGGACCGTGATCTCCTCCCGCAGCCGACGGCGGATGTCGGCGTCCTCGTCGCGGGTCAGCCGCGGGTCGTCGAGCCGCTCGACCAGCCGGGCGATCCGACGGAGCGCGATCAGGAGCGTGCGCCGTCGGGCCTCGGTGGGATGGGCGGTCAGGACCGGGCCGATGCGCAGCCTGGCCGCCAGCGCCTCGACCGCCTCGGGCGGGTGGCCCGACCGGCGGAGCCGCACGACGGCGTCCGCGAGCGAACCCTCCACGATCCCCCGCGACTCGGCGCGCTCCCGGCGCCCCAGGACGCGGACCCGGGCCCTGGACTCGGCCACGTCGACCAGGTGGAAGTAGAGGGAGAACGCACGGACGACCGCCTCCGTCTCGCCGAGATCCATGGAGTCCAGCTCGGCGGCGAGCTCGCGGGAGAGGCGCTCGCGCTGCGCGGCTGGGGCTGCCCGGTGGGCGATCGTCAGGCGGCGGATCCGCTCGACCCGCTCGAGGAGCTCGGGTCCCTCCTGCTCCACCATGACCTGGCCCAGCAGCGCCCCGAGGAGCTTGACCTCGCGGGCGAGCGGGTCACGGGCACCGGCCGAGCCGATGCCGGACGGCTCCGCCCGGACGGCGGGGTTGAGGGGGCGAGCCACCGGGCGGCGGACCATCAGCGGCTCCCGGCCGACGGCCATGTATCGTGAGCCGCATGACCGACCCGATCCACCCGACCCAGGCCGTCGAGGGGTCGGCGAACGACGCCGTCGCCGCCGCCGAGGCGGCCGACGAGCAGCTCGAGCAGCTCCGCTTCCTCCATCACGTGGTCCGCCTGGCGACCACCGCGCGGACCTGGGACGAGCTTCTCGAGACGGTCGTGGACCAGACGAGGGACGCGCTGCACGCAGATGTCTCCTCTCTCTACCTGCTCGAGCGGGACGAGCCGGTCCTGACGCTCGCCGCCACGAACGGACTCGACAAGTATCAGATCGGACGCGCCAAGGTGCCATACGGGGAGGGCGTCACCGGCCACGTCGCGGCCTCCCGCGAGCCCGAGATCATCCCGAACGTCCGCGAGGATCCCCGGTTCATGTGGGTGCGCGGCATCGACCAGAAGCGGTTCGTCGCCTCGATGCTGTCCGTCCCTCTGGTCTGGCACGACTCGGTCGTCGGCGTGCTGAACGTCCAGACCGAGCGCCCCAGGACCTTCAGCCGCTCGGACGTGGAGCAGCTCGGGGCCGTGGCCGACGTGCTGGCGGGCATCGTGGAGCGGGTCCGGCTCCAGCGCGAGGCCGAGGCGCAGGCCGAGGAGCTGCGCACGCTCGAGCGCGTCCGGGGCGAGCTGGTCGCCCTGGTGACCCACGAGCTGCGCACGCCGCTGGCCGTGGTCCGTGCCTACACCGACCTCCTGTCGGAGGAGCCGTCCCTGGATGGACGCGAGTCCCGCGACCCGGACCGCCGGACGGCCCGGGAGCGCTGGCATCGAGCCGCGCTCGGCCAGGTCGAACGCCTCGATCGGCTCATCGACTCCGTCCTCGCCTCGATCCGGCCGGCCGCCGAGCTGCCGCCGGCCGTCGTGGTCCCGGTCGACGTCCGGGCGCTCGTCGACCAGGTCATCGAGGACCTGTCGCCGCTCCTGGAGGGCCACCGGATCCGCATCGACGCGCTCGTCGGCCACCATGCGATGGCCGACGAGCACCGACTGCGGCAGATCGTGGAGCACCTCATCGAGAATGCCGTGAAGTACGCTCCGCCGGGGACGACGATCACCGTCGCCAGCGAGCTCGCCGAGGGTCGGATCCGGCTCAGCGTCCTCGACGAGGGTCCCGGCATCCCGGAGGAGTGGCGCGAACGCATCTTCGAGCCGTACGCTCGTCAGGACACCCGGACGGCGAGAGGATCCGGCATCGGCCTGTACGCCGGGCGCCGACTGGCGAACGGCATGGGCGCGGCCGTGTGGTGCGAGCCGGTCGAGCCGACCGGGGCCAGGTTCGTGGTGGCGATGCCGGCCGCCGTGGCGCTCTGAGGAGGGATCCGACCGATGCCGACCCGTCGTTCGCTGCGGATCCTGGTCGTCGACGACGACCCGGCGATGGTCGGCGCGATCACGGCCCTCGTGGGCACGGAAGGCCACAGGGTCATCACCGCCTATGACGGCCTGACGGCGGTCAAGCGCGTCGAGGAGGAGACGCCCGACCTCATCCTCCTCGACCTGGCGATGCCCGGACCCGACGGCTTCTCCGTGGCCGGCCGCGTCCGTGCGCTGGGCCGGACGCCGATCATCGTGGTGTCGGGCGAGAGCAGCGAACCGGCGAAGGTCCGGGCCCTGGAGCTCGGCGCCGACGACTACCTCGTCAAGCCCTTCGGCAAGGCCGAGCTGCTGGCCCGGATCAACGCGGTGATGCGACGGGTGGACGAGGGCGGTCCGACCGGCGCCGCGGCGGGGCCGCTTCGGGCCGGTGAGCTCGAGATCGATGCCGGCCGGGTCGAGGCGAGGGTCGGCACGACGGCCCTGCCCCTCACGCCGACCGAGTACCGACTGCTGGAGGCGCTGGTCCGGGCCGACGGTGACGTCGTCCCACAGGACCGCCTCCTCCGTGCCGGCTGGCCGACGGAGCCGAATGCCGATCCGCTCTGGCTCAAGCCACACGTGACGCGCCTGCGGGCGAAGCTCGGCGCCGCCGGAGGTCCGAGGGTCGTGGCCGTGCGGGGAGCCGGCTACCGGATCGACGCGGGGTCCTGACCGCCGGTCGAAGCGAGCGATCAGGCCAGGTGCGTCGCTGCGGGCTCGCCCGACGGATCGTGGGCCAGGTCGACGCAGGCGACCCGGCAACCGCGGGCGTCGCGTCCGCCGAGCGGGCCGAAGTGGACGTAGGTGCCGCCCTCCGTCGCGCCGGCGAGCTGGAGCCGGCAACCGCAGGTCGCGCAGGTCACCGGGCCGCTGCCGTCGCGTCGCGCGGCGAAGGAGGGGCGGGGGTCGGTCATCTCGTACATCCTCGGTTCCTCCGGAGCGGCGTCGGTCGACGACGCGGGCGTGGAAGGCGTCGGCCCCACGCTCCGACCACCCTACGGGCGCGACCCTCGGGCGTCGACGCCGGCCCGGATATGGGCCGGTTGCGGTTGCGTTGCGTCGGTCGGGCGCGGACACGGGAGGCCCGGGCCGGGGTACAGTCGCAGCGATGACGTCAGGGCAGGGGCGACTCGCCGGCAAGGTCTGCCTCGTGACCGGCGCGACCGGGATGGCGGCGGCCGGGGCGGAGCGGTTCGCGGCCGAGGGAGCGGCGGTCTTCGTCGCCGCGCGCCGGGAGGCCGGCTGCCGCGACCTCGTGGAGCGGATCGAGCAGGCGGGCGGGCAGGCCGCCTGGGCTGCCGCCGACCTCACCGATGAGGCGGCGGCGGCGGCGGTCGCGGCGGCCTGCGTGGAGCGGTTCGGCCGGATCGACGGCCTCTACGCGGTCGCGGGCGGCAGCGGGCGGCGGTTCGGGGACGGACCCGTCCACGAGCTGACCCTCGACGGCTGGCGGCGGACCATGGACCTCAACGCGACCCCGGCCTTCCTGGCCGCCCGTGAGGCGGTCCGCGCCATGCTCCGTCAGGCCCCGGACGAGACCGGAGCCCGCGGCGCGCTCCTGCTCATGACGAGCGTCCTGGCGACCCATCCGGCGCCGGCCCACTTCGCGACCCACGCGTATGCCGCCAGCAAGGGCGCCATCGCGAGCCTGGCCCGGGCGATGGCCGCGCACTATGCCGCGGACGGCATCCGGGTGAACGCCATCGCTCCGTCCCTCGTCGACACGCCGATGGCGGGCCGCGCCATCGAGGACGAGGGTGTCGCCGCCTACGTCCGCTGGAAGCAGCCCCTCTCGGGGGCGTTCATGGCGCCGGGCGACATCGCCGCCGTGGCCTCCTTCCTCCTGTCCGACGAGGCCCGCTACATCACCGGCCAGACGATCCTCGTGGACGCGGGCTGGTCGGTCGCCAACGACGGGCCGCCGGCGTGAGCCGGCGCGCGGACCCGCCCCTGCTCGCCGAGGCCGACGTCGTCGTCGTGGGGTCCGGGTCGGCCGGCTCGACCGCAGCCATCGCCGCCGGACGGACCGGCGCCTCGGTGCTCCTGGTCGAGAAGCTGCCGTTCCTCGGCGGGACCTCGACGGCCGTCCTGGACACGTTCTACGGGTTCTACACGCCGGGCACGACGGCCCACAAGGTCGTCGGCGGGATCGCCGACGACGTCGTCGCCGGGCTCCGCACCCTGGGCCCGGTCCTGGAGCGGCCGAACTCGTACGGCGCCGGGACCGGGGTCACCTACCTGGCCGAGCACCTCAAGGTGACCTGGGAGCGGCTCGTCTCGGCGGCCGGCGTCCGGGTCCTCCTCCACGCCTTCGTCCAGGACGCCGACGTCCGCGGAGGCCGGGTGTCGTCGCTCGTCGTGGCGACCAAGGCCGGACTGGGGATGGTCCGCGGCCGGATCTTCGTGGACGCCTCCGGTGACGCCGACCTCTGCCACTTCGCTGGCTTCGGCTACGAGACCGCAGGCGAGGAGGCGCCGGCCCAGACCCTGACGACGACCTTCCGGATGGTCAACGTCGATCCGGAGCGTCGGCGTTCCGTGCCCAAGGCCCGCCTCGACGAGCTGATGGCCGAGGCGGCGGCCAGCGGCGCGTACGACCTGCCCCGCCGGGAGGGCTCGGATCACGTGACGCCGGTCCCCGGGATGACGGCGACCGTGATGACCCGCCTGGAATCGGTCCGCAGGGACGCCGAGGGGCGCCTGGTGAGCGCGACCGACCCATGGCTCCTCTCCGAGTCCGAGATGGCCGGCCGGCGCCAGGCTCTTGAGTACGCCCGCTTCCTCGTCGACCGCGTGCCGGGCTACGAGGCGGCGTCGCTCGTGGCCCTGGGCACGGGGGTCGGCGTCCGCGAGACCCGGCGCGTCTACGGCGACCATCGCCTCACCCGCGAGGAGGTCCTGGGGGCCGCCCGGTTCGACGACCAGGTCGGCCTGTGCGGCGCCCCCATCGAGGACCATCACGGCGGCGCGGACACGCGCTGGCAGTACCTGCCGGACGGGGCGGTGGTCGGGATCCCCTACCGGTCGCTGCTCGTCCGGGACGCCGCGAACGTGCTCGTGGCTGGGCGCTGCTTCAGCGCGACGCACGACGCCCACGCGTCGGTCCGCTCGATGGCCCAGTGCATGGCCATGGGCCAGGCGGCGGGCACGGCAGCGGCCCTGGCTTCAGCCGCCGGCTGCGACCCTCGTGAGGTGTCCTTCCCCGACCTGTCGGCCCGACTGCGCGCGAACGGGGCCATCCTCGATCCGCCGGGGGACACGCGGACCCGGTGACCCGGCAGGGCGACCCTTCGCTATCATGCAGCCCGAGCCGTCAGCAGCTGCGACCTGCCCGCTGCGTCCGGCCGGGGAACGCGAGATCCATGGGGACGAGCGCGATGGCACGCCGCCCGGACCGCGATATCGAGGAGGCTCTTCGCCCGTGACTCACCTCTCGACCCTTCGCCAGACCCTTCGCGGCGGCCCGATGGCCCTGCTCCTCGCAGCCGCAACGGTCTTCCTGGCGGCATGCAACCAGCTGGACGACGAGGCCTTCGGGTTCTGGGACCTGCTGTGGGGCATGGTCGTCTTCTTCTTCTGGTTCATGCTGATCTGGATCTTCATCTCGATCTTCGCCGACATCTTCCGGCGGAATGACCTGTCCGGCGGCTGGAAGGTCGTGTGGATCGTCGTGCTGGTGCTTCTGCCGTTCCTTGGCGCGCTGATCTACATCATCGCCCGCCCGAAGGTGACCGCCCAGGACGTCCAGATGATGACCCAGGCCGAAGCCGCGGCCAATGCGGCGGCCGGCGTCTCGACGGCCGACGAGCTCACCAAGCTCAACCAGCTCAAGGAAGCCGGCGCGATCACCGTGCCGGAGTACGAGGAGCTCAAGAAGAAGCTCATGAGCTAGGTCCGATCGGACCGATGACGAAGGCCCCGAGGGCGCACCTCGGGGCCTTCGTGTTCGCCGCGCCCGACCGCTCGATCGGCGCGGCAGCCGCGATGGAGGGACGTCCATGACGACCGCGACCGACCGCTCCGCGCCGGTGAGCCGACCGGCCGAGGACAACGGCTACGAGATGTTCATGGGGGTCCTCACGATCATCTCGCTGGGCGTCATGGCCGCGATGGTGTTCGCCCGGAACGACCAGGTCTGGGCGATCCTCTCCATCGTCGACACGCTCTTCTGCTTCATCTTCCTGGTCGACTTCGCCCGATCGCTCCATCGGTCCTCCGACAAGCGGGCCTACCTGTTCCCCCAGGGGATCTTCGACCTGCTCGGCAGCATCCCGGCGATCGGGGACGCCTCGGTCGGCATCCTGCGCCTGTTCCGCTTCGCCCGGCTCTTCCGGATCACGCGGCTGCTCCAGGGCCGGGGACCCACGTCCCTGGTCCGCGACTTCTTCGCGCGGCGGCAGGACACGGCCGTCTACCTCATCACCCTCCTGGTGATCCTGGTCCTGCTGTTCGGGAGCATCGCCATCGTCATCGTGGAAGGCAACGCCGCGGATGCGAACATCACGTCGGGAAGCGACGCCATCTGGTGGGCGTTCGTCACGATCACGACCGTCGGCTACGGCGATCGGTACCCGGTGAGCGAGGCCGGGCGGGTCGTCGGCATGTTGACGATGGCGATCGGCATCGGGATCTTCGGGGTCGTCTCCAGCTTCCTGGCGACCTTCTTCCTGTCGGGCAAGGACACCGCGACCGGCCAGGTCACCAGCGCCCCGGAGGCCGAAGCGACCCCGACCCCGCCTCCGTCGGCAGCGCCGACCGCGGTCGGGATCGCCGGGGAGGTGGCCGCCCTGCGGGCCGAGATCGCCACGCTCCACGATCTGGTCCGGACGCTCGCGACCGCCACCGGCCAGGGATCCGGGACCACCCCCGGCGCCACGGACGCAGGGGGCGACTCCGATCCCTCGACGGCGTCGTGAGACCGCTCGGGAGCGTCCGTCGATGAGCTTCGTCCGAACCGTCCTCGGGGACGTCGCGCCGTCAAGCCTGGGGGCGACCTACGCCCACGAGCACGTGATCATCGACGTCGGGCCGCTGACCGAGCGGGACCCGGACTGGCGGCTCGACTCGGCCGACGACGCCGTGCGTGAGCTGGGCCCCGCCCGGGCCCTGGGGCTCGGCACCGTGGTCGACGCGCTTCCCTGCGCGCTCGGACGGGACCCCCGGAAGCTGGGCGAGGTCAGCCGTCGCAGCGGGGTGCACGTGGTCGCCTCCACCGGCCTCCACGTCGCCGACCTCTACGGTCCGGATCACTGGAGCGCGACGGCCGCCGAGGATGAGCTGGCGCGGCTCTTCATGGCCGACATCGAGGAGGGCATCGACGACCACGACCACGCCGGCCCGTCGGTCCGGCGTGGCCGGCATCGGGCCGGCGTCGTCAAGGTCGGCGGCTCCCGGGAGATGGCCACGGAGCGCGACCGCCGCGTCTTCCGGGCCGCGGCCGCCGCCCAGCGCGCCACGGGCTGCCCGATCCTCACCCACTGCTCGGACGGGGTCGGCGGCCTCGAGCAGGTCCGCCTGCTCGCGGAGGCCGGAGCCGACCTCGGCCACGTCGTCCTGTCGCACACCGACAAGGTGGTCGACCGGGCCTACCACCGCGAGCTCCTCGCGACGGGCGTCTCGGTCGAGTACGACCAGGGCTTCCGCTGGAAGGACGGCCAGGACAACGGCACCCTGATCCTCCTCGACTGGATGCTCGAGGACGGCCACGGCGACCAGCTGATGCTGGGGCTCGACGCGGCGCGCCGCAGCTACTGGACGGTCCACGGGGGAAGGCCGGGTTGGACGTTCCTGCTCGGCGCGTTCAGCGAGGCGATGGCCCGGCACGGGATCGACGAGGCCGCGCGGCGGCGGATGCTCTTCGACACGCCGGCCCGGGTCTACGCCTTCGGCGAGGTCCCTCCCGCCTGATCGGCCCGCGGCGCCCTCAGCTCGTCGCGGGCTCGCTCGGCCCGACGTAGCGCCAGGCCACGGTCCGATCGCGGCGACGGGTCCCGCGGACGCGGCCCGCCTCGGCCAGCTCCTCGAGATGCCCGACGATCCCGCCGGCGAGGTACGGCCACTCGGGCGCGGGCCACGACCCCAGCTCGGGCGCGACCCGCTCCACGAGGGCGCGGGTGCTGAGCGGACGCGTGGCGGCTCGCAGCCGGGCGATCACGGCGGCCTCGACGGCCTGGGCGAAGGTGCGGCTCAGCATGAGGAACGCGGCCACCTCGCCGTGGCGAAGGACCGGGACGTGGCCGGTGAGCAGCAGCTCGGGTCGGAGCGACTCCAGGTCGGCGATCGTGGCCAGGTACGGCGTGACGTGCCGGTAGCCGGGGGGCACGAGCGGTCGCCCCTCGACGTCCGGGAAGCCGGCCCCCAGGACCGCGTCGCCGACGATGGCGGCCCGGGCCCACGGCACCCAGACCGAGAGGCTCCCCCACGAGTGCCCGGGCGTGTGGACGAGCTCGACGAAGCGGTCGGCGCCGAGACGGAGGATCTCGCCGCCGTCCACGATGAGGTCCACGGGGACCGGCCGGCCGGCCTCGCGGCACCAGGCGGCGCGGGTGGGGTCGGCGTCGATGCCATGGTCCTCGGCCAGCTCCGAGTAGCGCTCGGCGATGATCCGGTCGACGTCCTCGACGAGCTCCACGTCCTCGGCATGGGCGACGAACCGGGCGGCCGGCGAGAGCTCCCGGAGGGATGCCGCGCCGCCCATGTGCTCCACGTCGCCGTGGGTGAGGACGACCCAGCCGATCCGTTCCGGCGCGAGACCCAGGGACGCCAGGTACGGGGCGATCGCTGACCGTGGGGTGCCATCGATCCCGGTGTCCACGAGGAGGACATCGTCGTCGCCGACGACCAGGTGGCAGGCCACGACGCGCTCCCCGACCGTCGCCTCGATCCGGTGGATGCCCGGCGCGACCTCGAAGCCTCGACCATCCATGTCCCGGGCCTCCTCGCTCGCTGCGACACGGGTCCGGCCGGGACCCGACACGCCTACGATAGGCCCATGAGCGACGCCCGGACCGACCCTGCACCGACGCCCGCAACGGCTGCGGACGGACGACCGCCGCTCCCGTCAGCGGTGGCGGAGGGGCGGCTGATCGCCATCGCCCGCCGGCGCGACCCCGCGGCCATGCCCGCCCTTGCGGCGGCGCTCGTGGCCGGCGGCATCCACGTCCTGGAGCTGACCGTGGACGGCGATGGAGCGCTCGAAGCGATCACCGACCTGGCCGGCCGCCACGGCCCCGACGAGCTGCTCCTGGGAGCCGGCACGGTCCTCGACGCGGCGATGGCGGCGCGGGCGGTGGAGGCCGGGGCGCGCTTCATCGTGTCGCCCACGCTCGAGCGCGACGTCCTGGGCTGGTGCGTCGGGCACGGCGTCCCATGCCTGCCCGGGGCCTTCACGCCGACCGAGGTCCTGGCGGCGTGGCGGGCCGGCGCGGCGGCGGTGAAGCTCTTCCCGGCCTCGGCCCTCGGCCCGTCGTTCGTCCGCGAGCTCCGAGGGCCCCTGCCCGGCATCCCGCTCGTCCCGACCGGCGGGATCGACGTCGCCGCAGCCGGCGCCTTCCTCGCGGCCGGTGCCGCTGCCGTCGGCGTCGGCGGCTGGCTCACCGGCGTCGGCGAGCCCGATGCGGTCCGCGGTCGAGCGGCCCAGCTCGTCCAGGTCGCCGTCGCAGCCGCGCGGCCCGGGGCCTGAAGGGGCTTGCATCGGGTCGCTAGACTTCCCGACGAACGGACCGCCCGTGTCCACGCCGGGAGCAGCACGCACTATCGACCGAGCCCAGCCCGCGGCCCCAGGCCGCCGCCATCCACTGGATGGGACCGTCGCGCCCGGCGGAGGGAGCCGGGCCACCACCTACGGAGGGACTGACTCGTGAACAGCGTCGCCCGGCCAACGGGCATCACCATCCTGGCCATCCTCGCCCTGATCGGCGGGATCTTCGGGGCCCTCGCCGGCCTCGCCCTGCTCTTCGGCGGCGCCCTCATCGGTGGCGCCATCGGTGGCGCGGAGGGGGCCGCGTTCGGCGGCCTCGCCTTCATCCTCGGCCTGATCACGCTCGCGGGCGCCGGGCTCTACCTTGCCTTCGCCTACGGGTCATGGACGGCCAAGACCTATGGCTGGGCGCTCGGGATCATCGGCGCGCTCTGGAGCATCGTCACGCAGGCCATCACGGTCCTGCTGTCCGGCGACATCGTGGGGACCCTGATCAGCTTCAGCACGATCGTCAGCCTGGCCATTCCGATCATCATCCTGTACTACCTGAACACGCCGAACGTGAAGGCCTACTTCGGCCGAGCCTAGGCCCGCCCCCGGGTGCTCGAGCGCACCCGCGGCAGCATCCGACGCGGTCCGGTCCACCGGGCCGCGTCGGCGCGTCCGGCCCCGGGGCGGTGTGGCCGGTGCGCACCACCGTCGGGCGGCCACGGTGGCGTCGGGAACGGGCCTGTGGCAGAGTGACAGCCCGCCGCCGGGAGCCGGCGGTGAGACCCGTCGGCCCGAGCCGACGCGTGGAGGTTCGTCCCCGATGCCCCGATCCGCCCGTCCCAGCAGCTCGTCGCGCAGCACGCCCGAGGACGGCCGCGTCGCCGTCCTCCTGTGTGGCTACGGCGAGGTGGAGGACAACGACGAGCTCGCCGAGTACAACGCCCGGTCGCTCCAGCTGCTGGTGAGCAAGTCGATCAAGTTCCCCGACGTCATGATCCCGTTCCTCTCGCAGCGGCTGGCCCGCCGGGCCCGCGCCGAGTACGAGCGGGCCAACCGCTTCCGCTCTCCCCACAACGACATCTTCGAGCGCCAGCGAGCCGGGATCGAGGCGGTCCTGCGCGAGCGCTTCGGGGAGCGGGTCGAGGTCTTCAAGGCCTACAACTTCATCGACGGGTTCCTGCCGGAGCAGGTCCTGCCACGGATCCGGGAGGCCGGCTACGAGCGGATCGTCATCTACCCGCTCCTGGTCGTGGACTCGGTGTACACGGGTGGGCTGTCGCTCGAGCAGGTGAACAAGGCGATCGGCGACGACGGGGCCTGGATCCGGGAGCTCCGCTACCTGCCGAGCTTCTTCGACCGGCCCGAGTACCACGAGCGCCTGGCGGAGCACATCCGAGCCGGCGTCGCACCCCTGCGGAGTCGGTACCCGACCTCGCAGATCGGCCTCGTGCTCCTGAACCACGGCTGCCCCTACAAGGCGAAGGGGTTCGAGACCGGCATCCGCGAGAGCCGCCTCCTCTTCCAGCGGGTCCGCGAGCAGCTCGTGTACGAGTACCCGAACCTGTCGATCGGCTGGATGAACCACCCGACGCCGGGTCGCTGGACGCAGCCCGACATGCTGCAGGCGGCCAGGAACCTGGTCACGACCGGCGCCCGGGCCATCGTCTTCGCGCCGATCGGCTTCGTGACCGAGAACCACGAAACGATGCTCGACGTCGGCTACACCATCGAGAAGCTGGGCCAGGTCCACCCGGACGTCGAGACCCTCCACCTCCCGAGCCTGAACGACGACGAGGGGTTCCTGCGGATGGCGGCCGACTGGATCCAGCCCCTGGTCGAGCAGGTGGTCGGGCCCGCCTGACCAGCGACTCGTCCATGTCCGGGCTCCTCGTCGACCTCCGGCGTCACCAGCCCCCGGCCGACGCCGGCGGCAAGGCGCAGGGCCTCCACTGGCTCGCGGCCCACGGACACCCGGTGCCGCGGGCCTGGGTGCTGCCCGGGTCGGTCGCGGCCGGCCTGGGTGACCCGGCTCGGCGGGCGGCGATCCGGGCGGCGCTCACCACGGTCGTCGCCGAGGGTCGCCCCTACGCCGTCCGGTCGTCGGCCGACGTCGAGGACGGCGCCGAACGGTCGTTCGCCGGACAGTTCAGGACCATCCTCGACCTCGAGGGCGTCGACGCCGTCCTTGCCGCGCTCGACGAGGTCGTGGGCTCGGCGATGACCGATGGCCTGTCGACGTACCTCGGTGCGACCGCTCCCGGGGGATCCGGATCCCCCACCGTGAGCGGACCGGCGATCGGGGCCGTGGTGCAGGAGCTCGTCGTCCCGGTCGGCGCCGGCGTCGCCTTCAGCAAGAACCCGCTGACGGGACTCGACGAGGTCGTCGTGGAGGCGGTCCCGGGTCGAGGAGACCGGCTCATGTCGGGCGGCGAGACCCCGGAGCGCTGGGTGGACCGCTGGGGCGCCTGGGTCGAGCGACCGCCCGAGGGGCGGGTGCCGGACGCGGTCATGGCCGAGGTCGTCGGGGCGACCAGGAGGATCGCCGCGGCCCGTGGCGGCCCCGTGGACCTGGAGTGGGCCTGGGACGGCCGCCGAGTCTGGTGGCTGCAGGTCCGGCCGATCACCGGCCTCGAAGGGATCCGCCTCTACTCGAACCGGATCTCCCGCGAGGTCCTGCCCGGCCTCATCAAGCCGCTCGTCTGGACCGTCAACGTGCCGGTCGTCAACCGGGCCTGGATCCGCCTCCTCGAATCGCTCGTGGGACCCACCGAGCTGACGCCCGACCGGCTCGCCCGCCGGTTCGGGGGCCGGGCCTACTTCGAGATGGGCGCCCTCGGCGACGTGTTCGAGGAGCTGGGGATGCCCCGCGAGGCCCTCGAGCTGCTCATCGGCCTGCCACCGGGGCCGGAGCGCCCGCGCTTCAGGCTGTCGGCGACCACGCTGCGCCACCTCCCCAGGATGCTCCGGGTGGCCGGGCAGCTGGCGGCCTACGGACCCACCGTGCGGCGCGAGGTCGGCGGCATCGCCGCGGCCACGCGGGCCCTCGAGGCCGTCGAGCCCGCCGACCTGGACGACGCGGCGCTGCACGGCCGGATCGAGGACCTGATGGAGCTGGGCGAGCGCGCGGCCTACGCCAACATCGTCACCCCGCTCCTCATGAACCTGTACACCCGCCTCCTGGGGCTTGGCCTGGCGGGGACGGGGGTCGACCCGCACCGGGTGGATCCGGCGAGCGACCGGACCGATCGCCACCACTACGACCCGCGGGCCGGGATCCACACTCTGGGCGAGCTGCTCGCCGGACTCACGCCCGGGGACCGGGACTCCATCCGGGAGCACGGCGTCGGCGCCCTGGTCGGTCGCCCGGACCTGGCCCCGATCCGGGACGCCCTCGACGCCTTCCTGGAGCGGTTCGGCGCGCTCTCCGACAGCGGCAACGACTTCTCCCTGCCCCGCTGGCGCGAGGAGCCCGACACGATCCTCCGGATGGCGCTCGACGAACCGAGATCGATGGGCGAGGCGGCGCTGGGCTGGGACCGGATCGCACCGTCCCTGCCCGCCCTGCAACGCCCGCTGCTCCGGCCCATCTTCGCCAAGGCCGGTGCCTACCGCGTCTACCGGGAGGCGATCAGCCTGGGCTACACGCGTGCCTACGGCCTGTTCCGGGCGACGTTCCTCGAGGCGGGCCGGCGACTCGTCGACCGCGGGGTCCTGGACGCGCCCGACGATGTCTTCTACCTGGAGCTGGCCGAGCTCGAGGCGCTCCTCCGGGACGGTGAGGCCGTGGCCGCCCGTCCGCTCGTGCTCGCCCGTCGAGAGGAGCTGGAGGAGGCGGCCGAGCTGCTCCTGCCGGACCTGATCTTCGGCGATGACTACGTGCCGTCGCGCGCAGCGGCCGCCGGCACCGAGCGCATCGTGGGCCTGGCAAGCTCCCGCGGCCATCATCGCGGTCCGGCGAGGGTGATCCGCGGCCTGGCCGAGCGCGACCGTCTCCAGCGCGGCGACGTGCTCGTGATCCCCCACTCCGACGTCGCCTGGACGCCGCTCTTCGCCAGGGCCTCCGCGGTCGTCGCCGAATCGGGCGGGATGCTCTCCCACGCCTCCATCGTCGCCCGGGAGTTCGGCATCCCCTGCGTGGTCTCGGCCACCGGCGCCTGCTCCCGGATCCCTGATGGCGCGGTCGTGACGGTGGACGGCTACCAGGGTGACGTCGTCATCGAGGCACCCGCGGCCTGAGGTCCCACTCGACCACGGCGCCGGCGCGTCGTACGGTTGACCGGGATGGTCGACTCCGACCGCGCCGATCCGGCCGGCCGCTCCGCCGCCACGGTGGCGGTCCGCTTCCACGGTGCGCTGGGTGACTTCCTTCCGGTGCGCCGGCGGGAGACGCTGCTCCAGCGGCCGATCGCCGGGCGCCCGTCGGTCAAGGACGTCCTGGAGGCGGCCGGCGTCCCGCACCCCGAGATCGACCGGATCGTGGTCAACGGTCGGCTGGTCGACCCGGGCCACCGGCTCCGACCCGGGGACCGCGTCGACGCCTACCCGACCGGGCGGGCCCGGCGGGCCGGGACGTCGGCCGTGCCGCGGTTCGTCCTCGACGGCCACCTCGGGCGGCTCGCCGCGCATCTCCGGATGTGCGGCTTCGACACCGCCTACCGCCGGGACGCCGACGACGCCGAGCTGGCGGCGGTCGCGGCGGCCGAGGAGCGCGTCCTCCTGTCCCGCGACATCGGCCTGCTCAAGCGGTCGATCGTCCGGCGCGGGGCCTTCGTCCGGGCCGACCGACCGCGGGACCAGCTGGTGGAGATCCTGGGCCGGTTCGGGCTCCAGGACTCCGTCCGGCCGTTCTCGCGCTGCCTCCGCTGCAACGGCCGGCTCGAGCCGGTGGACCGGGCCTCGGTCCGGGCACTCGTGCCGCCGCGGGTCTTCGGTGAGCAGGACGCCTTCCGGCGCTGCGCGGCCTGCGGCGGCGTCTACTGGCGCGGCTCGCATCACCGGCGGATGACGCGCCTGCTCGAGGACGTCCTCGCGGAGGTCGCCGCCCGGGCTCTCGATGGCATCGGGGGCGAGCCAGAGCCGCTGACCAACGGCTCTGGCGGAGTGGCGCTGGCGGGGACACCATCCTCCGAGACCATGGAGGAGTCGGATGTCCGACGTGCATGAGCCGCCCGAGGCGATCGGGACGATCACCCACTGGTTCGGTCACCTGTCGGTGGCGGCGGTCGAGCTGACCGCGCCACTGGCCGTCGGTGACCGCATCCACATCAAGGGCCACCTGACGGACCTGGTCCAGGACGTCAGCTCGATGCAGATCGAGCACCACCAGGTGGAGCGCGCTGGTCCCGGCGAGGACGTCGCCATCGCGGTCGGCGACCACGTCCGGGAGCACGACCGGATCTACCGCGAGGCCTGAGCCGGGCGAACGCGAGCCCGGCATCGGGGCCGGGCGGGCGTCGTGCGCCCGCGCCCGGGCACGCCCTCGGCTGCCGGTTCGAAACCGGGAAGTGGAGCGGGAGACGGGGCTCGAACCCGCGACATGCAGCTTGGAAGGCTGCCGCTCTACCAGCTGAGCTACTCCCGCCCGCCGGACGCCCGCAAACCTACCACGACGACAGGCCCGACGGCCCTAGCGGTCGGATGGGCGCGAGCGCACCCTCGCCTGGAAGCGGTATCGCAACTCGGAGGAGACCCATGCTCAAGCTGATCCTGCCGCTCCTGTTCGGCTTCGTGGTCCTGGGGATCGTCTACGTGATCCTGACCCAGGTCCTCGAGGTCGACGTGAAGGGTGAGCTGTCCCGGCGGATGGGGGCCGACATGCCGGAGGAGCTCCCCGAGGAGCTCATGGACGCCGTCGAATAGCCGCTCTCGGGGCCGGACCCGGCCCCACCTGATCCCTGACCGACACGACCGGGCGCGGGGCCCGGTCGTGTCCCTTCTCCGACGCCGGGCGACGACGTCTCAGGCGGAGAGACGTTCCGCCAGCCAGCGGATCGCGAGGGGGTAGCGGTACTCGATCGCCCCGTGCCCGGCCTCGAACAGCTCGAAGAAGGGCTCGGGTGCGCCGGCGTCCAGGCAGGCGCGCCGGAACGCCTCGGCGCCCAGGTCCAGGAAGTACTCGTCGCGGGTGCCGGCGTCGATGTAGATCGCCCGGAGCGAGCGCAGGGCCTCGGCACCGTCCGGGGTCCGGGCCATGCGGACCGGGTCCCAGCGGAGCCAGCGCTGCCAGACCTCGGGGATCAGCTCGCCGGTCTCGACGTCGAATGGCAGGCGGACCGTCCCGTCCTCGTCGGTCGAATAGCAGGCAGCCATCGCCCAGGTGTTGATGAGGAGCGGGTCCTCGGGCCGCGTCATCGCCGGCCTCGAGCGGAGGTCCGCGTGATAGCGCTCGAACGAGCCGTCGTAGCGGTCGCGGAGAGCGCGGGCGCATCGGGCGAACTCGGCCTGGTAGCACGTCTCGAACAGGGCGTCGCCGGCATGGGTCGCCAGCGCCCCGAACAGGTCGGGACGGAGCATCGGGGTGATCATGGCCCCGTAGCCGCCGCTGCTCTTGCCCGCGATGGCCCGATGGTCGCGGTCGGCCTGCGTGCGGAAGGTGGCATCCACCCAGGGCACGACCTCGTCGCAGAGATACGTGTGGTAGCGGCCGGTCCCCGGCGAGTCGAGGAACTGGCTGCCACCGACGGAGGTCCAGCAGTCGACCATGACGACGATGGCGGGCGGGGCAGCCTCCGGGCCTGCGAACGCGCCGTCGACGAGCTCGGGGACCGAGGGTCGGAAGGCGGTCCGATTGCGCCACATGTCGAGCTGCCCGGTCATCCCCTGGATCAGGTAGACGACCGGCAGCCGCCGAGCCGGCTCCGCGTCGTACGCCGGCGGCAGGTAGACCCAGATCGGCCGCTCCACCGGGTCGGCCAGCGCGTTGCCCTCGAGCGCACGGCTCACCAGGAGGTGGGCCTCCATCCGACCCGCGAACGGGCGGCCCCACGGCGGGATGGCCGGCAGCCCCGCCGTCGGATCGGCGAGGGGCCGCGACCGGACGGTGGATCCGGTCATCGTGCCCCGGCCTCCGAGGCCGCCCCGGCCTCGAGCTCGGCCGCCACCTCGTCCGGGAGGAGGAACCAGCGAAGCGTCTCGAAGTCGGGGCTCACCTCCAGCGGCTCGCCCGGCGGCATCGGCGGGAGCGCCGACAGGAGTGCCCGGGCCTCGTCCAGGTAGCCGGTCAGTCGCGACTCGGGCTCGCGATGCCGGTGCGCCGTGTATCCCATGCGGCCTCTTTCGTAGGAGATGTCAGCCAGCGAGAGCGGCGGCTCGACGAGCCCGTCACGGTGCCGCCAGAGCGCGGTCGCCGGATCGAACCGGTACTGCGGCAGCAGCCGCCAGCCGTCGCTCGCCACCAGGTCGACCGCATCGAGGATGAACTCGAAGACGGCCTCGCTGATGAAGTAGTTGAAGTTCACCCGGACCCAGCCCGGCTTGATCCCCTCGCACCCGCGGGCGATCTCGCGCTCGAACTCGTGGCTGGTCTCCAGGTCGATCCCCAGGAGGCGATGGCCGTACGGGCCGGCACAGGAGCAGCCGCCCCGGGCCTGGATCCCGAAGAGGTCGTTGAGCAGGGCCACGACGACGTTGTGGTGGAGGTAGCGGCCGCCGTGCCGGACCACGAACGAGACGATCGACAGGCGCTCGAGGTCGGGGTTGCCCAGGATCTCGATGGCCGGGTTCCGGCGCCAGCGCTCGATCGCCCGCCGGATGAAGGCCTCCTCGCGCTGGCGGATGGCGTCGACCCCGACCGCGGCCTTCAGCTGGAACGCGAGGCCGGCCCGGATGGACTCGACGATGGCCGGGGTCCCGCCCTCCTCTCGATGCTCGACGTCCTCGAGGTAGACGTGCTCGGTGGGGTTGACGTAGGCGACCGTGCCGCCACCGGGGACCGTCGGGACCCGGTTGCGGAAGAGCTCCCGGCGGGCCACCAGGACCCCGGGGGTGCCCGGGCCGCCGATGAACTTGTGGGGCGAGATGAAGACGGCGTCCTTGTAGTCGAGGTCGGCATCGGGGCCGGGGCGGTGCGGCGACATCTGGATCTCGACGTAGGGCGCCGCGGCGGCGAAATCCCAGAATGACCGTGCGCCGTGCCGGTGGAGCAGGACCGAGATGGCCCGCGTGTCGCTGATGATCCCGGTCACGTTGGAGGCGGCCGAGAACGACCCGATCCGAAGCGGACGGTCGGCGTGGCGGATCAGCTCCGCCTCGAGGTGGCCGAGATCGATCAGCCCGTCGCGGTCCTCGGGGATCGTGACCACGTCGGCGATGGACTCGCGCCAGGGCAGCTCGTTGGAGTGGTGCTCGTACGGCCCGATGAAGACGACCGGGCGCTCCCCGGGCGGGATGACGTCGGTGAGCCGATAGCGGCCGTCGAGCTCGGCGGGGACGCGCAACCCCAGGACGTGGACCATCCGGTCCACGGCTGCCGTGGAGCCCGAGCCGCAGAAGACGACCGCGTGATCGGGGCTACCCTCCACCCCTGCCAGGACGAGCCGCCGCGCCTCCTCCCGGAAGCGGGTCGTCTGCAGCCCGGTGCCCGACGACTCGGTGTGCGTGTTGGCGTAGAGCGGCAGGACCGCGTCGCGCAGGTAGTCCTCGATGAAGCCCAGGGAGCGACCACTGGCGGTGTAGTCCGCGTAGGTGACCCGGCGGATGCCGAAGGGACCTGCGACCGCCTCGTCGTCGCCGATGACGCCGGCCCTGATCGCCTCGATCAGCCGGTCCGGACCTGCGGCGGCAGGGCTCAAGCCTTGCGCTCGAGGATCGGTCGAGCCGTCTCCGGATCGTCCACCACGAACGCGAACGTGGCGCGGTCGCCCCACCGCCCCAGGAACAGGTGGCCGTGGATGTTCACCCCGGCGTCGGAGAGGGAGCGGGCGATCTCGGCCATCCCGCCCGGCCGGTCGTCGACCTCGGCGAGGATCGACTCGCCCTCGATGTACGTGTAGCCGCCGTCGTCGAGGACGACCCGGGTCGTGTCGTCGTCGGCCGTCGTCATGATCACGTGGCCCACGTCGCCGATGCCGCCCCCGCCGATGGCGCGGAGGTCGACCCCGTGGCCCGCGAGGGTCTCGGCCAGGACCGCAAGGCCACCTGGGGTGTTGGTGAGCTGGACGACGAACTGCCTGGCCATGGGTACCTCCGGAGGGCGCGGGCCGGTGGCGCTCGGTGCGCGACGTCCGGTCGATTGTAGGACCGCGGGCGAGCCGGCCGGGGGGCGGGCGCCCCTCCGGCCCGGTCGCCGGGTCGCGTGTGCTAGGTTCGCGGTCCGATGGACGACCTCCCCGCCCTGCCGCCCGTCGTCCGACGGGCGATCGAGGATCCAGGCCCGGGCACACCTGGCTGGACCCCTGCCGCGGGGTTCCGCTGGTCGTGGACGGCCTGGGGGCCCGAGGCGGCCCCGCCGATCCTGCTCCTGCACGGCGTGGGCTCGTCGGCAGCGACGTTCTGGCGGCTGGGGCCAGCTCTCGCGGCGGCTGGCCACCGGGCGGTCGCGCTCGACCAGGCTGGTCACGGCCGGACGGGTGGCTGGCGCGGGCACCGTCGCTTCCGTGACAACGCCGCCGACGTGGCCGCGTTCGTCCGCGCCTCCGGGCTGGCGGCGCCCCACCCGCCGGGCACGGCCTCGAGCGATCCCGGTGAGCTCGCCGGTCGCGGCCTCGCGGTGGTCGGGCACAGCTGGGGCGCCATGACGGCAGCCGCGCTGCCGGTCTCCGGTCTCCGACCCGACCGCATCGTCCTCCTCGACCCGCCGGCGGCACCACTCGCCACCATGCGGGCGATGGCCGACGACCCGGGCGAGGCGCCCTATCCCGACCTCGACGCAGCCCGGGCCGCGGTGCGGGCCGGGAACCCGGACTGGGACGAGCGCGACGTCGCCGGCAAGGCCGAGGCGCTCCAGGCCATGGACCCGGTCGCGGTCCGCTCCGTCCTCGTCGACAACGGGGACTGGGATGGCGGCATGGCCGACCTGGCGGACCCGGCCGCGGTCGGCATCCCGGTCCGGGTCGTCCGGGGCGAGCCGGCCCACGGCGGGCTGACGTCCGACGGCTACGTCACGGCCCTTCGGCGAGCGGTCGCCGGGGTCCGGGTGGTGACCGTCGCCGGCGCCGGCCACTCGCCGCTGCGCGACGACCCATCCGCGACGATCCGGGCCATCCTGGCCGCCCTGGCGGGCTGACCCCCGGTTCGTCTGCCGCGGAGCTCAGCCGGCGTCCGACCCCCGGAGGCGGAGCGCGCGCCGGTACATCGCCAGGTAGGCCGGGGCGGCCGACGTCTCCCAGGAGAAGTCGACCGCCATCGCACGGTCCAGGAGACCCTGCCACGGGGCGGCGGTCCCGTCACCTCGCAGGTCCAGCGCCTCGCCCACGGCCCAGACCAGCCCGGCCGCGGTCGCGTGGCGGAACAGGAAGCCGGTGCCGGCCCCGGGGTGGTCGTGCTCGTCGACGATCGAGTCGACGAGGCCGCCGGTGGCATGGGCAACGGGTGGCGTCCCGTACCGCATGGCGATCATCTGCACCAGGCCCGAGGGCTCGAACCGGGAGGGCACGAGCAGCAGGTCCACGCCCGCGTAGATGCGGCGGGCCATCGCCCGGTCGAACCGCTCGAGGAAGACCACCCGACCCGGATGGGCCTTCTCCAGCGCCCGGATGGTGGTGGCGATGGCCGGGTCGCCGGCCGCCTGGATCACGATCCGGGCACCCAGGGCCGCGAGCTCCGACCCGGCCTCGACGATGACGTCGAACCCCTTCTGCGGGTCGAGCCGGCCGATCGCGCCGAGGATCGGCCCGTCGTCGAGGGCGTCCATCCCCAGGCGGCGCAGCAGGTCGGCACGACAGGCGGCCTTGCCGCTGCGGTCGTCGGCTGCGTAGGGCCGTGCGAGGGCCGGGTCGTCGGCCGGGTCCCAGATGTCGGGGTCGAGGCCGTTGAGGATGCCCAGGAACCGGTCGCCCCGGGCTGCCAGGAGTCCGTCCAGACCGAACCCGAACGCGGCCGTCCGGGCCAGCTCCGCGTAGGTCGGGCTGACCGTGTTCACCAGCTCCACCCGCTCGACGCCCTGGGCCAGGAGGTCGAGGCTCGAGCCGTCCGAGGGCGCGACCCCGTCGCCCGGCGCCAGGCCGAGCTCGCCGACGCGATCCGCCGGCACGCGGCCGTGGTAGGCCAGGTTGTGGAGCGTCAGCACGGTCGCCAACTCGCCGATCCTCGGGTCGTCGCTGTACGGCCGGTCGCGGAAGATCACCGCCGGACAGGCGTGCCAGTCGTGCAGGTGCAGCACGTCGAGGGGCCGCTCGTCCCGCCGGATCGCCTCGAGCGCCGTCCGGCAGAGCAGGCCGAATCGGGCGGCGTCGTCCGGGAAGTCGTAGATCCGGTCGCGGTCGAAGGCGGCGGGCCGGTCGACCAGGCGAAGGCGGTAGCCGTCCCCGTCCACGTCGAGGAGGCGGACGCGGGCGACCCCGCCCGGCGCGCTGGGATCGGGCACGTCGAGCTCGTGCCCGTCCGCGTCATCGGGCACCCGCACGGAGCGATAGCGCGGGAGGTAGACGTCGACCGGCTCCACGGGCCGCCCGGGCAATCGGCCGATCGAGCGGGCCAGGGCGTCGACGACGTCGCCGAGACCGCCGGTCTTGGCCCAGGGCTCGCACTCGGCGGCGATGAAGGCGACGCGCATGAGCCGATCGTAGGCCGCGCCGGGCGATCCCGGACGGGGCTGCGCCGCAGGGCGGGCCGCGGCCCGGCGCCGACGGCGAGGGACCGGGGCGCGAGCCCGTCCACCCGGAAACGAGCCCGGCCCGATGTCGGTATCATCCGTGACTCATGGTCCCAGCCGTCGAGATCCCGACCCTCCCGGGAGCGCCGTTCCGACTGCCGCCCCGGCTCGAGGGCCTCCGTCGCCTTGCCTACAACTTCTGGTGGACGTGGCACCCGGAGGCGAAGCTCCTCTTCACCCGGATCGATCCGATCACCTGGGCGCGCTACCGGAACCCCATCCAGCTGCTGTCGGGGTCGATCGACTGGGCCCATCTCATGGAGGACCCCTCCTTCGTGGCCGAGGCGCGCCGGATCATCGACCGCTTCGACGCCTACATGGAGAACGGGACCGACCACTGGTTCCACCGGCGCCACGCGACGGCGCTCGACGGCCCGATCGGCTACTTCTGCGCCGAGTACGGCCTCCACGAGTCGCTCGGGATCTACTCGGGCGGCCTGGGTGTCCTCGCCGGCGACCACATGAAGTCGGCGTCCGACATGGCCCTGCCGCTCGTCGGCGTCGGGCTGATGTACCGCCAGGGCTACTTCCGCCAGACGATCGACTGGGACGGCCACCAGGAGCACGCCTACCCCGACTTCGACCTCTCGCGCCTCCCGCTGCGCCGCGCCCAGGGCCCGGCGGGCGAGCCGCTCGTCGTCGAGGTCCCCCTGCCGGGGCGGTCGCTCTGGGTCGCCGTCTGGGTCGCCCAGGTCGGGCGGGTGCCGGTCCTGCTCCTGGACTCGGACATCCCGGAGAACGATCCGGCTGACCGGAACATCACCCACATCCTGTACATCCGCGGCCGGGGGACCCGCCTCCTCCAGGAGCTCATCCTGGGCATCGGAGGGGTCCGGGCCCTGCGCGAGCTCGACATCCGGCCCGCGATCTGGCACCTCAACGAGGGCCACTCGGCGTTCCTGCTGGCCGAGCGCGCCCGCGAGCTGGCCACCGACGGCGTCCCGCTCGACGAAGCCTTCGAACGCGTCGCCGCCACGAGCGTCTTCACCATCCACACGCCGGTCGCGGCGGGGAACGAGCGCTTCGACGCGGAGCTGGTGCGGAAGCTCGCCGGGCCCATCCTCGAGGGCGGCGACACCGGCTCGGGCGTGCCGATCGAGCGGGTCCTTCAGCTCGGTCGCGGCGTCGACGACGACCCCGAGACGTTCGACCTGACCGCCTTCTCCCTCCGGTTGACCAACGGCGCCAACGCCGTCTCGCAGCTCCACGGACGCACGGCCGATGCCACCTGGAAGGGCATCTCGCCCCGGGCGATCATCGGGATCACGAACGGCGTCCACACGCCGACCTGGCTGGGCACGCCGATGCGGGAGCTGTTCGAGCGCCACATCGACGTCGACCTGGAGGCCCTTGACCGGCACTCCGAGGCGGAGGCGACCTGGGACCGCCTCGACCGGGTCCCGGCTGCGGATCTGTGGGCGGCGCACCGGCGCCAGAAGACCGAGCTCTCCATCTTCGCCCGCGGCCGGCTCCGCGCCCAGCTGGCCCGGCACGGCGAGTCGCCGCGGATCCTCCGCGAGCTCGAGGACGCACTCGACCCCGAGTTCCTGACGATCGGCTTCGCCCGGCGCTTCGCCACCTACAAGCGCGCCGCCCTGCTGTTCAGCGATCTCGACCGGCTGGAGCGTCTGGTCCACGACGCCGGCCGGCCCGTCCAGGTGATCTTCGCCGGCAAGGCGCACCCCGCCGATCGGCCCGGCCAGCAGGTCATCGCGGACATCTTCCGGCATACCCGATCGGACCTCCTCCGCAACCGGGTCTTCATCATCGAGGACTACGACATGCGGATCGCCCGCTTCCTGGTCCAGGGCGTCGACGTGTGGCTGAACAACCCGCGGCGGCCGCTGGAAGCGTCCGGCACCTCCGGGATGAAGGCGGCCGTCAACGGCGCGGTCAACGTCAGCGTCCTCGACGGCTGGTGGGACGAGGGCTTCAACGGCCAGAACGGCTGGGCCATCGGCGGCCGAGAGGCCGACCCGGACGAGGGCGCACAGGACTGGTCCGACGCGCTGGACCTCTACCGGATCCTGGAGGAGGAGGTCGTGCCCCGCTACTACGATCGAGGGCCCGACGGCCTGTCGGT
>DATHYZ010000011.1:0-6867 GCA_035458865.1 Candidatus Limnocylindrales bacterium
GGCGGCCTCGACGGCGCCCTCGAGCGGCTGGGCGACAACGACAGGACCGTGGTGACCTCTGCGAACGGCGCCACGGCCGTTCTCGCCGCAGCGGCACGGCTGGGCGCGGACCCGGCCGCCACCCGGTGGGCTGCCGTCGGCGGGGCGACCGCCGCGGTCCTCGCCGACCGTGGCGTGCCCGTCGCCCTCACGCCGGCACGCTCGAGCGGCGATGGGATCGCCGAGGAGCTGCCCGTCAACGCCGGCGACCGCGTGCTCCTCGCGCGGGCCGACATCGCCGACGGACGACTGCCCGAGCGCCTGCGCGCCCGGGATGCGGTCGTCGACGACGTGGTCGCCTATCACACCGTGGAGGCCCCGGAGGCCTCTCGTGACGCGCTTCGCGAGGCCTTCGGCGCGGGTCCGTTCGACGCCATCGTCTTCACCAGCGGCTCCACGGTCCGAGGCCTCCTGGCCCTGCTCCCTCCTCGCGAACGGCGCATCGCGCTCCGTTCGCTTGCCTGCTGCATCGGCCCTTCCACCGGGCAGGTCGCCCGGGAGGCCGGCTTCGGCCGGATCGTCGAGGCGCCGATGCGATCCGCCGCAGCCCTGGCCGACCTGATCGCCGCCGCAGTCCGAGACGAGGTACCAGCATGAGCAGCAAGGTCATGGAGCCCCCGATGCTCCTGGATCGCCCGGCCTTCGAGCCCGACCCGGGGCATCGCCTCCGGCGGCTGCGCCGCTCCCCCCAGCTGCGAGCGCTCGTCCGCGAGACGCGACCGCACCGGCGGCAGCTCATCGCGCCGCTCTTCGTCCAGCCGGGCGCGGCGGTCCGCGACCCGATCTCGTCGCTGCCCGGCGTGTTCCGGCTCTCGCCCGACGAGGCCGTGGCCGAGGCCCGTCGGCTCGCCTCGCTCGAGGTCGGCGGGCTCATCCTGTTCGGCCTGCCGGCGGGCAAGGACGCTGACGGCAGCGGCGCCTGGATCGCGGACGGGATCATCCAGGAGACCCTGGCTCGACTCCGTGACGAAGCCCTGGACCTGGTCCTGATCGCCGACACCTGCCTCTGCGAGTACACCGATCACGGGCACTGCGGCCCGCTCCTGCCGGACGGGCGGGTGGACAACGACGCCGCCATCACGCTGCTGGCGGAGACGGCCGTCTCCCAGGCCCGGGCCGGCGCCGACATCGTGGCCCCGAGCGCCATGATGGACGGACAGGTCGCGGCGATCCGCGCCGGACTTGACGCCGCGGGTCTGTCCGACACGTCGATCCTGGCCTACGCCGCCAAGACCGCCTCCGCGTTCTACGGGCCGTTCCGCGAGGCCGCCGACTCGGCGCCCTCCTTCGGCGATCGCCGCGGCTACCAGATGGACCCGGCCAATCGGCGCGAGGCGATGCTCGAGATGGCGATCGACCTGGACGAGGGGGCCGACGCGCTCCTGGTGAAGCCGGCCATGCCCTCGCTCGACATCCTGGCGGCCGCCCGCGAGCGGTTCGAGGTCCCCATCGCCGCCTACCAGGTGAGCGGGGAGTACGCCCAGATCGAGGCCGCAGCACGGCTCGGCTGGATCGACCGCCGGCGGACCCACCTCGAGGCCCTCACCTCGATCGTCCGCGCCGGAGCCGGGATGGTCATCACCTATGCGGCCGCCGATCTCGCCGTCTGGCTGCAGGAAGGGACGGAGGCATGACCGCCACCGCACAGGATCGCCAGACGGCTCTCGTCGCTGCCGCCGAGGACCTCTTCCCCGGCGGGGTCAACAGCCCGGTGCGGGCCTTCCGGTCGGTCGGTCGCCCGCCGGTCGTCCTCGAGGCCGGAGCCGGCGCGCGGGTTCGCGACGCCGACGGGCGCTGGTACGTGGACTACATCGGGGCCTGGGGACCGGCGATCCTGGGACACGGCCATCCGTCCGTCATCGAGGCGGTCCGGACGGCGGCCCTCGACGGCTTCGCCCTCGGAGCGACCTCGCCGCGCGAGGTCGCGCTCGGCAGCGCCATCCGGGATGCCATGCCGTCCCTGGAGCGCCTGCGGTTCACCTCGTCGGGCACCGAGGCGGCGATGAGCGCCCTCCGCGTCGCCCGCGGCGCCACCGGACGGGACCTGGTCCTCAAGTTCGCCGGGGGGTACCACGGCCACTCCGACAGCCTCCTGGTGGAGGCCGGCTCGGGGATCGCCACGCTGGCCCTCCCCGGCAGCGCGGGCGTGCCCGCCGGCATGGCCTCCGGGACGATCGTCGTCGAGTTCAACGACCTCGAGGCCGTCCGGACCGCCTTCCGCGTCCACCCGGGACGCATCGCGGCCGTCATCGTGGAGCCGGTGGCCGCCAACGTCGGCGTCATCCCCCCGGCCGGCGGCTTCCTCGAGGGGCTCCGGGAGGTCACCGCCGCCGACGGGGCACTGCTCGTGTTCGACGAGGTCATCACCGGCTTCCGGGTGGCCCACGGCGGCGCCCAGGCACGCTACGGCGTGCAGCCGGACCTGACCGTCCTGGGGAAGATCATCGGCGGCGGCATGCCCATCGGCGCATACGGCGGAAGGCGCGACCTGATGGACCTCGTCGCCCCGGTCGGACCCGTCTACCAGGCGGGGACCCTCTCCGGCCATCCGATCACGATGGCCGCCGGGACGGCGACGCTGGCCATGCTGGACGCCTCCGTCTACGAGCGCCTCGAGCTGACCGGCAGCCGGCTCGAGGCCGGCCTGCGGGCCGCGGCGGAGACGGCCGGCCGGACGATCGGGATGGCCCGCGTCGGGGCGCTGCTGACCGTGTTCTTCCGACCGACGGCGCCCGTCTCGAGCGCGGAGGCCCTCGCCTCCGACCGCGACGCCTTCGCCCGGTTCTTCGGCGCGATGCTCGACCGTGGCATCCTCCTGCCGCCCTCGCCCTTCGAGGCCTGGTTCATCTCGGCCGCCCACGACGAGGCGATCGTCGACGAGACCATCGCGACGGCCGAGGAGGCCTTCGCCGCATGAGCGGGGAGCGCACGGTGGTCGCGACCGGTCCAGGCGCAGCCGCCGGGAGCGGCGACGACCCGCGTGCCAGCCGCTACCTCCGGGCCGCCCGCCGGGAGGCGGTCGACACGACGCCCGTCTGGTTCATGCGCCAGGCGGGACGCTCGCTCCCGGAGTTCCGGGCGGTCCGCGCCACGGCCTCGCTGGTGGAGATCACTCGCGACCCCGCGCTCTGCGCCGAGGTGACACTCCAACCCGTCCGCCGTCTCGACGTCGATGCGGCCATCCTCTTCGCCGACATCACCACCCCGCTCGCCGGGCTCGACGTCGCCTTCGACATCAAGCCGGGCGTCGGACCGGTCATCGAGCGGCCACTCACGACGCGCGAGGCTGTCGAGGCGCTCTCGCCGTTCGACCTCGGCGCGGTCGACGGGCTCCTCGAGGCGATCCGCCTCATCCGTGCCGAGAGCCCGGTCCCGCTCATCGGCTTCGCCGGCGCCCCGTTCACCCTGGCCTGCTATCTCGTCGAGGGCGGTCCCTCCCGCGAGTTCCTGCGGACCCGGACGCTGATGCGCTCGGAGCCGGGCTTCTGGGCGGACCTGATGGACCGGCTCGTGGCGATGACGATCGAGTACCTGGGAGCCCAGGTCGCGGCCGGGGCGCAGGCCGTCCAGCTCTTCGACTCGTGGGTCGGCGGCCTCGGGCCGCGGGACTACGAGCGCCACGTCGCGCCCTGGATGCGCCGCCTCTTCGAGGCTCTCGTCCCGCTGGGCGTCCCGATGACCCACTTCGGGGTCGGGACGGCCGGCCTCCTCGGCCTCCAGGCCGAGGCCGGCGGCGACGTCATCGGCCTCGACTGGCACGTGACCCTCGCCGACGGCTGGCAGCGGGTCGGCGACCGGGCGGTCCAGGGCAACCTCGACCCGTCGCTGCTCCTCGGGCCCTTCGACGAGGTCGCCGAGACGGCCAGCTGGATCCTCGACCAGGCCGCAGGCCGCCCCGGCCACATCTTCAACCTGGGGCACGGCGTGCTCCCCGACACCGACGCCGACGACCTGCGCCGGCTCGTCGACCTCGTCCACGACCACCGCCCGACAAGGAGCGTCCCATGAGCACCGATCCACGTCCGGCCGTCCTCCTCATGGCCTACGGCAGCCCCGATCGGCTCGACCAGGTCGAGGCCTACTACACGGACATCCGCCGCGGCAGTCCCCCGCCGCCGGAGCTGCTCGAGGAGCTCCTCGACCGCTACCGGGCGATCGGCGGCGGGTCACCGCTCTCGGGGATCGTCGAGCGCCAGCGGGCCGCCCTCGAAGCCGAGCTCGGACGACGCGGGACGCCGATCGCGGTCTACGCCGGCATGCGCCACATCGAGCCCCGGATCGGCAGGATCGTGGGCCGGATGGTCGACGACGGGGTGGACGGCTTCGTGGCCATCGCCCTGGCGCCCCAGCGCTCCTCGAACGCGGCCGGCTACCGGCGCGCCGTGGACGGTGCCCTGGCCGGCGTCCCGGACGCACCGCCGTGCCGGATCGTGGAGTCCTGGCACGACGAGGGCCGTTTCATCCAGGCCCTCGCGGCGGCCACCCAGACGGCGCTCGACCGGTTCGCCGATCCGACCGGCGTCCGCGTCATCTTCACCGCCCACAGCCTGCCGACCCGGGTCGTGGCCGAGGGCGACACCTACCCGGACGAGCTCGCCCGGACGGCCGCGCTCGTCGCCGAGCGGGTCGGCCTCGAGCGCTACGAGTTCGCCTTCCAGAGCGCCGGACGGACCGGCGAGCCGTGGCTGGGCCCGGACCTTCGCGACGAGCTTCGCCGCCTGGCCGACGAGGGTGTCCGCGAGGTGGTCGTCTGCCCGGTCGGCTTCGTCGCCGACCATCTCGAGGTCCTCTACGACATCGACATCGAGGCCCGGGCGGTCGCCGACGAGCTCGGGATCCGCCTGGAGCGAGCGCCGTCGATGAACGACGACCCGACCTTCATCGCCGGCCTGGCCGACGTCGCCGAGCGGGCGCTCGCCGACCTGCCCGCACGGACCGCCACCGGCGCCGGGGTCGCCTGAGCCATGACGACAGAGACGAGGCCCCCGATGCGAACCCAGATCGCCACCACGACCGCAGCGCCCTCCCGTCCCGTCGGGCATCCGGGCGGGCATCCGGGCGGGCACCCAGGCGGTCATCCGGCCGCCGTCGGCGCCGTCAAGCCCGACGGCTACGTCTACGGCCGGGCGCCGATGCTCGTCTACTGGGAGACGACGCTCTCGTGCGGGCTGACCTGCCGCCACTGCCGGGCCACGGCGATGCCCGAGCGCAGCCCGGAGGAGCTCACGACGGAGGAGGGGTTCGCCCTCCTGGACCGGATCCTCGGGTTCGGCCGCCCGTACCCGCACGTCGTCTTCACCGGCGGCGATCCGCTCCGCCGCCCGGACCTCGAGACGCTCGTCGAGGCAGCGACCGAGCGCGGGATCGGCGCGTCGCTCGCCCCGGCGGCGACCGACGAGCTGACGATGGAGCGCCTGGCGAGGCTCAAGGCGGCCGGCATCCAGACGATGTCGCTCTCGCTCGATGGCTCGGACGCGGAGCGCCACGACGGCTTCCGCGGCGTCCCGGGGACCTTCGAGAAGACGCTCCAGGCCGCGGCCTGGGCCCACGAGGTCGGCCTGCCGCTGCAGGTCAACACGCTCATCACCGACGAGACGCTGTCCGACCTGCCGGCCGTCTACGAGCTGATGAAGACGCTCGGCATCATCCGCTGGAGCCTCTTCTACCTGATCAGCGTCGGCCGCGGCACCGACCTCCGCGAGATCAGCGCGGCGGACTCGGAACGGCTCAACGGCTGGTTCTACGACCTCTCGAAGGAGGCGCCGTTCATCATCAAGACCACCGAGGCGACCCACTACCGCCGGGTCGCCATCCGGCGGATGACGGCCGACGGCCTCGACCGCGAGGCGATCGCGGCGACCTCCGTCGGGCGCGGGTTCGGCGTCCGCGACGGCAATGGGATCATGTTCGTGGCCCACGACGGCTGGGTCTACCCGTCGGGCTTCCTGCCCGTGCGGACCGGGAACGTCCGGACCGACGACATCGTGACCCTCTACCGAGAGCACCCGGTCTTCACCGGACTCCGGGACGTGGCGTCGTTCAAGGGCCGCTGTGGCCGCTGCGAGTTCGCCGAGGTCTGCGGCGGGTCGCGGGCCAGGGCCTACGCCTGGACCGGGGACTACCTCGAGACCGATCCCCTGTGCCCCTACGTGCCACCCGTGGGCGCGGAGCGGGTGAGCTGACCGGCCAGGACCAGGGCGAGCGATGACCGTCCTCGTCGTCGGCGGCGGGATCACCGGCCTGACGGCGGCCCATGCCCTGGGAGCCGCGGGGCTCCCGACCGTGCTCGTCGAGGCGACCGACCGCCTTGGTGGCAAGGTCCGGACCGAGCGCACGGACGGCTTCCTGGTCGAGACCGGGCCCGACTCGTTCATCAGCTACCGGCCGGCCGCGCTGGAGCTCGCCCGCGAGCTCGGCCTGGCCGACGCGATCATCCGGCCGACGGAGCCGCGCACCGTCACCGTGCGGATCGGCGGGCGCTTCGTGCGCCTGCCGGATGGCATGGGGCTCGTCCTGCCGACGCGGATGCGGCCGTTCGTGACCACCCGGATGTTCTCGCCGCTCGAGAAGGCCCGGATGGGCCTGGACCTCGTCCTGCCGCGCCGGCTCGACGGGGTCGACGTGGCAGTCGGGCCGTTCCTCCGGCGGCGACTCGGTGGCGCCCTCGTGGACCGCCTCGCCGGGCCGCTCATCGGCGGGGTGTACGGGACCCCGATCGACGAGCTCAGCCTCGACGCCGTCGTCCCCCAGCTCCGGGGCGCCGAGCGGGAGCATCGCAGCCTGCTGCTGGCGAGCCTGGCCCAGGGCCGAGCCCGCCGCCGCTCGGGG
>DATHYZ010000012.1:0-2900 GCA_035458865.1 Candidatus Limnocylindrales bacterium
GACGTCCTGCGGCATGCGCGCGGCGCGCGGAGCGGTCTCCCGCGTTGGCCCGGCCGACGACGGGACGCTGGAGATCACGACCGTCGGCGACGCTCCCGCGCGCGGGATCTGCGGCTCCGGCCTCGTCGACCTGCTGGCCGAGCTCCTGCGGAACGGCACCCTCGATCGGGCCGGCCGCCTTCGCTCGGACGCCCCCGGGGTCACCGAGACGGAGCACGGGCACGAGCTCGCCGTGGTGCCGGCCGAGCGGACCGCGACCGGCGTGCCGCTCACCATCACCGGCGCCGACATCGAGACGCTGCTGCGCTCCAAGGCCGCCGTCTACGCCGGTGCCGCGGTGCTGGCACGCCGCCTGGGCGTGGCCATGACCGACATCGAGCGGGTCTACGTCGCCGGCGGCTTCGGGTCGTCGCTGGACGTCGAGAAGGCGATGCTCATCGGCCTGCTGCCGGACGTGCCGCCGGACCGGGTGACCTTCATCGGCAACGGATCGGTCACCGGGGCCCGGATGGCGCTGCTCTCGCACGACGCCTGGACGCGGGCGGCGGAGCTGGCCGACCGGATGACCTATCGAGACCTGAGCGCCGACAACAGCTTCATGGACGAGTACGTCGCGGCGCTCTTCCTGCCCCACACCGACAGCGAGCGCTTCCCGCGGGCGGCGGCGGCGCTCGGGATGGCCTGAGGAGGGACCGTGCCGTACGTCATCGCCGTCGCGGGCAAAGGAGGGACCGGCAAGACGACGCTCGCCGGCCTCATGGTCCGGGCCCTCGGGCGTGACGGGCGCGGCCCGGTCCTGGCCGTCGACGCCGACCCCAACTCCTGCCTCGACGTCGCCGTCGGTCTGCGGGCCGCCAAGACCGTGTCGGACGTGCTCGACGAGTCGCACGGGCTGCGCGACGTGCCTGCCAACATGCCCAAGCCGGTCTGGCTCGAGTACCACCTCGAGGACTGCCTGGCCGAGGGCCGCGGCGTCGACCTGATCGTCATGGGCCGGCCCGAGGGCGCCGCCTGCTACTGCTCCGCCAACCAGATGCTGCGCACGTTCCTCGACCGGATCATCGGCAGCTATCCCAGCGTCGTCATCGACAACGAGGCCGGCATGGAGCACCTGAGCCGGCGGACGACGCGGGACGTCGATCTCCTGCTGATCGTCAGCGACGCCACGGTCACCGGGGCCCGCGCCGCTCGCCGGATCGCCGACCTGGTCCGCGAGCTCGACCTGCCGGTCAAGCGCGTCGCCGTGGCCGTGAACGAGGCCGAGACCATGGCCGAGCCGGTGGCCGGGATCCTCTCCGGCGACGGGCTCGAGCTCCTTGGCTTCGTCCCCCACGACCCGGGCATCGTCGAGATGGAGCTGGCCGGCCGGTCGGTCGCGGAGCTGCCCGACGACTCGCCGGCGGTGCGGGCGGTGGAGGCGATGCTGGAGCGCGAGCGTGCGGAGGCGACTCGATGACGACCTACGGCCAGGCGCTCGACCGTCTGCAGACCGAGCTGGCCCGCCACAGCCCCGAGGTCGTGGCCGTCCGGAGCGGGGCCAGGCGGATCGGCGAGGACCGCCTCCAGGTCCGCTGCCTGGGCCGCGACTACCGGATCGACTTCCCCGACGGCGAGGTCTCGACCGCCGACGGCGAGCCGATCGACGAGCACCTGGCGATCCTCCTCCTGCTCTACCTGATCGAGGCGGGCGGCGGCCCCCTCCAGGACCACTGGATCGCCTTCGAGCAGATCAGCGGCGGGGCCGGCTACAGCGGCTCGTTCCGCGGCCGCGTGCTGGGGCCGCTCCTTCGGACCTTCGGCTCGCATCCGCAGGCCCTCTGCGCCGCGGCCGAGAGCCTCGACGCGGCACCGCTGGCCATGGGCGACGCCGCGGTGAGCATCCCCGCGCTGCCCCGCGTCCCCATCGCGATCGTCCTCTGGGCCGGCGACGACGAGTTCGCCCCCAGCGCGTCGGTCGTCTTCGATGCCTCGGTCGAGGGGTACCTCGACGCCGAGGCGGTGACCGTCCTGGCCGAGCTGGCCACCCGCCGGATGATCGAGGCCGCCCGCGGCGGCCCGAGCGAGGGAGACACCCCATGACCATCGAGCTCATGCGAGAGACCTGGCCCGGGAAGGTCCAGACCGTCACCATCGGGGCGACGCCCGACGACGGCGGGACGCGCGGCTCGACCGTCACCGTCGGCGGGAGCGCCTCCCTCCCCTTCCAGCCCGAGGACGCCCCCGCGCCGCACCCGCCGGTCGTCGCCCTCCAGGTCTTCGACGTCGTGCCGCCGGACTGGCCCGAGCATCTCAAGGCCCCGCTGGCCGAGGTCCTCGGCTCGCCGGCCGACTGGGCCCGGATGGCGGTGGAGACGCTGGGCGTCGACCTCGTCTGCCTCCGGCTGATGTCGGTCCACCCCGAGTGGGGCGCTGCCTCGCCCGACGGCGCCATCGCCGCGGTCCGGTCCGTCCTCGAGGCGGTCGACGTGCCCCTGATCATCCTGGGCTGCGGCGATGCCGACGCCGACAACGACCTGTGGCCACGGGTGACCGAGGCGGCCCGGGGCGAGCGCTGCCTCGTGGGGGTCGGCGAGCCCGACAACTACAAGACCCTCGTCGTGGCCTGCATGGCCGACGGACACAACGTCCTCGCCGAGGCGCCGATCGACGTCAACATCCAGAAGCAGCTGACGATCCTGATGACCGAGATGGGGCTGCCCGCGGAGCGGATCGTGATGCATCCGGGGAATGCCACGCTCGGCTATGGCATCGAGTACGAGTACTCGATCATGGAGCGCATCCGACTCGCCGCGCTGCAGGGCGACAAGATGCTCTCCCAGCCGGTGATCTGCATCGTCGGCGAGGAGGCCTGGAAGACCAAGGAGGCCCGCCTCCCGGAGACGGAGATGCCCATCTGGGGC
>DATHYZ010000013.1:0-2572 GCA_035458865.1 Candidatus Limnocylindrales bacterium
GATCCCGCTCTGCCACCCGCTGCCCCTCACGGACCTGCTCGTGCAGGTGACGCCGGATCGGACGGCCGGGCTGCTGCGCGTCCGGGCGGAGGCCGCCACGACCGCCCCGACGGGCGTCGAGATGGAGGCGCTGACGGCCGCCTCGGTGGCGGCCCTGACCGTGTACGACATGGTCAAGGGGGTCGAGCGCGGCGTGGAGATCCGGAGCATCCGGCTGGTCTCGAAGACCGGTGGCAAGAGCGGCGACTGGACCCGCCCGGTGGTGGAAGACGCAGGGCAGGGCGCCCATCGACCCAAGAGTGGCCGCGCGGCCGGACGGATCCGGTCGCCGCGGCGGACCTGACGGGCCCGGATCGGTGGGAGGCAGGGTCCGCTCGGCCTGCATCCTGACCTGCAGCGACGGCGTCGCGGCAGGGGTCCGGGAGGACGGGTCCGGGGCGGCCCTGGCCGGCAGGCTCGAGGCGCTCGGGTTCGCCGTGGAACGGGCCGTCGTGCCCGATGACGAGGCGGCCATCGGCTCGGCCATCGTCGCGGCCGCGGACCGCCATCCGCTCGTCCTGACCACGGGAGGCACGGGTCTCACGCCGAGGGACGTGACCCCCCAGGCCACCGCCAGGGTGTTGACCTACGAGGTGCCCGGCATCGCCGAGGCGATCCGGGCCGCGGGTCGTCAGAGCACGCCGATGGCGGATCTGTCCCGGGGGCTCTCGGGCGTCTGCGGCCGCAGCCTGGTGGTGAACCTGCCGGGGAGCCCGCGCGGGGCGACCGAGTCCCTGGCAGCCATCGAGGCCCTGCTGGACCACGCGCTCGAGACGCTCGACGGCCCGTACGATCACGGCATCGAGGAAGGAGGGTAGGGAGGATGTTCGACGCCTACGCTGAGGTTCCCGCCTACCCGCTCGTCTTCCCGGTCTTCTGGGGTGCCTTCGTCCTGTTCGCGCTCGTCGTCGCGCGGCACCTGCGGATCTTCGCCCAGGCTCGCGCCGAGGGCCCGAGCGCCATCGCGCAGATCCCCCGTCGAGCCGTCGGCGTGGTCACCTACGCCATCCTCCAGAGCCGCATGTTCCAGGACCCGCGGACCGGGGTCCTCCACTACACCCTGTTCCTGGGGTCGACGCTCCTGCTGATCGGCAACATCGACATCGTGACCGGCGGGATCCCCCGGGCCATCCTGGGCTGGCCGCTCGACGGGGCGCTGTGGGCCATCCTGCTGGCGGTCCAGAACGTCCTCGCGGTCGCGGTGCTCGCCGCCGTCCCCGTGGCCTGGGCCCGACGCGTCGTGCGCCGCCCGGCCCGCCTGTACACGACCCGCACGTCGTACATCATCCTGGCCTTCATCTTCGCCGTCGTGGCGACCGAGCTCCTGGCCCAGGCCTTCGAGGCCGCGGCCCACGGGGACATCGCCGGCGCCGTCGTCGCCAACGCCCTGGCGGTGCCGCTCGGGTCCCTGGACCCGGCGGTCAACGAGGCGGCGTTCGCCGGGCTCTGGTGGGGCCACGTCGTGATCCTGGCGGCGTTCCTCGTGTACATCCCGTTCAACAAGCACTTCCACGTCTACACGGCCTTCGTGAACGTGTACATGCGGAAGCTCAAGCCGCGCGGCCAGCTGCCGTCCCTGGACCTCGAGCGTGAGGACGCGACGTTCGGCGTCCGGACGCTCCAGGACCTCAGCTGGAAGGACGTCCTCGACGGGTTCACCTGCACGGAGTGCGGCCGCTGCACGGACGCCTGTCCGGCCAACCGGACCGGCAAGGTCCTCGATCCCCGGGCGATGATCATGGGGCTCCGGCGGATGTCGGAGGCCGCCGAGCACGGCGTGGACCTGATCCCCGACGGCCCCGACGTCCGGACGCTCCGAGGCGTCGACGACCGGCGACCCGACGCCGCCCTCCTGGCTGCCCCGATCGTCGATGGCGCCATCCCCTACGACGCGGTCTGGGACTGCGTGACCTGCGGTGCCTGTGTCGAGGCTTGCCCGGTGCTCATCGAGCACGTCGACAAGATCGTCGGCCTGCGCCGGAACCTCGTGCTGGAGGACAGCCGCTTCCCGGGCGAGCTGGCCAACGCCTTCCGGGCGATGGAGGTCCAGGGCAACCCCTGGGGCCAGCCTGCGAGCGCCCGGCTCGATTGGACGAAGGGCCTGCCCTTCGAGGTCCCGACGGCCGCCGAGGTGGCCGCCGCGGGCGACCTCGACGACCTGGAGGTCCTCTACTGGGTCGGCTGCGCCGCCGCCTTCGACCCGCGCAACCGGAAGGTGGCCCGGGCGGTCGCGACGTGCCTCCACGCGGCCGGCGTCCGCTTCGCCGTGCTGGGCCAGGAGGAATCGTGCACCGGCGATCCGGCTCGTCGCATGGGCAACGAGTACGTCTTCCAGATGCTGGCCATGGCCAACGTCGAGACGCTGGGGCGCTACCGGGCCGGCGAGAAGACAATCGTCACCGCCTGCCCGCACTGCTTCAACAGCCTGGGCAACGAGTACCCGGAGTTCGGCGGCCGCTACCGGGTCGTCCACCACTCGGCGTACCTGGCGGACCTCCTGGCATCCGGGCGGCTCCGCACGATCCCCGCCGAC
>DATHYZ010000014.1:0-6401 GCA_035458865.1 Candidatus Limnocylindrales bacterium
TCCTCCGGCCGTGCCCGGCTTCCGACTCGCAGCCCCCTTCGCCCCGACCGGCGACCAGCCCCTGGCCATCGAGCGTCTGTCGGACGGGCTGGCCCGCGGCCTGCGCTCCCAGACGCTCCTCGGCGCGACCGGGACCGGCAAGACCTACACCATCGCCGAGGTCATCGCGAAGCACGACAGGCCGACGCTCGTGCTGGCGCACAACAAGACCCTGGCCGCCCAGCTCTACGCCGAGTTCCGGGAGTTCTTCCCCGACAACGCCGTCGAGTACTTCGTCAGCTACTTCGATTACTACCAGCCCGAGGCCTACCTGCCACGGAGCGACACGTACATCGAGAAGGACTCGAGCCGGAACGACGAGATCGACCGTCTCCGGCACGCCGCGACCCACGCGCTCTTCGAGCGGCGCGACGTCATCATCGTCGCCTCGGTCAGCTGCATCTACGGCCTGGGCGCGCCGGTCGACTACGGGGCCACGGTGCTCCGGCTGCGGGTCGGCGGCCAGTACCGGCGGGATGCCGTGCTGCGGCACCTTGTCGACCTGCAGTACCAGCGGAACGACCAGGCGCTCTCGCGATCGCGCTTCCGGGTCCGCGGCGACACCCTGGAGCTCCAGCCCGCATCCGAGGAGATCCTCGTCCGGGTCGAGTTCTTCGGCGACGAGGTGGAGCGGGTCACCGAGCTCGACCCGCTGACCGGCGAGCTCCTGGCCGAGCGCAAGGAGGTCAACGTCTACCCGGCGACCCACTTCGTGACGCCGGCCGACAAGCTCATGGCGGCGGTCGTCGACATCGAGGCCGAGATGGAGGAGCGGGTCGGCCAGCTCGAGGCGGAGGGCCGGGCCCTGGAGGCGGCCCGCCTTCGGCAGCGGACCATCTTCGACCTCGAGATGATGCGCGAGCTCGGCTTCTGCTCCGGGATCGAGAACTACTCGCGCCACCTCGCCCGGCGCGAGGCGGGCAGCCGGCCGTGGACCCTGCTCGACTACTTCCCGCCCGACTGGCTGCTGGTCGTGGACGAGAGCCACATGACCGTGCCCCAGGTCGTGGGCATGTACAAGAACGATCGGACCCGCAAGGAGATCCTCGTCGACTTCGGCTTCCGCCTCCCGTCGGCCCTCGACAACCGACCGCTGACCTTCGAGGAGTTCGAGGCGACCGTGAACCAGGTGGTCTTCATGAGCGCCACGCCCGGGCCGTACGAGCTGGAGCGCTCCGAGCGGATCGTCGAGCAGCTGGTCCGGCCGACGGGCATCGTGGACCCGGTCGTCCACGTCCGTCCGACCGAGGGCCAGATCGACGATCTCCTCGAGGAGATCAAGGTTCGCGTCGACCGGGGCGAGCGGGCCATCGTCACGACCCTGACGAAGAAGATGGCCGAGGACCTGGCGGACTACCTCCACGAGCTCGGGGTCAAGGTCCGCTACCTCCACAGCGAGGTCGACACGCTCGAGCGGGTGGCGATCCTGCGCGATCTCCGCCTGGGCATCTACGACGTCATCGTCGGCATCAACCTCCTCCGCGAGGGCATCGACCTGCCCGAGGTGACCCTCGTGGCGATCCTCGACGCCGACAAGGAGGGCTTCCTGCGGAGCGCCTGGTCGCTCATCCAGATGATCGGCCGGGCTGCCCGCAACGTCGGCGGCGAGGTGGTGATGTACGCCGACCGGGTGACCGAGTCGATGCAGGCGGCCATCGACGAGACGAACCGCCGCCGGTCCGTCCAGGAGCGCTACAACGAGGAGCACGGCATCGTCCCGGCGACGATCGTCAAGGACATCCACGACCTCAACGAGCGGCTCCGCTCGGTCGCCGAGTCGACGGTCGTCTACACCTCCGAGCGGGAGCAGCTGGTCGAGCGGGCCCTGAGCCAGGAGGACGAGGCCGCCATCGAGAAGCTCCTCAGCCAGATGGAGGCGGAGATGCGGTCCGCCGCGAAGCAGCTGGAGTTCGAGCGCGCCGCCGCGCTGCGGGACGAGATCCAGCAGGTCCGGCTGCGGGTCCTCGAGCAGGACCAGTCGGTGATCGTCGGTCGGGCCGCCGAGCGGGCGGCCTCACGCCGACCCGGGCGGAGCGGGGCAGGCGCGCCGGACCGCGGAGCCGAGCCGGTGCCGGAGCGGATCCTGGAGGTGACGGCGGTGACCGTCGCCCCGGTCGGTGACGGGGACGACGACGAGACCCTGGCGGCGACCGCCTCCGACTGGCTCCCCGGCATCCGCGACGAGCACGACGACGACGATTCCGGCTGGCAGGCCCGCTGGCTCGACCGGCCGACCTGGGACCGCAGCGTGACCCCGAACGTCCGCAAGCGGACCGGCCAGCGCCCGTCGCAGCGGCGACGACCTCGAGGCTACTAGCTACCCGAACAGGCGTTCGGTTTGGGCCTCCCACCTGTGTCGCGAAAGCCGTAGACTAGGCCCGTGCCCTCCGACCGGATCGTCGTGCGCGGCGCGCGCGAACACAACCTCAAGGACGTCGACGTCGCCTTCCCGCGCGACCGGCTCGTGGTCATCACGGGTCTCTCGGGGAGCGGTAAGTCCAGCCTCGCGTTCGACACCATCTACGCCGAGGGCCAGCGACGCTACGTCGAGAGCCTGTCCGCCTACGCCCGCCAGTTCCTGGGGCAGATGGAGAAGCCCGACGTCGACCAGATCGACGGGTTGTCGCCGGCGATCTCCATCGACCAGAAGGGCGCCAGCCGGAACCCGCGCTCCACCGTCGGGACGGTCACCGAGATCTACGACCACCTCCGCCTGATCTTCGCCCGCGTGGGGCGACCCCACTGTCCCGACGGCCACGAGATCCAGCGCCAGACGGTCCAGCAGATCGTCGACCAGGTCCTGACCCTCCCGGAGGGGACCCGCCTGCTCGTCCTGGGGCCGCTGGTGAAGGACCGCAAGACCGAAGGCGACCGTGTCTTCGAGGCAGCCCGTCGCCAGGGCTTCGTGCGGGTCCGGGTCGACGGCATCATGTACGACCTCGCCGACGCGCCCAAGCTCGAGAAGTACAAGCGCCACTCGATCGAGGTCGTCGTCGACCGCTACGTCGTCCGTCGCGCCGAGGCGCCCGAGGGCTGGGAGCGCGATGCCAACGGCCGGCCGGTCGACCCGTCCACCGGCACCGCCCTGCCGGATCCCGACGCCGCTCGTCTGGCGGACTCGGTGGAGACGGCGCTGCGCCTTGGCGAGGGCATCGTGATCGTCGCCCCGGCCCCCCGCGAGGACGAGGCACCGGCCTTCGAGGAGCGGCGCTACTCGGAGCGGTTCACCTGCCCGTACGACGGGTTCACCATGGACGAGCTCGAGCCGCGCAGCTTCTCGTTCAACTCACCGCACGGCGCCTGTCCCACCTGCACGGGCCTGGGGACGCGCCTGGAGGTCGACCCCGACCTCGTCATCCCGGACCGCTCGAAGAGCCTCGCCCGCGGTGCGCTCGTGCCGTGGTCGAAGATGCCGGCCGAGGCGTCCTGGCGCCTCAAGATCCTCGAGGCGGTCTGCCGCTCTCACGGCTGGGACTTCGAGGCCCCGGTCCGGGAGTTGCCGGCGCGGGCGGTCGAGCACCTTCTTCGGTCACCGAAGGAGGAGAAGGTCGTCGTCCGCTATCGCCACGAGCGGGGCGAGAACACCTACCAGGCGACGTTCGAGGGCGTCGTCACGAACCTCGAGCGGCGCTACCGGGAGACCGACTCCGACTACATCCGGACGGAGATCGAGAAGTACATGGTCAACCGGCCGTGCCAGACCTGCGAGGGTCGGCGGCTGCGCCCGGAGGCCCTCGCGGTCACGGTCGACGGACGGAACATCTGGGACGTCTCGAACATGGCCGTCACCGAGGCCCTGGCCTGGGTCACCGACCTGCCGGAGCGGCTCACCGAGCGGGAGCGGACGATCGCCGTCCAGGTCCGCAAGGAGCTCATGGCCCGGCTCGGCTTCCTCGTCGACGTGGGGCTCGACTACCTGACCATCGACCGGACCAGCGTGACCCTGTCGGGCGGAGAGGCCCAGCGGATCCGGCTGGCGACCCAGATCGGCACGTCGCTCATGGGGGTCCTCTACATCCTCGACGAACCGTCGATCGGCCTGCATCAGCGCGACAACGCGAAGCTGATCGCGACGCTCACCCGGCTCCGCGACCTTGGCAACACCGTCCTCGTGGTCGAGCACGACGAGGAGACGATCCGGACGGCCGACTGGGTCGTCGACATCGGTCCGGGTGCCGGGGAGCACGGCGGCGAGATCATCGCGAACGGCCCGCTCGAGGCCATCGTCTCGGAGCCGCGGTCGATCACCGGCGCGTATCTCCGCGGCGACCTCCAGGTCCCCATCCCCGAGGCTCGTCGTCCCGGGAACGGGAGCGATCTCGTCGTCCGAGGCGCCCGGGAGCACAACCTCAAGGATCTCGACGTGCGCGTCCCGCTCGGCGCGTTCGTCGCGGTCACCGGCGTCTCCGGCTCCGGCAAGAGCACCCTCGTGACCGAGGTCCTGTACCGCGCCCTGGCCCGCGAGCTGTCGGGCGCCCGCGAGGCGCCCGGCGCCCACGAGGCCCTGGAGGGCGTCGAGCACGTCGACAAGGTCATCGAGATCGACCAGAGCCCGATCGGCCGGACCCCGCGCTCCAACCCGGCGACCTACACCGGCCTCTTCGGGCCGATCAGGGAGCTGTTCGCTGGCGTTCCCGAGGCCCGCGTCCGCGGCTACGGGCCGGGTCGCTTCAGCTTCAACGTGAAGGGTGGGCGCTGCGAGCACTGCAAGGGCGACGGGATCATCAAGATCGAGATGCAGTTCCTCCCCGACGTCTACGTGCCCTGCGAGGTCTGCCACGGCAAGCGCTACAACCGCGAGGCGCTCGAGATCCACTACAAGGGCCGCTCCATCGCCGACGTCCTGGAGATGACGGTCGAGGAGGCCATCGAGGTCTTCGCGCCGGTGCCCAAGGTCGCGACGAAGCTGCGGACGCTCAACGACGTGGGCCTCGGCTACATCCACCTGGGCCAGCCGGCGACGACGCTGTCGGGGGGCGAGGCCCAGCGGGTGAAGCTCTCGACCGAGCTGTCGCGGAGGGCGACCGGGAGGACCCTCTATGTCCTCGACGAGCCCACGACCGGCCTGCACTTCGCCGACGTGGACAAGCTCCTCCACGTCCTCCACCGGCTCGTCGACGCCGGCAACACGGTCCTCGTCATCGAGCACAACCTCGACGTCATCAAGACGGCGGACTGGATCATCGACCTGGGCCCGGAGGGCGGTCACCGGGGCGGGCGGATCGTCGCGGAGGGCACGCCGGAGTCCGTGGCGGGCACGCCGGGGTCGGCGACCGGCGAGTACCTGGCCCGGGTGCTGCGCGGGGAGCCGCTGGTCCCGCTGTCCGACGTCTCGTTCGCGGAGGCGGCCGGTCGCGCCCCCCGGACGAAGGGCAACGGGCGGTCGAAGGTGGTCGAGGCGGTCGGATCGACGCGCAAGCGGGCGAGGGCGACGGCGTCCCGGTAGGAGGTTCGACATGGCAGGGCAGGCGCACGACGGTGCCGTGACCCGGCACGAGCGGCCGATGCTCGCCAGCGGTGGCGTCTACCTGCGCCCCGCCGAGCGCGACGACATCCCGAGGTTCATCCGCTGGCTCGGCGATGCCGACACGTCGCGGTTCCTCGGCCAGCGAGCCCCGCTCTCGAGGATCGGCGAGGAGCGCTGGTTCGACAGGATGGCGGAGCGTCACGGCACGGACCTCTGGTACTTCGTCATCTGCCGACGGGAGAGCGGCCAGCCGATCGGGTCGGTCGGGCTGGGTGACATCGACCCGGCCAACGGCTCGGCCCAGCTCGGCATCGCCCTCGGCGAGGACCGCGGCCAGGGCCTCGGCACGGACGCCATGCGGGCCGTGCTGGGCTTCGGGTTCGATGAGCTCCGCCTCGAGCGGATCTGGCTCGACGTCTACGTCGACAACGGCCCGGCCGTCCACGTGTACGAGAAGCTCGGCTTCGTCCGCGAGGGAACGCTCCGACACGCGATGTTCCGGGCCGGAGCGTTCTGCGACGTCTACCGGATGGCGATCCTGCGCTCCGAGTGGGACGCCGTCCGGGCCGGCTGACGGACCCAGGTGGGGGTCGCCGCCGACGGGCGCTACCATTGACCGATGCCCGAGATCGACTTCGCCTTCCTGGCTGACGCCGCCCAAACGGTCCCCGGCCAGAAGTTCAACGTCCTCGGCGGGGGGATCAACCGGATCGGCGGCTCGAGCTTCCCGCTCCGCCAGCCGCATCTCTGCCTGGTGGTGGGCCTGCTCGTCACGGCGAGCGAGCTCGGCCAGGAGCATGCGATCCGGTTCGTCCTGCTCGACCCGGACGGCGGCGAGGTGACCGGGGCCACCGGGGCGCTGGTGGCCAAGGGGAGCCATGACGGGCGCGACAAC
>DATHYZ010000015.1:0-3529 GCA_035458865.1 Candidatus Limnocylindrales bacterium
TCGGCGAGATCGTGGGCGTGCATGGCACCTCCGGGTCGGTCGGTCCGTTCCGCCTGCCGGGCTGCGGCGATCCAGGCGCGAGCCGGAAGCGTACGACACTCACCATGAGGACCCACCCCCTTCCCGGAGCCGGTGGCCTCCTCGCGCCAGGACTGCTCGCCCTGGTCGTCACGGCCTGCGGCTCTGGCCCGACGCCGTCTCCCGCGACGCCCCAGCCGACGCCGATGCCGCTCCCCTCGCCGTCGACGCAGCCATCACCGTCCGCGCGCGCCAGCGGGCCCGGGAGCCCGAGCCCGTCCCCCTCGGCGCCGGCACCCGGTGACCCGAGCGGCATCGCGATCCTCCTCGAGCCGGTCGTCGGCGGACTCGCCTCGCCGGTGGCCGTCCGGTCGGCCGGGGACGACAGCGGCCGGCTGTTCGTCGTCGAGCAGTCGGGGCGCATCCGGATCGTTCGTGATGGCGTCCTGGCGGATCGACCCTTCCTCGACATCGAGGGTCTCGTCGGATCGGGCGGCGAGCGCGGTCTGCTGGGCCTCGCCTTCCATCCCCGCTTCGGCGACGGCGACGATCGGGTGTTCGTGGACTTCACCGACCGCGAGGGGACGACCGTCATCGCGGAGGCCCGTGTCTCGTCGGACCCGGACGTCGTCGACGCGTCCTCGATCCGGGCGCTGCTCCGAGTGGAGCAGCCGTTCCCCAACCACAACGGCGGCGACATCGCCTTCGGGCCGGATGGCTACCTCTACGTCGCCCTGGGCGACGGGGGGTCGGGTGGTGACCCGCTGGGCAATGGCCAGCGCCTGGGCACACACCTCGGCAAGATCCTGCGGATCGGCGTCGACACGGCCGACCCGGACGCCGCCTACGCCGTCCCCGACGACAACCCGTTCGTCGGCGTCGACGGAGCCCTGCCAGAGATCTGGGCGCTCGGCCTCCGGAACCCCTGGCGCTTCTCGTTCGACCGAGCCACGGGCGACCTCTGGATCGGCGACGTCGGTCAGGGAGCCATCGAGGAGGTCGACCGGCTGACCGCCGCCGACGGCGGGGGTCGGGGCGCGAATCTCGGCTGGGCCCGCATGGAGGGCTCGGCCTGCTTCCCGGGCGGGACGGCATGCGACCAGGAGGGCCTCGTCCTCCCACTCGCGGAGTACGGTCACGACCAGGGCTGCGCGGTCACGGGCGGCTACGTCTACCGCGGCCCGACCATGCCCGAGCTTGCCGGCGTCTACGTCTTCGCCGACTACTGCTCCGGTCGCATCTGGGGCGTCTCGTCGGGCGGGCCGGAGCCCCAGGCGCCGCTGCTCCTCGCCGAGACCGGGGCGACGATCTCATCCTTCGGCGAGGACGACCTGGGCGAGCTGTACGTCACCGACCTCGCCGGCCGGCTCTTCGTGGTGAGGGCCGGCTCCGGCTGAGTGCCGTCAGGCGCCCGGTGCCGTCTCCGCACGCGGTGCTGCCTCGACCGGCCGCGGCTTGACCGGCCGCAGGTAGAGCGGCAGGACGATCCCGATGTAGGCGACCCAGGCGACCACGGCGACGACCTCCGGCGTGGCGCTGTACCCGAACATCGCCCGGAGCATCATCCCCAGCAGGTTCCCGGAGTCCTGCGCGTGAGGCAGGATCGCGCTGAGGTCCCACGCGGTCTGGGTGCCGATCGTGATGATCCCGGCCTCGACGAACTCGTGGACGGCGTAGGAGACGAGGCCGGCGGCGATGAAGATCAGGAGCACGCCGGTCCACCGGAAGAACCGGACCAGGTCGATGCGGCGGCTGCCCTGGTAGAAGCCGTAGCCGATCGCGACGGCGATGCCCAGGCCGGCGATCGCCCCGAGCAGGACCGCGAGAGCACCCGCCTCGCTGCCGGCCTGCGCGGCGCTGGCCTGCCCGACCAGGAAGAGAGCGGTCTCGATCCCCTCGCGGATGACCGCGATGAAGGCCAGGAAGGTCAGGCCCCAGAGGCTCCCCTCCGTGAGCGCCCGGTCGACCGAGGCGCGCAGCTCGCCGCTCACGCTGCCCGCCTGGCGGCGCATCCAGAAGAGCATCCAGGTCACGACGCTGGCCGCGAGCAGCATCGTCAGGCCTTCGAAGATCTGCTCGTAGGGCTCCTCGAAGGCGCCCACGGTCGAGAAGAGCGCGATCCCGATGACGGCGCTGACCGCCACGGCTCCGACCACGCCGAGCCAGATCCGGCCGGCGTGCCGGCCATTCCCCGTCCGGACCAGGTAGGCGAGGATGATGCTGACGATCAGGGCTGCTTCGACGCCCTCGCGCAGGCCGGTCAGCAGGCCGGACGTGAACGAGCCGAGCTCCACCGGATGCTCCCTCCGTGGGGTGGCGAGATGGGACGCGGCCTCCAGCCGCCGAGTGGGGCCAATCTAGACGACCCGTGGTCCCGAGGTCAAGCGCCCTTGAGTCATGGGAGCAAGCGACCCTTGGCCCAGTCTGGAAGGCCGAACGGCCATGGCGGGCCCAGGGGCAGCGGAGCCTGCGTCAGGAGTGCGCGGCCAGCCCGGACACCGCTACCATCGACCCGTGGACCGCCTGGGGATCCCCGTCGACCGGCTCGCCCTGGCCCTGCTGGTCTTCGGGACGAGTGGGGTCGTCCTGGCGGGCGCCCTGACCGCGGCGCTCATCGCGGGCTCCCTCTCGGCCTTCACCCTTGACGACCACCTGGCCGACGTCGGGGCGGACGTGGCGACCTCGCTCCGGGAGGCATCCGCTGCCATCGGCGACGCCGTCGTCACCACCGAGCGCGCCCGCTCCGCCCTCGGCTCGGGCTCGGATGCGGTCCGGGAGACCTCCGGCACGCTGGCCACGCTGGCGACGGCCACCGCCGACCTCGCCGGAGCCCTCGATTTCACGATCTTCGGCCAGCAGCCGCTCGCGGACGTCGCCGCCACCTTCGACACGTTCGCCGACGACCTCCGACGGACGTCACGGGAGCTGACCCAGCTCTCGAGCGACCTCGCCGACCTGGACGACAGCCTGGGTCCCATCGCCGTCGACCTGCGGTCGCTCGAGCGCCGTTTCGAGGCGCTGGCCGGTCGCTTCGAGTCGGGAGAAGCGTTCGCCGGGGTCGGCCAGCCGCTCGGCATCGGCCTGCTCCTCCTGGCAGCGACGGCCGGCTGGCTGCTGGTCGCCGCAGGTGGGACGGCCTGGGTCGGCTGGCGCCTTCGGCGGACCGCGGACGCCGCGCCCCCCGCGGCGGGCCCGGCCTGATCCCGAGCCACGCTGGGTCGGTCGGGCAGCCTAGAGGTCGAGCGGATCTGCCTTGTCCGGATCGACGCCCAGGTCGGCGATGGCCCTGGTGCCGCGTTCCGCGTCCATCGTCCCGTCGCGGACGAGCGACGCGATGACGGCAGCGGCGATCGTCGGCGGGTCGATCTCGAAGAAGGTCCGAAGGGCCTCGCGGGTGTCGCTCCGCCCGAAGCCGTCCGTCCCCAGCGGCACGTAGTCGGCCGGCAGCCAGCGGGCGATCATCTCCGGCACGGACTTGACCCAGTCGGTCGCGGCGACGATGGGTCCGCCG
>DATHYZ010000016.1:0-7689 GCA_035458865.1 Candidatus Limnocylindrales bacterium
CCCGCCCCGTGGGCCGCCCGGCCTCGCCTCGCGCAACAGCCCGCTCGCGGGTGGCCCGGGCCCGTCCATGGGGTCGCCGGCCGGATCGCCCTCCGGATCGCGTCACGGCAGGGATCCAGCGGCCCCTCCGGGTCACCCGGGGGGGCCGATCCGTGCTTGCGAGGGTGGTAGCGGAGGGCGGATTCGAACCACCGACCAAGGGCTTATGAGTCCCCTGCTCTACCACTGAGCTACTCCGCCAGCGCCGGACATTCTAGCGTATCGTCCGGACGAGTCCGGCTCTCCTACCCCTTGACCGGAGCCTCCCCCGCGTACAGCCGCTGGGCTTGCTCCCAGCAGGCCCGACCGATCCCTGACCCGACCCGGCGCCCGGCGAAGTCGTCGGCGGCGATGTGGATCCCGCCGTAGAGCCGCGAGATCCCGGCCTGGTCCGCGGCATCGAAGTAGGTGGCCCAGCTGAGGGTCACGGACGTCGTCGGGCCGGCCTCGAACTCGAGCGATCCTGCCGGGATGGTCCACTCGCCGATCCCGCCGGGGAAGTACTCGCTCCCGGTGAACCCGGCCAGGACCTCGGCCGCCGCCCGGCTGAAGGTGCTGTGACCCGAGATGTAGCCGGCGAACGATGGGGTGACGAAGGTCGGCATCTGGTACGGGACCCACTCGACGGCTCGGACCCAGCCCACGCCTCCGACCTCGTGCTTCCGATCGTCCGGGGTGCCGAGCCAAGCCCGGACCGCGATCTCGCCGACATGGTCCGCCAGCCCGGCATGCCGCTGGCCCGGCCGGCTCGACGCCTCCGTCACCACCTCGACGAGGCCGTCGACGAGCGGCAGGCCGTTCGGGTCGTACGACGGCCCGGTCGGGTCGCTCGACTGCCCGAGCCCGCCCATGTACCGGATCATCGAGATCGGCCGGATGGAGTCGTAGTGACCCTTGAGGCCCCAGGCGGCGATGGCCGCGTCGTGGGTGGCGCCATTGAGCGCCAGGTACAGCTTGACGTCCCACTCGAGCCGCCCGACGACCTCCCCGTTGTCGCCGATCCGGAGCTCCGGGTCGAGCTCGTCCGACACGGTGTTCGCGATGGTGTTCCAGTGGCCCGGCGGGGTCTCGGAGTCGGGCCCGTCGGCCCAGAACTCCGCCAGGACCCGGGCGAAGTCGGCCCGGGCGACGACGACGGGCTCGTAGGGCTCCCCCGTCACCGGGTTCAGCGGGCGGCCGGTCCCGTCGTTCGTGCCCAGCGGGTTGTCGCCGTACGAACCGGGCGAGATGTCGATCCGCTCGCCGTCCGCCGGGTCGAGCAGGGCGCTGTAGCGGAGGACATCGACGGCCTGGTCGCGATAGGCCTGGGCGGTCTCCGGGTCGTCGAGACGCGGCGGTGGCCCCGGGTCCACCGGAACGCCGTCGCTCACGGCGGGCGCCAGGGCGAAGCTGGTCACCTGCCCCCAGTGCGGGCCGATGAACTGCTGGACCCCGTCGGCGATGGGGATACCGTTCTGCGAGATCATCTGGGCCAGCTGGAGCGGCTGCCAGCGGTCCGGGTCGGCCAGCGTGGTGCCCGGCTCGGCCACGACGAGCGGCGGGTTGACCGGCTGGTAGCTCGGGTCCGCGTAGCCTTCGGCCTCGTTCGACCCGTCGGCCAGACCGGCAGCCAGGATCGTCTCCGCGATCCGGTTGCCGAGGGCCGCCGGCGACCGACCTTCCGTCTCGGTCGTCTCGGTCGGATAGCACAGGGCCGCCATCAACCCATCGAGAGCGGGGATGGTGTCGGACGCCCCGAGCGACGCCAGGTAGCGGGACTCCAGGATCCGGTAGGCGGCGTAGCTCATCGCCTCGCGCCGGGCGGCGTCCGGATCGCCGACCTCGACCTTCTCGTGGACGAAGACGCCGGAGGCCACCGGGTCGTAGGCGGCCCAGGCGTCCCACATCGCCGCGGAGACGTGATAGAGGTTGCGCGCGTGGACGGTCGGGGCCGGCAGGTCACGGCGGATGGCGTCGAGCAGCACCTCGTTCCACTCGCGGGCGACGGACCAGCCCGGATGGGGCGGCACCGGCGTGCAGGCGTCCGGATCCACCCAGGGTCGGGCGATGCCGAGCCCCACGCCCAGGAGTGCCGCGGCGACGAACAGGCCGGCGATCCCCGCGGCACGGCGGCGCGGACGGCCAGCCGAAGCTGCTCGCTCGTCCGCCGGTCCGGGCCGCAGGTCGTCCACCGTGGCCGCCTCAGCCCACCAGGGTCATCGCGCGGTCCGGCCGCAGGAGGAAGGGCGGCAGGAAGGCGGGCAGGTTCGAGAAGGGCAGGACGTCGGGGTGGAGGTCCATGCCCAGCGCGTCGCGCATGAAGGCCCGGCGTCGCTGGATCCTCCCCCAGGCCTCCGGGAACCGGCTCGCCAGCTCCGCCCGCAGGTCCTCGTCGGCCAGGGCGATGCCATCCTCGATGTTCGTCGTGAAGTGGTCGGTCCCGGTCGCCGGGATGATGTCGACCTGGAAGGCCATCCCCGACCGCAGCTCGATCCCCGACCCGGTGAAGACGGGCGAGTTGACCCACTCGTCGAGATGGATCTGGTGGCCGGCGTTCAGGAAGATGCCGAAGAACGGGTCGCCCAGGCGACGCGCCACGATCTCGGCGAGGACACCCGCCCGCTGGCCGACCCGCAGCGCGCCGTACCACTCGGCGACGGTCTCGAAGTAGGGGCCCACGAGCCGGTCCACGTAGTCGCGGATCGGCGGCGGCAGCTCGTCGGCGTCCTCCACGACCCATCCGGCCCGGCAGTTCAGGGCACCCCAGATCCCGAAGGCCACGGTGAACGGGTCGCCCCGCTCGATGACCCGGTCGCCCGGGCTGAGCAGGCCGAGCGCCGCCCGAGGGCCGCTCGACAGCATCAGGTGGCACGACAGCGGCGTGCCGTCCCACTCGAGCAGGCCCACCGCCTCGCGCTCGGTCATCCCGGGCCGCAGTCCCGCCAGCAACCGGCGGAGGCCCTCCGAGGTCCGGCAGGCGGCGTGCTCGAAGGCCGCCAGCTGCTCCACCTCGTTGACGACGCGAAGACCGTCGGCCGGGTCGATGAGCAGGTCGGTCGCGTTCTCGACGAGGCCGCCCGGACCGGTGCGCGAGCGGAGCTCGTCGACGAGATAGGCCGGCACCTCGAGCGTGGCGCGATCGGCGAACGTCTTCCAGCCGACGACGCCCACCCTGGCCCCGGGGCCGATGCCCTCGTCGGCCAGGATGGCGCCCAGCGGCCGCGACCGGTCGCGCGGCTGGCTCGGCAGGCTGAGGTCCTGGAACAGGATCGGGCGCATCGGGAGGGGCGCCGCGGTCGCCATGCCCCGGCACTCGTTGCCGACGAGGATCGCCGGCGGTCCGTCGGGGCCGACGACGAGGATCGCCTCCTCGAATCGAGGATCGAAGCCGCTCAGGTAGGCGATGTTGGCGCTGTGCTCGCGGTCGGCGTAGACCACGAGCCGGTCGTACCCGCGGTCGTCGGCACGCCCGCGCAGCGCCTCGAGACGCCGCTGGTAGAGGGCGTCCGGCAGCACGGGGCCCACCTTCGAGACCCCGAACTCCGGCAGCTCCAGGTGCGCGAGCCGGGCGGTCATGGTCATCCTCCGTTCATCCCTGGGGCGGCTGCCATGAGGTCGGCGCCTCCGACCCCCGCTCGACCACGTAGAAGCCGTCGGCGGCGACCGACGCCCACGGCCCCACCTCGCCGTCGGGCCAGTGGATCCGGACGTCGGCGCGGTCGCGGTCACCGAGCCCGACGTGGACCCAGCCGAGCTGATCCCCGGCATGGCCGCCGCCGATGGCCACCTCGCGCTGCGTCGTCCGGTCACCGGCCCGGACCTCCACCCAGGCTCCGATCGCGTCGCGGTTGCCGCCGTCCTGGCGGAGACGCAGGGCCAGCCAGTGCCCCATCGGCACCGCGGCGCCGCCCGTCGACGCGCCGTCACCGGTTGCGGCGCCGGTGTTGCGGAACAGCTTCACGTTCTCGCGGCGGTTCACCTCGATCAGGTCGAGCAGGCCGTCCAGGTTGAGGTCCACGAGGGCGGCTCCTCGGCTTCGCCCGAAGCTCAGGAGATGCGCCTCCCGCGCGGACTCGACGAAGGTGCCGTCGGGGAGGCCGAGCAGCAGGTCGCTCGGATCCTCGAGCGCGTAGCCGTCCTGTGCCTCCACGTTGCCCTTGCTCAGGTAGAGGTCCATCAAGCCGTCGTTGTTGACGTCGGCGAACTCGGGGTGCCAGGCGGTCGACGGCAGCGTCTGGTCGCCGGTGAACGGCCGGTGGGCCGTCGTGCCGCGTCGGAGGGCCGAGTCCGCGTACGTCGGCTGTGTAGGACCATCGACCAGCTCCTGGAACCTGTTGTCGCCTTGGCTCGTCAGGACCACCTCCGGGTAGCCGTCGCCGGTCACGTCCTCGCTGGCGATGCCCATCCCCCAGATGACGAGCTGCTGCCAGCCATCCTCCCGGGTGTAGAGCCGCGGGGCGACGCCGGGCTCGATCCGCCAGAGCTGGTCTTCGCCGTCGCGGTAGTAGTGACGGTCGTTCGTCATCCGCAGATCGCGCCGGCCGGAGCGGTCCCAGTCGCTGAAGAGGAGCGACAGGGTGCACCAGCCCGGAGCGAGAGCGATCGGCGCGGCGTAGCCGCTGCCCGCGGCGTCGGGTCGCAGGAGCTGGTGGTCCGCGCAGGTGTAGTCGGTGGCCCCGGCCTCGTCGATCGACAGGTAGTTCCCGAAGGCAAGCGTCGGTCGGCTGGCGCCGGCCTCCCAGGTCGCGCTGAAGGCCACGGTCCACTGGTCGCCACCGTCGATGGCCAAGGCCTCGTTGGCCCGCTCGAAGGCGCAGTCGCCCAGGCCCCGCAGGACCGCGTTCTCGCCGCGCCGGAGGACGGCCAGGTCGACCCGGCCGTCGCCATCGACATCGAGCGGGTACGCGCCGACGACCCGCTCCAGGTCGGTCTCGGGTGCGGCGATCCGTTCGAACCGAAGCGCTCCGCCGGTCGGGCTCAGGTTGCGGTAGAGGCTCGCCGGGGCCGTGCCGCCCGCGATGTAGAGGTCCTGGCGACCGTCGTCGTCGCAGTCGAAGGCGGCGACCCCGCCGCCCACGAAGTACTCGAACTCGCCGTCGTACACGTGGGCGATCCCGGCCGCAACGGCCTCCTCGACGTAGACCGGGGGGCGGGGCGGCTCCGGTGGACCGGGTTCGATGGCGCCCATCACGGCCGCGGTCACCGTCATGGCGGCCAGGGTCGTGACCAGGAGCGCGACGGGCAATCCGGCAGCCCGCGCCGCCTTCCTCATCATCCTCACCGCCTCGCGCATCGCCGACATCAGCGGACCGCCGCCCGCCACCAGGGTGGTCCCGCCGACGACCCACGGGCATTGAAGCACAACCCGGGTCCGGACCCCGGCAGCGCGCTCGGTCGGCAGCCGCGCCGGCGCAGCGTGCAGGCCCCCCGAAGCTTTGTCACCCTTGGCCCGGACGACCGCCGATCCGGCCGGCGGCCGGGCCATGGACCAACGCAGGCCGACGAGGAGCGACGATGACGACACGACGAGGAGGACTGGTCGCGGGCGTCGACAGCTCGACCCAGTCGACGAAGGTCGTCGTCATCGACCCGGAGACCGGTCGGCGGGTGGCGGAGGCTCGAGCTCCCCACGAGGTCGCGGGGACCGGCGGCGCGCGGGAGAGCGACCCCGAGGGCTGGTGGACCGCCCTCGCGTCCGCCCTCCGGGCCACCGGCGTGGCGAGCGAGATCGGGGCGATCTCGGTCGCCGCCCAGCAGCATGGGCTGGTCACCCTCGACGGCGAGGGTCGGCCCGTGCGGCCGGCCGTGCTCTGGAACGACACGCGGTCGGCTCCCGACGCCGACGACCTCGTGGCCGCCTGGGGTCCCGAGGCCTGGGCGGACCGGGTGGGCAGCGTCCTGGTGCCGTCGTTCACGATCACCCGCTGGGCCTGGCTCCGGCGCACCGAGCCCGAGGCGGCGCGAGCGACCCGGGCGATCCGCCTGCCGCACGACTTCCTGACCGAGCGGCTGACCGGGCGCGCGGCCACCGACCGGGGTGATGCATCCGGGACCGGCTGGTGGTCGACGAGGACCGGTGGATACCTGGAGGATGCCCTAGCCCTGCCGACGGTCGACGTGGATCCCGGCATGCTGCCGGAGGTCCTGGGGCCCCAGGAGCCGGCCGGGACGATCCGGGCGGCGGTAGCCGAGGACCTGGGTCTTCCGTCGGGAACCATCGTCGGCCCGGGGACCGGCGACAACATGGGAGCCGCGCTCGGGCTCGCGGTCGGGCCCGGCGAGCCGGTGATGAGCCTGGGCACGTCGGGGACCGCCTACCTTGTGTCCGAGCGGCGGGCCGTGGACCCGAGCGGCGTGGTCGCGGGCTTCGCCGACGCGACCGGCCGCTTCCTGCCGCTCGCCTGCACCCTCAACTGCACCCTGGCGGTCGACCGGGTCGCCGACTGGCTCGGCAGCGACCGGGAAGCCGTCGCGCCGTCCGGTGGGGTCGTCGTCCTCCCCTGGTTCGACGGGGAGCGGACCCCGAACCTGCCCGGCGCGAGCGCCACCATCGTCGGGCTGCGCCACGCCAGCGAGCCGGGGGCGATCCTCATGGCGACGTACGAGGGCGCCCTCGCCGGCCTCCTCGACGCCCTCGACCGGATCGGGGAGCTGGTCGGCGGCATCCCGCCCGACGCCCCACTGACGCTCATCGGCGGCGGCGCCGAGGGCCGGATCTGGCAGGAGACCGCCCGGAGGCTGTCGGGTCGCCCGGTCCGCGTCCCCGCCGAGCGGGAGCTCGTGGCCGTCGGGGCCGCCGTCCAGGCCGCGGCCGTGCTGACCGGGGGATCCGGTCCGGCGATCGCCCGCCGGTGGGCGGCGACGTCGACCGCCGACGTCCGCCTCGACCCGGTGCCGCCGGACCACGCCCTCCTCGAGCGCCTCCGCCGGGTCCGCGATCTCGCCGCCGAGCTGACCGACGGCGGAGATCGAACGTGACCGTCCGGCTCGTCGCGGGGTCGGTCGAGGCCGTCGTCGACCCGATCGCCGGCGGGCGACTGGCGTCGCTGGTGGTCGGGGGGCGCCAGCGGCTCATCACCAGACCCGACCCCGACGCCCCCCTGCCCTCCATCAGCTGGGGCTCGTTCCCGATGATCCCGTGGGTCGGACGGATGGCCGACGGCCACCTGGCGTGGCGCGACACGTCCCTCGACCTGCCCCGCAACTTCGGGGCCCATGCGATCCACGGCCTCGCCTTCGAGCAGCCCTGGCGGGTCGTCGCGGGTGACGACCACTCCGTCGAGCTCGTCTGCGACCTGGGACCCGGCGGCTGGCCCTTCCCGGGCGAGGCGCGCCAGATGATCGCCCTCGAGGCGGACGCGATCACCTTCACGATCGACGTCCGGGCCGAGGCGGCCATGCCGGTCGCCGTCGGGTGGCATCCCTGGTTCCGGCGGGAGCCCGGCGAGCCGGTGTCCGTGACCGTGCCTGCCGACGAGGTGCTGGAGACCAGCGAGGACCTCATCCCGTCGGGACGAACCATCCCCGTCGACGGCCCGACCGACCTGCGCGAACCCTCCGACCTCGGCACCCGCTGGCTCGACCACGCATACGTCGGCGTCGATGGTCCGTGCGTGGTCCGGTGGCCGGACCTCCGGCTGACCGTCGAGGCGGCCCCCCTTGGCTCCGTCC
>DATHYZ010000017.1:0-2002 GCA_035458865.1 Candidatus Limnocylindrales bacterium
TGCGGCCTCAGGCGCGATCGGATTCGGTGTCGACGGTCGGATGCCCGCAGTCTAGTGGGTTTCGAAGCTCTCGCCGTTCGGCAGCTGCAGCCGGACCCAGCGGCGGCAGACCGTGCGCAGTCGCTCCGGATCCTCGGCGGCCAGGGCCTCGGCGACGAAGCGGTCGATCTCGCGGCGATCCTTGCCGGCCCGGCGCAGCGCCTGCCGGATGGCGGCCGCCACCGCCCACCGGTTGCGGCTGCGCACGGCGACCTGGATGTCTGGGAATACCGGCAGGGCCTCGACCATCACGCGTCCTCATTGGAGATTACTGCCGGGGACGCGAGATGTTACGCGCGGTTCAGAAGAACCCGAGGTGGAGGCGGGCGGCGTCGCTCATCATGTCCTGGTTCCAGGGCGGATCGAAGACCATCTCGACCCGCGCCCGCCCGACGTCGGGCAACTTCTCGAGCTTGTGCCGGACGTCCTCGGTGAGCACGTCGCCCATGCCGCAACCGGGGGCGGTCAGCGTCATCTTGACCTCGACGTCGTGGCGTCCGTCGTCGCCGGGTTCCAGCACGCGGCAGTCGTAGACCAGGCCGAGCTCGACGATGTCGACCGGAATCTCGGGGTCGTAGCAGGTGCGCAGGGCGTCCCAGACGCGCTCCTCGAGCGGGCGCTGGTTCGCGATCACGCCGTTCTCGGCCGGCGGCGCCTCGAGCCCCAGAGCGTCGAACTCCTCGGGGTCGATCCGAAAGAGCCCGCCGAACTCGGCGCTCACGGTGACCGAGCCCCCGAGCTGCTGCATCAGACGAACACGGGTCCCCTGGGTCAGCTGCGTGCGGTAGCCGTGGGGGATGACGATCGCCTCGCAATCGCGGCGAAGCTCGACTTCTTCGAGGGCGTGGGACACCTGCCGTTCCTCCCGGCCGGATGATACCGCACTCTTCCGGTACCGATTCGCGGGAGCTGGGCCTGCGCGACGAGGTCGCAGAGCGCCGGCGGCAGCAGCTCGGCGACTCGGCGACGAGCGTCTGCTCAGTTGCGCAGGCCGCCAGGCAGAGGAGGAGGGCGAGGGTGCGGAGCGTCGGCTCCACCGGCGGCCGAATCGTGGCGGCTGGCGGCGCCCTCCCGACGACGTTCGATAGACTCCCGGGACGCGCCGTCCGGCCGCGTCACTCATCGATCCCGACCATGGCGCTCCGCATCCTCGACGCAGCTCCTCGTCCCGGCGCTCGTTGCGGCACCGGCCCGACCGCGGGCGTCACCGCATGAGCGCGCCGACGGCGCTCCGTCTCGTCCCGCTGGGCACCGGCGGCTACTTCCCGTCCGCCGGCCGGCAGACGATGGCCTTCCTGCTGGTCTGGCCGGGAGGAGCGCTGCTGCTCGACGCCGGTACCGGCGTCGCGCGGCTGGCGGAGCCGGGGATCGGGCGGCTGCTCGAAGGAGTCGGCCGGCTCGACGTCCTGCTGACCCACTACCACCTCGATCATGTCGCCGGCCTGTCGTACCTGCCGGGCATCCTGCGCGAGACCGAACTCCGGATCTTCGCGCCGACGCCGCCGCTCACCACTCACGGCAGCGAGGCTCTCGATCGCCTGATCTCGCCACCGCTCTTCCCGGTCGGATTCCACCGCTGGCCGATGCCGGTCGAGGTGGTGCCGTACGCCGGCTCCGACCTCAGGATCGGACCGCTGGAAGTCCGGGTGCGAGCCCAGAAGCACCCCGGCGGCTCGGTCGGCGTGCGGATCGGCGACGCCCTCGCCTACATCACCGACACGATTCTCGATCTCTCGACGATCCCGTTCGTCCACGGCGTGCGCAATCTCCTGCACGAGGTCTGGCTCGACGACGACGAGGCGGCGCGGGAGGACGCGGGTCGCGCCGGCCATTCGGCGGCGGGACCGGTCGCCGAGCTGGCGACGACGGCGCAGGTCGGCCGCCTGCTGCCGATCCATCATCATCCCCGACGCACCGCCGAGGCGCTCGAGGCGCTGGTGAGCTCGATGCGCCGGCGCGCCGG
>DATHYZ010000018.1:0-7482 GCA_035458865.1 Candidatus Limnocylindrales bacterium
TCATCACCCTGGCGCTGGTGTCGTATTCGGTCGGCGTCTGGAGCGAGCGGTTCCAGGGGCGCCTGCGGCCCTGGCACCTGGCCTTCTTCTGGCTCGGGCTGCTCTTCGACACGTGGGGCACGGGCCTCATGCTCGACATGGCCGGCGGCCTGACGGCGGACGTCCACGGGGTGACCGGGGTGCTGGCGATCCTGCTGATGCTGATCCACGCCACCTGGGCGACCGTGGTCCTGGTCCGCCACGACGAGCGCTGGATCCGCGACTTCCACAAGTTCAGCGTCGTGGTCTGGGCGATCTGGCTCGTGCCGTACTTCAGCCCGATGTTCATCGCCATCGGCAGCTGAGAGCATCTGGCGGGGTCCGTCAAGCGGTTCCGACGAGGGGCTGTCCCTGCGCCCGCGCCTGCTGCGTCGAGCTAGGGGCGCCCCGGGGCCGCCCGGCCTCGCGAACGGTCGGCGTACATCCGCTCCGTGGCGACGCGCTGCGCCGTTCGCAGGTCGGCATTCGGGCCGGCGCTCGCCCAGCCGATCGCAAGACGGACCGCGACGGCCGAGGCCTCGAGCCAGGTGTCGCAGGTCTCGCGCAGCCGCTCGACGAGGTTGATGGCACGGATCTCGTCCGTCTCGGGCATGAGGATCCGGAAGGTCGCATGGTCCGTTCGCGCGATGACGTCGGCGGTCCGGGAGGACCTGCGGATCGCGTCGGCGACCGCGGGGATCAGGCGGTCCGCGGTCTCGGCGCCGAAGCGCTCGGCAAGGGCATCGATCCGGTCCAGCTCCAGGACGACCACGGTCGCCGGACGACCGTACCGACCGTGCCGTCGTTCCTCCAGGACGACGACGTGGTCCCAGCCCGCTGCCGTAGCCATCCCGGTCACCGGGTCGAGGAAGGTCGTCAGATCGTCGACCGGCTCGTCCGCGACGACCTCTGAGAGCGTCGGCATCGCGACGTCGGCGGCGATCGTGGCCGCCGCTCCGGCGCGATCCTCCACTGCGCTGATCGGCGACTCCGGCGCGGCAGGCGGGACGGAAGGCTCGGGCGCGGGAGGCAGGACCGAAGGCTCGGGCCCGGGAGCCGGCTCGGGGACGGTCGATGTCGGCAGGCCGGCACCCGGCGTCAGGGCGGGCGCGACGAAGTCCGCTCGCACGTCATCCGGCGTGCGCCGCGTGCGAGCGTAGACGACGGCGCCGGCCATCAGGGCGATGTTGGCGACGACGGCGACGACGATGACGAGGACCAGCAGGTCGTTCATCCGGTTCGGGCTGCACCTCGACACGAGTGGGCGATGTGATCGGACCACAATCTACGCTTGGTGGTGCATTCGAGCGACGGTACGAGAGTCATGGGGGAGGACCGGGACGGGAGGGGCCGGCACCGGGCGCCGGGACGCTCGATCTGCCATCCGGCGCGAGGGCGTAGGATTCGGGGTCCACGCACCATCGCTGTTCGCGGTCCGCCGGTCGGGTGCCCCATCAACCGGAGCGTCGAGCCGGGCGGGCGATCATCGAAGGAGGTAGCCATGCGTTTCGCGTTCGGGTTCCTTGCCGGGGTCATCGTCGGCGCTGCGGGAGCCGTGCTGTACTCGGTCCAGACGGGCCGCGACCTCCGCGAGGAGTACGAGCAGGTCCGCAGCGACATCCAGAACCGGGACATGGAGGCGCTCGGCGCACGTCTCGAGAGCCGGTTCCGGGAGCTGCAGGCGGTCGTGGAGGACCGCATCGCGCAGGCGCGTGAGGCAGCCGAGGCGCAGGCGGAGGCCGCGGACGAGGCGGACGAGGCGGCCGCGGAGGCGGTCGAGGAGGCGGAGGAGGAGGCCAGCCAGGCCTGAACCCGGTGCTGTTGAGCGCCGGCAGAGCGTCCGCGTGCGTTGCCGGGCGCTTCAGCCCCAGCGCCGCGCGGTGTAGGCGACCACCTCGTCGGTGAGCAGCTTCCGGGTCGTATTGCCGATCCGGAGGTGGAAGTCGGCCGTTCGCGGCCCCTTTCCCTCGTTGACGTAGATGGGCCGGTCGGCCGGCGGCACGTCCACGCGGCAGACGACTGCGCCGTCGACCCGCTCGAACCCGATGGCGACGTCGGCCGTGGCGGCGCGCCCGAGGCGCGACGCAAGGAGGTCCCGAAGCCAGAGCTCGAAACCGTCGTGATCGGGTCTCGGCATCAGCTCCAGCTCGTCGTCGATCCCCAGGATCGAGCCGTCGTCGGCGACGCCGACGAGCAGCGTCCCGCCGCCCGCGTTGAGGAAGCCGGCCACCGTCACGACCACCTCGGCCTCCATCCGGTCGTCGCGAGCACGGGTGTGGAGGTTGCGCCGGGCCGTGGACTTGAACTCCACCCGCTCTCCTTCGCCCATCGCCACGAGTCGCGTTGCGGGCACGCCCGGGGCGCCGCGAGCGCGCCGACGCTCCAGGACGACCTTCGCGCTGTCGGCAGCGGCGACCGCGACCACGGCGCCCACGACCGAGCCCAGGAGCCAGCCGACGGATCGCTCCTGGGCCCCCAGGAGCTCGAGGGCGAGACCCACGACCGACGCGCCCAGGACGGCCACGATGACCGTCGCCGACCAGGTGAGGCGGCGCGGTCGTGGCAGGACCAGATGGGCCAGGCCGCCGAGGAGGGCGCCGACGCCGAGCATCAGGAGACTGAGGGCCGAGATCGGGACGTCGGTCATCGACGGAGGCTCGGAGGGAAGGTGGGTAGGACCATGGGCAAGCCTCAGGGTACCTGCCCGCGGACCCCGGGCGCTCCGATGGCGGGCCGGGTAGCATCGGCACGTGGACCGACCGACCGAGCCCGCCCCGACGCTGTACGAGCAGGTCGGCGGCATGCCCTTCTTCGACCGACTCGTGGCGACGTTCTACGAGGGGGTCGCGGCAGACGAGGTCCTCCGGCCCCTGTACCCGGAGGCCGATCTCGCGGGTGCGCGTCGACGTCTCACCCTCTTCCTGGCCCAGTACTGGGGCGGTCCGCAAACGTACAGCCTGGAGCGCGGCCACCCTCGACTGCGTGCCCGGCACTTCCCCTTCTGGATCGGCCCGGCGGCCCGGGAGCGATGGCTCTTCCACATGCGGCGAGCGGTCGAGGCCAGCGAGGCCCCATCCGATGCCAAGGCTCGGCTGTCGGGGTACTTCACGGGTGCGGCTGTCGCGCTGCAGAACCAGGATGGCGACATGACGGTGGCAGGCTCCGCCACGAGCCCGGCGGAACCCGGCATGGCCGACGCGGCCAGTGGCTGACGTGACCGCCGACGGCGTGGCGATCCCTCCGGATGTCCGTGCCCTCGCCGACGAACGGGCGCTCGCCCGCGCGGGCAAGGATTGGCCGACCGCGGACCGCCTTCGCGACGAGCTCGAGGCGCGTGGCTGGCGGGTCGTGGACCAGGGTCTCTCGTACCGCCTGGAGTCAGCCCACCCGCTCGACGTGAGCGATGCCGGCGTCGTCCGCTACGGCCGGAGCGCGAGCGTCCCCTCCAGGCTCGAGGAGGCCGCCACCGCACCGGCGACCGTGATCCTGTTGGCCACCGATCACCCTGGGGATCTGGATCGCACGGTGCGAGGGCTCCGGCTCTTCGTCCCGCCGTCGACCCAGCTGGTGATCGTCGCCGATGATCCGTCGACGGAGCAGGAGCAGGCGCTCCTTGTCATGGTCGATGACCTCGAGCCTCCCAACGAGGTCGTGTGGACCTCGGCCCGGCTCGGCCATGCGGCTGCGACGAACGCCGGGATCCGACGCTCGATCGGCGAGACGGTGATCCTGCTCGACACCAGCCTTGAGCCCACCGGGGACCTGGTGACCCCACTGGTCGCCTCGCTCGATGATCCCTCCGTGGCCGTGGCCGGGGGGTGGGGGATCGTGTCGGACGATCTGCGGCGGTTCGAGGACGCCCCCGTCGGCGACGTCGACGTGATCGAGGGGTACTGCCAGGCGTTTCGTCGATCCGATGCGGCCGCCCGCGGACCGCTCGATGAGCACTTCCGGTTCTATCGCAATCTCGACATCTGGTGGAGCCTCGTCCTGCGCGACGAAGGGCCCGACCGAAGCCCGCGTCGGGCCGTCCGGATCGAGCTGCCGCTGGAGCGCCATGAGCACCGCGGCTACACCAGCCTCCCGGAGGAGGAGCGGGACCGCCTGAGCCGCCGGAACTTCTACCGGGTCCTGGATCGATTCCGGACCCGGACGGACCTGCTGCTCTCCCGCCGCTCGGGCTAGTCGGGGTCGCCGCCGATCCGGTCCCGACGAGCGGTGGAGGTGCCCTCGCTGCCGTCCTCGAGGCTCCATCCCTCGGCCGCCAGATCCTCCCTGATGGCATCGGCGGCGACGAAGTCGCCGGCAGCCCGGAGCACGGCCCGGCGCTCCAGGCGCGCGCGCACCGACCCGGGGAGCTCGTCTGCCGGGCCCGCCTGGAGTGAGCGGTGGAGGTCGAGCCCCAGGATCTGATCGGCGTCGAGGACGAGCCATCGCGCCTCGTCCGGATCGAGGCCGGCCCGCAGGGTGTGGCGGACGGTCGCGAGGGCGGACGGCATGTCGAGGTCGTCGTCGATCGCCGCCACGAAGCGACGGTGGTGCTCGCTTCCCGTCCGGGAGAAGGGGAGACCCGGCAGGGCCGCTCGGTCGCGGAGCGCCGGGGCGATCCCATCTCCATGCCCGGTCGGCGCGTCGGCGATGCCGGTCGGACGGTCGGGGGCACGCCCGGCGACGATCGGGGGATCGGGCTCCCATGGGGTGCCGGGGGCAACGGGACCGAGGGCGGCGACCGAGGCCCGCAGCGACTCGAGGCCGGCCGCGGCCGCCCTGATCGACGCCGCCGAGTAGTCGAGCTTGCGGCCGTACCGGACCGTCAGGCAGAGATACCGGAAGGCGAGCGGGTCGATGCCGGCGTCCGCGAGCTCGGTGATCCGCTGGAAGTTGCCGGCCGACTTCGCCATCTTGCGACCCGCCATCTGGAGGAACTCGCCGTGGACCCAGTGGGCGGCCGGGACCGTGCCCGTCAGGGCCGCCGACTGGGCGATCTCGTCCTCGTGGTGGGGGAAGACGTTGTCGATGCCACCGGTGTGGATCTCGAACCGCTCCCCGAGGTAGCGGAGGGACATCGCGGAGCACTCGATGTGCCAGCCGGGGAAGCCCTCGCCGTAGCGGTCGGTCGGCCACTTGAGCAGCCGGCCCTCGCCGGCAGCCTTCCAGAGCGCGAAGTCCGCCGGGTCGCGCTTGTCCGGCTCGACGTCGCCACGATGCCCGGCCCGCAGGTCGTCGAGGCTGTTCCCCGAGAGTCGGCCGTATCCCTGTGAGCGCGACACGGCGAAGTACACGTTCCCGGAGTCCGACCGATAGGCATACCCGGCGTCCTCGAGCCGCTCGATGAACCGGACCATGTCGTCGATGTGCTCGGTGGCTCTCGGGAAGACGTGGGCCGGGAGGATGTTGACCAGGGCCTCGTCGGCGTGGAAGGCGGCCTCGTAGGCCTGGGCGATCTCGGCTGGGGATCGGTCCTCGAGCCCGGCCTGGACGAGCATCCGATCCTCGCCGCGGTCGAACCGCTCGTCGCGGAGGTGCCCGACGTCGGTGATGTTCTTGACGTGGAACACCTCGCGGCCGTGGTAGCGGACGGAGCGCCGGATGAGGTCGGCGAGGAGGTAGCTGCGGAGATTACCCACGTGGGCGTAGCGGTAGACCGTCGGCCCGCAGGTGTACATCCGCACCGGACCGTCCGGCAGCACGACCGCCTCGACCGAGCGTCGCAGGGTGTCTCGGAGGCGAAGGGTCATCGGGCGAGGGCGATCATCGTGTGGTCGATGCTACCGCGACAGAGCGGCACGACCCCCTTGGCCGCACCCCGTCGTCCACTGGCCGCTCCGCCATGCCAGCCGCCGTCCGACCCCTAACGAGGACCGCAGGTAATTCGTTGCTACACGCGAGGCCCCGTCACATGACATCGTTCCCCCGGCGGTGTGGTTCGGCGGGGCCTCAAAGTCGCCCGGACGTCGTCGCCGGGGCGCCAGGTCGATCGAACCTATACTCGGCCCATGCGTCGCTGGGTCTGCATCGCCGCCCTCCTTGCCGTGTTCGGTGGTGAGTCGAGCCATGAGCGGACCCGGATCCGGCGGCCCGTCCCCATCGAGCGACCGCTCGAGCGCCTGCGCGCGCAGGACCGAGACGGGTCTCCGGTCACCTCCGCGTGGTTCCTGCGGTCCTGATGGCCGGTGCGCCGCGACGTGCTCGCCGCTGGACCCTTCTGGCCGTCCTGCTCGCCCTCACCGTCGTCACCGGCCTCCCCCTGGCCGCTCCGGGTCGGGCCGCCGCGGAGGCACGCATCGCCGTCGGCGAGCCAGCGACCCTCGATCCCGCCGCGGCCGGGGACGCCGGATCGGCGGCTTTCATCGCCCAGCTCTTCGAGTCGCTGACCGCCTTCGACCCGTCCCTGGTCCTGCGACCCGCCCTCGCGGAGCGATGGGACGTCAGCCCCGATCGGCGGACCATCACGTTCGTCCTGCGGCCCGACATCAACTTCAGCGATGGCGCCCCGATCCGGGCTGCGGACGTGGTCAGGAGCTGGCTCCGGGTGATCGACCCAGCGACCCCGTCGCCGCTGGCCTCGCTCATGGACGACGTCGTGGGCGCCGAGTCGTATCGACTGGGCCGCGCCTCGGGACCAGGGTCGGTCGGGCTGCGGGCGGTCGACGACCGCCGGGTCGAGGTGGACCTCGTGCGACCCACCGGAGACTTCCCGGCCATCGTGTCCGGCCCGTCGTTCGGGGTGGTCCCGCCCGGGTTCGATGGCCTCGGTGACCCGGTCGACCAGGCCGTCAGCGGCGGGTATCGCCTTGCGGCCATCGATCCCGACGGCTTCCAGCTGGAGGCCAACGATCGCTACTGGGCCGGTCGTCCGGCGATCGAGCGGATCCGACTCGTCACGGACCTCGGCGGCAAGAGCGCCGTCGAAGCGTTCGAGGATGACGAGCTCGACTACGCCCCGATCAGCGCCTACGACGCGAGCTGGATCCGCTACGACCCCGAGCTCGGCCCCCAGCTCCGTGAGGTGGCCTCCCTCGCCCTCTCGTACCTGGGCTTCGACGCATCCCGGCCGCCGTTCGACGACGTCCGGGTCCGGCGCGCGTTCGGCCAGGCCGTCGACTGGCGACGGATCGTCGAGCTGGCCTCCGACGGCACCTCGGTCCCGGCCACGAGCATGGTTCCGCCGGGGATACCGGGACGGTCGGCCGATGACTTCGTGCCGATCCATGATCCAGGCGCGGCTCGCGACCTCCTCGCCGAGGCAGGCTTCCCGGGAGGGCGCGGCTTCCCCGAGATCACGATGGTCACGGCCGTCGGCCACGACGAGGCGATCGCGACCCAGCTCCGCGAGGAGCTCGGCATCGACGTCTCCGTCGAGGCGATGGACTTCGGGACCTACACCGCGCGGCTGGAGTCGGACCCGCCGGCGATCTGGGGGTTGGGCTGGGTCGCCGACTACCCGGGCCGCAACGACTTCCT
>DATHYZ010000019.1:0-3918 GCA_035458865.1 Candidatus Limnocylindrales bacterium
CCGCTCGGCGGCCGCCTCGGCGGCGCGGTCCTCCTCTTCGCGCAGCGGGGCGAGGTGCTCAACGAGGTTGAGGGCCACCAGCACCGGCCGACCGCCCCGCAGCTCGACGACGCTGATCCCGCAGAGGCCGAAGGAGAAGGACCAGAACCGCTCCAGCGGCAGGTCGAGCAGGGTCAGCAGCAGGACCTTGAAGACGCCGTCGTGGCCGACGATGACGGTCCATGGTCGATCGCCCGGTCCGTCGGTGCCGCGATAGCCGGCGACCTGCGAGCGGTCGATGGAGCCGACCGGCCTGCCGTGCGCGAGGCGACGCAGGATGGACGCCAGCGCCGGCCGGACCCGGGCCTGGACCTCCCGGAGCGGCTCACCGCCCGGCGCCCAGGTCTCGACCGGACGGCGCCGCCAGCCGGCCAGCTCGGCCTTGTAGCGCTCCTGGATCTCGTCGTGGCGGAGGCCCTCCCAGGCACCCTGGCCGATCTCGATCACCCCGGGCTCCGGGCGCAGCGGGACCGTCGTCGCGAAGGCGCCGTCGGCGGCCATGGCCGTTGCCGCGGCCTCCGCGGTCTGGGCGGTGCGCCGCAGGGGCGAGTGCGCGATCTCGATCGGTGGACCACCCGGGATGGGCAGCGCCGGCGTGCGTCGAGGATGCGCGAGGCGGACACCGGTGAGCTCGGCCTGTCGCAGACCGAGCGGTGACAGCGGCGTCTCGGCACGGCCCTGGAAGCGGCCTTCGACGATGTACTCCGACTCCCCGTGTCGCACGAGGACGACGGTCGCGTCGAGGCCCTCGGGGATGAAGGACGGTCCGACGTGGGCGTCCCGGTCGCCCGTCATCGGTCGCCGCCGAGACGGATGACCCAGAGGTCCAGGACGGCCTCGTCGGCCCGGATGGCGTCCGCGACCGGGTCGGGCACCTCGTCGTCGAGGGCCAGGACCATGAGCGCCTCCTCTCGGGGCGCCTGACGGGCCAGGTGCATCGCGCTGATGTTCACGTCGGCCTCGCCGAGGACCCGCCCGACGCGGCCGATCGTGCCCGGTCGGTCATGGTGACGGCTGATGAGCATCGAGTCGGCGGCGGCCATGTCCAGGCGGTAGCCGTCGAGCCGGACGAGCCGGGGCTCGCCCGCCACGACCGTGCCGCCGACCACCACGGTCCGACCGTCGACCTCCCCGGTCAGGGTGATGAGCGCGCTGTAGGCGCCGGCGTCGGGCGTCTTGCGCTCCACGAGGGTGATCCCCCGGGCCTTCGCGATCGTCGTCGCGTTGACCTGGTTCACCCGCTCGGTCGTGACCGTCTCGAGGAGCCCGCGGAGGGTCGCGGCGGCCAGCGGGGTCGTGTCGTAGGCCGCGGGATCACCGGCGACCTCGAGCGTCAGCGTCGCGGGCGCGGTGCGGGCGAACTGCGCGTGGAAGCGACCGAGCACCTCGGCCAGGGGCAGGTATGGCGCGATCGCCTGGGCCGTCTCGGGGGTCAGGAGCGGGGCGTTGACGGCATAGCGTGCCGGCCGGCCATCGAGGACGTCGAGGATCTGGTCCGCGACCTCGGTGGCCACGAGGACCTGGGCCTCGGCCGTCGATGCGCCCAGGTGTGGCGTCAGGACCGTGTTCGGGGCCTCGAGGAGCGGCGAGCCGCTGGGCGGCTCCTGCTCGAAGACGTCGACGCCGGCTCCGCCGAGGCGACCCTCCGCCAGCGCCCGGGCCAGGGCGGCCTCGTCGACGATCCCGCCGCGGGCGACGTTCAGGACGATGGCGGTGGGCTTCATCCGGGCGATGGCCGCCTCGCCGATGAGTCCCCGGGTGGCCCTCGTCATCGGGACGTGGACGGTGACGATGTCCGAGCGCTCCAGGAGCGTCTCGAGCGGGACCGCCTCGATGCCGTGGTTCGCGGCCTGCTCGGCCGTGACGTACGGATCGTGGCCCAGCACGACCATCTCCATCGCGCGAGCCCGGCTGGCGATGGCCTGGCCGATCTTCCCGAGCCCGATGATGCCGAGGGTCCTGCCGCGCAGCTCGAGGCCGGTGAAGCGACCGCGCTGCCACTCGCCGGCCCGCATCGAGGCGTCGGCCGGGGCGATCCGCCGGGCGAGCGCGAAGAGCAGGGCGATCGTGTGCTCGGCCGCGGCGATCGTGTTGCCCGTCGGCGCGTTGACGACGGTGATCCCGGCCCGGGTGGCGGCCTCGATGTCGACGTTGTCGACCCCGACGCCCGCCCGCCCGATGACCACCAGCCGCGTGCCGGCGGCGATCATCGCGGCGTCGACCTTGACCTGGCTGCGGACGACGAGGGCGTCGTACTCGCCGATGATCCCGCGAAGCTCCTCGGGGGAAAGCCCGGTCCGGACATCGACCTCGTGCTCGGCTCGAAGGGCCTCCACGCCCTCGCCGGCGACCGGCTCGGCGACCAGGATCCTCATGCCGGGGTCCCCGCCGCCGCGAGTTCCGCTGCGGTCTCGAGGCCGGCTCGCTGGGCGGCCGCCACGCCGGAGCCCGGGCTCACCTCGCGGCCCTGCAGGATCGCGACCTCCTCCAGGACGCCGATGGCGGCGATGATGTCGTCGAGGGTCACGTGGCCGAGGTGGCCGATCCGGAAGATGCGGCCCTTGAGCTGGCCCTGCCCGCCGGCCACGACGAGCCGGCGGCGCTGCAGGTCCGCGTTGAAGGCCTTCCAGTCGAGCCCGTCGGGCACCCAGGCGGCGGTCACCGTATCGGATGCGTAGCGCGGATCGGCCAGCAGGTCGAAGCCGAGCGCGGCCAGCCCCGCCCGTGTCGCGGCGGCGCAGGCCGCGTGTCGGGCGAACAGGGCGTCACGCCCCTCGGCCTGCATCATCGCCAGGGCGACGTCGAGCTGGTACATCACCGCGACGGCCGGTGTCCATGGCGTCTGGCCCGAGGCGGCGCTCTTGCGGTGGTCCCGCAGGTCCAGGTAGACGCGCGGCATCCGGGCGGCCTCCGCGGCCTCCCAGCCACGCTCCGAGACGCTCACGAACGCCATCCCTGGCGCGGCCATCCAGGCCTTCTGGGAGCCGGACACGACGAGGTCGATGCCCCAGGCGTCCTGCTCGAACGGCATGGCCCCCAGCCCGGACACGCCGTCGACGAGGATGAGCGTTTCGGGCGCGATCTCGCGGACCACCGCGGTCAGCTCGGCGATGGGGTTCGTGACCCCGGTCGAGGTCTCGTTGTGGGTCAGCAGGATCGCCCGATAGCCACCCGCCGGAGCGGCCCGAAGCGCCTCTGCCACGAGTTCCGGCTCGGCCGCGCGTCCCCACTCGATGCCGGGCTTGGTGACCTCGGCGCCGTAGGCGGTCGCGATCTTGGCGAAGCGATCCCCGAAGACCCCGATCGAGACGGACAGGACCGGGTCGCCGGGAGACAGCGTGTTGACGATGGCCGCCTCGAGCCCACCGGTCCCAGCGCAGGTCAGCAGCTCGATGTCGTTGCCGGTGCCGAAGAAGACCCGCAGGCCCGCCACGATGCGCTCGAGCATCCCGGCGAACTCGGGTCCCCGGTGGTTGATCATCTGGCGTCCGCCGGCGACCTGGACCTCGCTGGGCAGGCTCGTGGGGCCGGGAACGCGAAGGTTGGTCTCGAAACGCTGCACGGCGATCTCCGGGCTGGGTTGCTGGGACCGGTTCGGGCGGACGCTCGGACGACCGGACCGGCAGACGAGATGGTAGGGGAGTGCGCCCCGGGCGACCAGCGTGCTATATATGACGTCATATGACGACGTATCGGCGAACCACGATCCTGGCCGACCCGGACCTCCTCGATCGCGTCGATCGCCTGGCACGACGGACCCGCCGGACGAAGACCGCGGTCATCACCGCGGCACTGGAGGCCTACCTCGCCGCGGGCGAGGCCGAGGCGCCCTCGCTCCCGTTCGTGGCCGTCGGTCGCAGCGGCCACGGACGGCTCTCC
>DATHYZ010000020.1:0-54459 GCA_035458865.1 Candidatus Limnocylindrales bacterium
GAGGCGGTTCGCCCACGGATGGCCCGGGCCGTCCACCGGCAGCACCATCACCCACTTGCCCGACAGGGTCGAGGTCAGCCAGCGGGCGGAGCTCGAGCTCGTCCCGCGCGCGACGAACTGCCGCCCCACGGCCTGGATCGACTGCAGCGTCCCCGGCCTGGGGCTCGGGCCCCATGCCGCCGAACCGTGGGGATGGAGCGGGTCGAGGATGAAGGCGCCGGTGACGGTGAACGCGTCCGTGCGCATGGGATCGGCGGTGGCCTGGAACCCGCTCATCACCCAGGCATGCCGGCCGCGCCAGACCAGCAGCCCCACCGGCCGACCGGTCGCGGCGATCGCGCGGGCCGCCATCCGCATCGCCTCGTCGAGCGAGGAGGCGCCGGCGAGCCGGTACGGTCCATAGCCGAGGTGATTCAGCCCGGCGGTCCAGCCACGGACGGACGCCCCCTGGCGCTCCCGCCCGGTGCGGCTCGGCCCGGACAGCATGCGGGCGAGCCGCTGCAGCTCGAGCTGTCGGGCTGCCGTCCGGTCGTCGCGTGGCGAGATCATGTTCGCCATCATCTGCATGCTGGCTCCGACGCACTGGACGAAGTTGGTCTGGGCCACGTAGTCGCCGCTTCGAGCCACGTCGAGCGTGTAGCGATCGGCCGCGAGCGCGTCGGCCGGCGCCAGGATCGCACCGGCGCCGAGGATGAGGGCGAGCACGGCAGCGACGACCGCGAGCCGGGACGGAGCGCCGGCGACGGGACGGCTGGGGACGGGTCGGTCGATCATCGGTCGGGCCTGAGGGGCCGAGTCTGTCTCAGCCCCATTGCACCGTCAACCGTCGACGGGGCCGTCGGTGCCCCCCGACCGCCTGCGGTCATCCTCAGTTCCTCGCCCCGGTCCCGACGACGGGATCGGGGCGGACGACGCGGAGGCCGTTGTCGAGGTAGATGGTCTCGCGGGCGAGCAGGTCGGCGAGCGCCTCGAGTCGGGCGACCGCGGTCGGGGCCTCGAGGAGGGCCTGGCGGTGGACCGGGTCGACCTCGACGATCCCGGCGAGGAGGTGCGAGAGCAGGAGCGGGTCGGCCGGCATCGCCAGGCCGGACCGATCGGCGACCTCGCCCGGGCGTCGGTCTGCATCGGACCCGAGCGCGTCAGGCTCGGACCGTTCGACGAGTCCCTGCCGGCGGGCGGATGGCGCGGCACCGGCCGGATCGGCCTCGTCGAGCAGCTCGCGAACGGCATCGACGTAGCGGACGAAGCGACGGGTCACCAGGCGGACGAGCGAGGTCGCCCGCTCCTGGTCGCCGATCACCTCGTCGAGCGGCTCGACCGTGGCGGTGAGATACGGCTCGCTGACCGTGTCCACGGTCCGGATCCGGAAGCGCCCCGTCCCGACGGTGACGATGTCGTAGCGTCCATCCGCGTAGCGGTCGGCCTCGCGGATCTCGGCCAGCGTCCCGACGGCGGCCACCGCCAGGTCGGCGACCCCGACGTCGCGACCATCGCGGATCCAGACGACCCCGAACGGCCGGTCCTCGGCCAGGCACCGGCGGATCATCAGCCGGTAGCGCGGCTCGAAGATGTGGAGCGGCAGCGCGACGCCCGGGCAGAGGACCGCGTGGAGGGGGAAGAGCGGGATCTCCATCGGCGCTAGTACGTTCGAGGCGGGACGCGGGATGTGCCGACCGGGACCGGGCGGGGTCCCGAAGACGGTCGTGCCGCCGGCTGCGCCGACGGCACGGTCATCGCGACGGGGCCGGCGCGTGCCGGCGAGTCCCGGCGCCCTAGTGCGCGCAGCTCCGCGGCGAGCCCGCCTCGTCGGCGGTCCGGAAGCTGGAGCCGCAGCCGCAGGCCGCGACGGCATTCGGGTTGTTGACGGTGAAGCCGGCCCCCATGAGCGTGTCGACGTAGTCGATCTCCGAGCCGGTCAGGTACTGGATGCTGTTCTGGTCCACGTACACCCGGATGCCGTTCGCGTGGAGGACCTGGTCGTCCGCGGTCGGAGCGTCGTCGAGCATCATCCCGTAGCGGTAGCCGCTGCAGCCGCCGCTGTAGACGTAGACCCGCAGGCCGACATCGGGATTCGTCTCTTCCTTCGTCAGGTCGCGAAGCTTCGCAGCCGCGGCGTCGGTGAGGCTGACCACGGTGGTCTGCGGGTCGATCATGCGGGCTCGTCCTCCTTCGGACGGGGGTGCAACGAGCGCCGGTATGGGGCGCGTGGACGGTCGGGGCTCGGACCGACCGGGCCATCGTACGCAGCGCAACCGATTCCGACAAGCGCCCCCCAAGGACGACGGCCCGCCGACCTGCAGGGCCGGGACGCCGTGGAGGGGTCCGGGTGGCCGCCTCCGGCCGAGCTACCTCTCGACCCGCTCGACGACCGTGGCGATGCCCTGGCCGACACCGATGCACATCGTGGCCAGGCCGTAGCGGCCGCCGGTCCGAACGAGCTCGTGGACGAGCATGGTCATCAGCCGGGCCCCGCTCGCCCCGAGCGGATGCCCGAGGGCGATGGCGCCGCCGTTGACGTTCGTCCTGGCCGGGTCGAGGCCCAGCTCGTCCATGCAGGCCACCGACTGCGATGCGAAGGCCTCGTTGATCTCGACGAGATCGAGGTCGGCGACCGCCAGGCCGGTGCGCTCCAGCACCTTGCGAACCGCCGGGACGGGGCCGATCCCCATGACGTCCGGGTGGACGCCGGCGACGGCGCTCCCGACCACGCGAGCCATCGGCCGGAGTCCGAGCTCCCTGGCCCGGTCGGCCTCGACGACGAGGAGCGCCGAGGCGCCATCGTTGATCCCGGAGCTGTTGCCGGCCGTGACCGTGCCCTCGGCCTGGAAGGCCGGCCGGAGCTTCGCCAGGGCCTCGGCCGAGGTGTCGGGCCGGGGATGCTCGTCCCGGTCCACCACGATCGGGTCGCCCTTCCGCTGTGGGATCGTGATCGGCACGAGCTGGTCGTCGAAGCGTCCCGCCTCGATCGCCGCCACGGCCCGGCGCTGGCTCTCCAGGGCGAAGGCGTCCTGGCGGGCCCGGTCCACGGACCAGCGCTCGGCCACCTGCTCCGCCGTCTCGCCCAGGGAGATCGGCGGGTAGGCGGCCTGCATCCGCGGATTCACGAAGCGCCAGCCCAGGGTCGTGTCCTCGAGGACCCGGGTGCCACGGTCGTAGGCCGCCTCAGGCTTGAGCATCACGTACGGCGATCGGGTCATCGACTCGACCCCACCCGCGATGAAGACGTCACCGTCGCCGGCCGCGATCGCCTGGGCAGCCGAGTTGACCGCCTGGAGCCCCGAGCCGCAGAGCCGGTTGACGGTCTGGCCGGCCACCTCCACGGGCAGTCCGGCAAGGAGGACCGCCATCCGGGCGACGTTGCGGTTGTCCTCGCCGGCCTGGTTGGCGCAGCCGAGGATGACGTCCTCGATCAGGGCAGGATCGACACCGGTGCGCTCGACGATCGCCCCGACGACGACGGCCGCGAGGTCGTCCGGGCGGACGCTCGCCAGGGATCCGCCGTAGCGACCGATGGGCGTCCGGACCGCGTCGACGATCCAGGCCTCGCTGTGGGGACGGCTCGACGGTCCGGTCATCGGCTCCTCCTGGGCGGCGCAGACCCTAGCCGATCCCCTCGAGGGCCGAGGCGGCGAGGTCCGCGTCCGGTGACTGGACGACGTACATCGTGTCCGGGCGCAGGATCGAGATGTAGACGTAGACCGTTCCCGCCGCGAGCGAGGCGTCGTCCACCTGGACCACCGGCTTGCCGCCGACGTTGGTGTTGGTGACGGTCGGGTCCGGCAGGCCCGCGGCCCACGCGGTGACGGTCAGGCTGAGCTGTCCCTGGGTCCCGGCGAGGCGGAGCGCCACGATGCGCAGCTCCGTCGTGCCGTCGGCCGGGACCGCCTCCGCCAGCTGGGCGTCGGAGGGCAGCAGGTCGGCGTTGTTCAGGCGGGCGATCAGGTCGGCGTAGGCCGGGTCGTCCTCGACGTCGGCGGCGGAGACGCTGCGCTTGTCCATGGCGACGCCATCGACGTCGTCGGGCAGCGTGCCGGCGAGATCCGACGAGGTCGGGGGCTCGCTGGCCGGGGCCGGGGACGAGCTCGAGCCGCAGGCGGCCACGGCCAGGACCATGACGACGAGCGCGACGAGGAGGGTCGAGAGCGAGCGGATCCGGGCCACGGGCTGGAACCTCGGTACGAGGGGGTGCGGCGGCGATGGTAGCCCATCCGCGTCGGGTGAACGGAGGTCCGGGCGTCGGCCGGGACCATCGGCCTCCGATGGGCGGTAATCCGCGGGCGGGTCCGTGCGTTCCGTGATCGACGGCATCATGCGCCGGCCATCGCCGGCACCCACCGGGAGCAGCAGGATGGATCGAGAACGCGGACACCACGAAGGGTCGAGCTCGGACGCCACGCCGACCGGCGGCCTCGTGCGGATCGGCTCGTCGGCACGGCTAGCGCTGCCGGCTGCGCTCGGCGCCGCCCTTCTGATCGGCGCGGTCGCCCTGGGCGCGACCGTCCTCGGATCGGCGACCGATGACAAGCCGCTGTCGCCACGCGCCGGCGACACGGCGGCGACCGGCGGCGGTGCCGTCGACGGCAGCGATCTCGGCGGCGGTGGACGCAGCTGGCCAGCGAAGCCCGCGCTGGAGGTGCCGGCCGGCGAGCCGAAGGACGACTCCGAGGCGAGCCCGAAGCCCGGGGAGCCGGACCCCGCGCCGACCAAGGAGGTCGGGGCGCTGAAGATGGAGCTCGTCCTGGGCGACAAGGGCGTCGTCGTCGAGTGGTCGGCCTGCGACCGCGACGGCCTGGACGTCTACAAGGTCATCCGCTCGACCGACGCCTACGCGACGTGGCCGCTCGGCAAGGGCGACTCCCTGGCCGGCGCACCCCTGCCGCCGCCCACGCGGTTCGTCGACGGCGGGGCGACGGGTGGCACGTTCGCCTACCGGGTCCTCGGCCTGGGCGAGGTGGACGGCGCCTTCCAGCTGCTCTGCTCCAGCGAAACCCTCGCCATCGAGGTTCCGAAGCCCACCCCCGAGCCGACCCCCAAGCCGACCGCCGAGCCGACCGCCAAGCCGACCGCCAAGCCGACCCCCAAGCCGACCGAGGAGCCGGCGGCGACCACCCTGGAGCTGGCCCTGGCGCTCCGCGACGGACGCGTCCTGATCGACTGGTCGGCGTATCGCGGCGACGGGTTCGCCTACTACAAGGTGGTCCGCTCCATGGACAAGGCGGTCGGCTGGCCGATGGGCGAGGACGATCGCCTGGTGACCGCGATCGGCGATCAGGAGCAGTCCCTGGCCAAGGACGTCGACGTCGCAGCAGGGGCCTCGTACTGGTACCGCGTCTTCGCGGTCGCCAAGAGCGGCGACGGCTACCGCGTCCTCGCGGCGAGCCCCGCCAAGGGGATCACGCTGCCAGCTGCCGAGCCCAAGCCGACGCCAGAGCCTGCGGTGATGGCGATCGAGGCCGAGGTGACCGGCGAGGGCGTCGTGCTCCACTGGGAGGCCTGCGGCGGAGAGGGGTTCCGCTACACGAAGGTCGTCCGCTCGATGAGCTCCGGCCCGTCGTACCTGCCCTGGAAGGAGGGCACGCAGGTCATCGGCGTGCTCGAGGACCCGGGCGTGACGAGCTTCGTCGACCATGACGTCGCCTCGGGCCAGACCTGGTGGTACCGGGTCCAGTCGATCGGCGTCATCGATGGCGTGAAGGTGCTGCTCGGCCAGACGCCAGCCATCCAGGTGGTCATCCCCTAGGCCATGGTGCGACCGTGGGGACCTCTGTCGAGCCGACGGGCAGCGGGCGGAGCACGGTGGGACGACGACCGGTCGTCCCGCTCGGCCCGGTACCCCCGTCCGATGGACGGTCCCCGCGGTCCCGCCTAGCGTCGATCCTCCGATGGTCGTCCCCTCGAGCGGCAGCCGGATGGATCCCGAGCGGGAGCGAGCCCTGGTGGCCCGCTCCCGCTCCGACGCGTCGGCCTTCGCCGAGCTCTACGACTGGTACCTCCCGCGGATCCATGGCTTCGTCGCCCGACGGACCGGCGACCACGCCACGGCGGAGGACGTGACCGCGATGACCTTCGAGCGAGCCCTCGGGGCCGTCCGATCCGAGCGCTTCCGCAACGAGGCCTTCGGACCCTGGCTCTACCGGGTCGCCGCCAACGCCCTGGTGGACCACGTCCGGCGGAGCCGACGCACGGTCCCGCTCCTTGCCGATGCCCCAGGCGAGGAGGCGGCCCCGGGGGACGAGCGGGCGCTGGCCGCGTTCGCGGCTGCCGTGGATCGCGACGCCGTCCGCCTGGCCCTCGCCGAGCTCGCCGAAGGGCACCGCCGCGTGCTCGTGCTCCGCTTCCTCGACGATCTCGATCCCGACGAGGCGGCGGCCGTCCTCGGCTGCTCCCGGAGCACCTTCGCCGTTCGCCTCCACCGTGCGCTGCGAGCCCTCCGCGGCGCCCTCGAGAAGGGAGCCACCGATGCGGCCTGACCTGCACGACGCGCTTCGCAGGCTGACCGCCCGGCTCGCCGGCCCCCGGCCGGCCGCGCCGATCGGACGCGAGCACCAGGACCGCGTGGTCCCGCTCGTCCCGCCGGGGGTCTGGACCGAGGACGACCGGCTGGCACGGCTCGCCGCCGAGCTCGAGTCGGCCGGACGGACGGCCCGCGCCGACACCGCGGCCGGACCCGATGTCGCCTTCGCCGCCGGGCTCCGGGCGCGCCTGCTCGACGAGCTCGCGGCGGATGGGGCGGTGGCCGCGGGCTCCGCAGCACCCTCCCTCACCGGATCCCGGGCCACGGTGGAGCCGATGCCGGGCATCGGGCGACCCATCGTCTCGACGTCGTGGCGGGGCGGTCCCCTGCTGCCCTCCCGCCGGACCATCGGCGTCGGCCTGGCCGCCGTCCTCGTCGTCGGCCTGATCGGGATCGCGACCACCCGGCCGTCGGCCGACGCACCGACCGCCTCGGTCGTGGCCGCCACGGCTGCCTACCTCGAGCGGGACGGCACGGAGGCCACCCTCGCCGAGGGCGGCGACCTCCGCGCCGGCGACGTGGTCCGGGTCGGCCCGGGCGGGACCGCGACCATCGCGATCGACCGGGGCGAGACGCGGCTGGCTGCGGGCGCCACGCTCGTCGTGCGGGCCCTGGAGCCGTCACTCGTCGATCTCGAGCAGCTCACCGGGCGGGTGTGGCACCGCGTCGCCGTGCCGGGCGGCGCGACGTACCGGGTCACGACGGCCGCCACGGCGTGGTCGGCCCTCGGGACGGCCTTCGACCTGGCCGTGGATGCGGAGGCCATCACCGGCGTCGGCATCGAGGGGTCCGTCCGGGTCGGCGGACCGGACCTGGCGACCACCCTGGGGGCCGGGCGAACGATCCGCCTCGACCGCCGGAGCGACGGCTGGAGCACCGCCGCCGCGACGTCGGATCAGCTGCTCGATCCGTGGGTCCGCTCGAACGGGACCCGTGACCTGGCCCTGGGCTTCGACATCGGCATCCTGACCGCCCTCGAGCCGAGCCCGTCCACGAGGCCCGAGCCGACCGTCGCGACCGAGCCGACGCCGACCGAGCCGGCCCCGACCTCGCCGGCGCCGGAGCCATCGAACGCCAGCGCGTCGCCGTCGCCCGCCCCGGCCGCGAAGCCCAGCCCCGTCGTGACCCCGAAGCCGAGCCCGACCCCGACCCTGAAGCCGAGCCCGAGCCCGACCCTGAAGCCGACGCCCGAGCCGACGCCCACGCCCGACCGGACCCTCGGCGAGCTGGCCCTTGCCTTGACCGCCTGCCCGGGCGGCACCGTCCTCGACTGGTCGGCGTTCGGCGGCGAGGGCTTCCACCACTACGCGGTGGTCCGCGGCAGCTCGAGCTTCGTGGCGCCCGAGGCGTACCCGCCGCCGGCGCCGCTGGTCACCGTCGACGGGACGTTCACCAAGGACCGCACGGTCACCGAGGCGGTGGACAGCGGGGTCGCGCCCGGCGCCACGGCCTGGTACCGGGCACTGGCGTTCTCGATCGACGATCGCGTCATCGCCGCCAGCCCCGCACAGAGCGCGACGGCGAAGCCGACCAAGTCGCTCGGCCCGCTCACCGCCGCGGCCCCCGGCGCCGGATCCGTCGAGCTCGGCTGGGTGCCCTTCGGCGGGTCGGCCGGCTGCTTCAGCTACTACAAGGTCGTGTGGTCGACCAGCACGGCAACACCGGACTACCTGGGCAGCCACGACGGCGCGCTGCCGCTCGCCGAGCAGGGCGCCGCCGGTGTCGCGCTCGACGGCCTCGCGAGCGGCGGCACCTGGTTCCGGGTCCAGGCCATCCGCGCCACGACGCTCGGCAAGGTCGTGGTCGCCCAGACCGAGGTCGCCTTCGTCGAGGTCCCCTGACCGGCCGCCCGGCCCGGGCGGGCCCGGGCGGGCTCGGCGGCTGCCGGGTCAGCCGGCGAAGGGCACCAGCTGCAGGCCGATCAGCTCGAACGCGCGCCGCTCGATCGGCTCGTCGGCGTCCCCGGCCTGCTCCAGGACGAACGAGGCGAACCGCTCCGCGAACTCCTCGTCGCCGGGGCGCAGCGCGGCCGCCACGAGCAGGTGCCGGTCGGGCAGCCCCACGAGCACGCGGCCGTCGCCGCCGAGCTCGGTGGCCAGGAAGGCGGTCGTCTCCGGGAGGATGATCCGGCTGGCGTCCCAGCCCTCGCCGGTCTGCGACGACAGGAGGCGATGGTCGGCGGATCGCTCGTCGGACCACGGGGCGCCGGCCGCCCAGCTGGCCAGGTTGGCGACGGCCGCGTCCTGGAGATCCTCGATCGCCACCCCCCACGAGAGCAGGTGGTCGGCGTTGACGAGGATGTCGAACCCTTCGGAGGCCAGGGCGTAGAGGACGGCCAGCCCGCCCGGCCCCTCGTCGACGAGGGGCTGCGCGTGCGTCTTGAGACCCTCGGCTGCCATCGCCGCGGTGTCCAGCCCCACGATCGAGGTGCCCCCGGTGCCGGCCGGGCGCAGGAGCGGGAAGACCCGCCCGCGGGCGGCCTCCCAGTCGTGCTCGGGGGCATCGGCCAGGGACGCGGCGGCCGAGGGACCGGGACGGTGACCGCTCACCGGGGCGTCGGGGTCGATCGGGGTCAGCCGTTCGTCGATCGGGGTCAGCGGTCCGGGGGCGGATCCGCGCTGCGGCTCGTCGTCCACGTCGCCCTCCCGTCCCGGGCCGCTCAGCGGCCCTTCCAGCTCGGCGGCCGCTTCTCCGCGAACGCCGCCATGCCCTCGGCCTGGTCATCCGTCCCGAAGAGAGCCGCGAAACGGCGGCGCTCATCGGCGATCCCGTCGGCCAGCGAGCCCTCGTAGGCCGCAAGGACGGCTTGCTTGGCGGCCCGGACGGCCAGCGGGGCCTTGGTCGCGATCCGTCCGGCGAGCTCCAGGGCGACCTCGAGGGTCCGCTCGGCGGGGACCACCGTGGTCACCAGGCCGATCCGCTCGGCCTCCGCCGCGTCGAGACGGCGACCGGTGAGGATCAGCTCCATCGCCCTCGCCTTGCCCACGGCGCGGACCAGCCGCTGGGTCCCCCCGGCGCCGGGGATGATCCCCAGGTCGATCTCGGGCTGCCCGAAGACGGCATCGTCGCCGGCCACGATCATGTCGCATGCCATCGCGAGCTCGCAGCCCCCGCCGAGCGCGTAGCCCCGGACCGCCGCCACGATCGGGAGGCCGATCCGGTCGATGCGGGCCCAGGCACCGAATCCATCGCCCTCGAGGATCGACAGCGGCGTCTGGGCCGCCAGCTCCTTGATGTCGGCGCCGGCCGCGAACGCCCGGGTGCCGCCGCCGGTGAGGACGACGCAACGGACGGCCGGGTCGGCGTCGATGCGCTCGAGCACCGCCGCCAGCTGGGCGAGAAGCTCGAACGACAGGGCGTTGAAGGCCGCCGGCCGCTCGAAGGTCACGAGGGCCACGCCGTCGACGGGCTCGTCGGGGCGCGACGGGTGCGGGGCCGGGACCTCGACGCGGACCAGCGGGTCGGATTCGCTCACGTCGCCTCCTCGCCTGGGCCCCCAGTATCGCCGACGGACGCGGGCGGGGGCGAGTCGCCGAGCCACCCGGCATCGGTCGTGGAACCAGGCTCCGCCCGGACCGACTCTCGAGCGGCGCTCCCGTGGCCCGCGCCGTGGGCCGGGTCGATCGGACGTGGCCGTTGGGTCCCCGGCTCCATGGCCGCCGTCGCCCGCTCGGCCGCCACGGTCTCGGTCGCCCGGTAGAAGCCGGCCAGTGCCTCGTTGACGAGGGCCGGACGACGGACCTGGGCCTCGTGGCCCGTCCCGGGAACGACGAAGAGGCGGCTGTCGGGCAGCTGCCGGGCCAGCGCCCAGGCCTGGTCCACCGGTGCGAAGGGATCGCGGTCGCCGATCACGACGAGGGCCGGCGCGTCGACCGCTCGAAGGAGGCGTGGCTCGGGTGGCGCCTGGCGGGCGACGTCGGCGGCGATGGCCGGCAACAGGTGCTGCCAGGCGCCGGGGCCCTGGCCCTCGTCGTGTCGTCGGGAGAGCTGGGCAGCCCACGTCGGGTCGCGTGCCTCGATCCGGTCGGGATCCATCAGGCGTCGGGCGACGCTGGCCCGGGGCTCACGCCCGACGCCGGCGCCGATGACGACCAGGGTGCGGACCCGTGCCGGCCGCCGGGCCGCGAACCCCAGGGCGGTGAAGGCGCCCATCGAGAAGCCGAGCAGATGGCAGCTCGCCAGGTCGAGGGCGTCGAGGAAGGCCTCCAGGTCGTCGACGAGCCATCCGTACTCGAAGCCCCGGCTGGCGTCCCAGCGGGTCCGGGCATGGCCCCGGGCGTCCGGCAGGAGCACCCGGAACCGCTGCGACAGCAGGGGGACCTGGGCGGCGAAGTCCTCGCGTCCGGTGCTCGTGGCGCCGTGGAGCAGGACCAGTGGCGGTCCGCTCCCCTGCTCGTCGTAGCCGACGTCGAGCGCGCCCGCCCGGACGATCGCCATCACCGCGGCCCGGGCGCCGTCAACGTTCGGGCCACCCCTCGAGATCGAGCTCGCGCGAGCGCTCGACCCGGAGGTAGCGACGCCGGTAGTAGAGCAGCGGCATCGGATGCTCCGCCTCGTCCGCCAGTGCCTCGACACGGGCGATGAACAGGTCGTGGTCGCCGGCGGGGATGACGTCGACGGTGACGCACTCGAGGGTCGCGATCGCGCCGTCGAGGAGTGGGACCCCGGTCGACCCGGCCCGCCAGGCGGCTCCGCAGAATGCCTCGCGGTCGGGCTCGACGGGGGCTCCGGCGAAGCAGTCCGAGAGGGCCTGCTGGTCCTCGCCCAGGACGTTGACGCCGAAGCGGCCGACCGATCGGACGAACGGGGTGATCCGTCGACGGCGGTCCAGGGCGACCATGACGAGCGGCGGTTCGAGCGAGACGGAGCTGAGCGCGTTCACCGTGATCCCATGCGGACGGACGCCGTCATGCGTCGTCACCACCGTCACCCCGGTGACGAAGTGGCCCATGACCGTGCGGAAGGCGTCGCTCGTCGGTCCCATCGGGTGCAGTCTACGGGCTGCCGCGGGAGCTCCCGCCCACGCCCCGGGCCGATGGGACCGCCCTCGTCCGGCGGGACGGCCCGATCGTCCGCCATCGCGACGGTGCATGATCGGGCGATGAACGAGCAGCCCTCCCCGGCCACCCGGGTCGAGCGGGACTCCATGGGCGAGATGGAGGTCCCGGCCGACGCCCTCTACGGCGCCTCGACCCAGCGGGCCGTCCTCAACTTCCCCATCTCCGGCCAGCCGATGCCTCGCCGCTTCATCCAGGCGCTCGCGCTCGTCAAGCGGGCCGCCGCCGAGACGAACGCCGAGCTGGGTCTCCTCGACGCGACCAAGGCCGGGGCCATCGCCCGCGCGGCGCAGGCGGTCGCCGACGGCGGCTACGACGAGCACTTCCCGATCGACGTCTACCAGACCGGGTCCGGGACCTCCACGAACATGAACGCCAACGAGGTCATCGCCCACCTCGCGGCGGCCGAGCTGGGCGAGGGCGTCAGGGTCCATCCCAACGACGACGTCAACGTCTGCCAGTCCTCCAACGACGTCATCCCGACGGCCCTGCAGCTCTCCGCGGCGATGGCCATCGAGGAGGATCTGCTGCCGGCCCTCGAGCGGCTGCACACGGCGCTCGTGACGCGCGAGCATGAGCTCTGGTCGGTCGTCAAGACCGGCCGGACCCACCTCCAGGATGCGACGCCGATCCGCCTGGGCCAGGAGTTCCGCGGCTATGCGGGCCAGGTGGAGGAGGCGATCCGGCGGGCCCGCACGGCCCAGGCCGAGCTGCTGGCGGTGCCGCTGGGCGGGACGGCCGTCGGGACCGGCATCAACGCCCACCCGGAGTACGCGCTGCGGACGTGCGCACGGCTGTCCGGGCTCACCGGGCTTGAGGTCCGGGAGACCTCGAACCACTTCCACGCGCAGGCGACCGTCGACGCGGCCATCGCCGCCCATGGGGCGCTGCGCAGCATCGCCCTCTCGCTCTGGAAGATCGCCTCGGACATCCGGCTCATGGGCATGGGCCCGCGGGCCGGGATCGCGGAGCTGGCCCTGCCGGCGACCCAGCCCGGCTCCAGCATCATGCCGGGGAAGGTGAACCCGGTCATCGTGGAGAGCCTGACGATGGTCGTAGCCAGGGTCGTCGGCAACGACGCGACCGTGGGCTTCGCCCAGACCGGCAGCTTCCTCGAGCTCAACGTCATGCTCCCGGTCACGGCGGCGGCGATGCTCGAGTCGATCGGCCTGCTCGGCCGGGCGGCCGGGAACTTCTCGGCCCGCTGCGTCGAGGGCCTGACCGCCACCGAGCGCGGCCCGCAGCTCGTGGAGCAGGGCCTGATGCTCGCCACCGCCCTGGCCCCGGTCATCGGCTACGACGAGGCGGCGAAGCTCGCCAAGGAGGCCTTCGCCAGCGGGCGGACGATCCGCGAGCTGGCGCTCGAGCGGGGCATCGAGCCGGAGCGGCTGGATGAGCTGCTGGACCCGGCCGCCATGACGGAGCCCGGCCTGGGCGGCGGACCCGCAGGCGGCTGACCGAGCCGGGGGGCGGATCGGTCATCGCGTCGTCCGTCGTGAACCGGGCTGCCGACGGACGCGGGCGGCCTGTGGGCTGGTACGATGCGGCGCCATGACGTCCACTCGCCTCTGGGACCGCGCCGGCGCCCTGGCCGTCCGACCCGACGACGAACCGGCCCTGCCCGCGATCGCCGCCCTGCCGAGCGATCGTCTGCCCGGCGTGGCCGAGCTGTTCGACTTCATGCGCGACGCGGAGATGCGGTTCGGTGCCCTGCGGATGCGGATCGAGGACCGGACCTGGGGCTCGACCGGCGAGCACCTGGAGGTCATCGACACGGTCCTCCGTCACCCTGGCGACGCCAAGGTGACGACCACGGACCCGGGGCTCGGGACGTCGGCCAACTACGAGGTCTGGATCTCCGACGGCGAGACGGTCCGGACGTACGCGGCGCGCCACCACCTGGGGACCCGTCGCCCGGTCCGGCGCCGCGTCGTCGGCCTCGACAGCGGCGACCTCCCGGGGATGTCGCGGGTCTACGAGCCGCGCACCGCGCTGCCGATGGAGACCCTGGCGGATACCTTCGTCCACCCCGCCGGCTTCTGCCAGAACGTGCTCGCGACCGGGGCCTGCGAGGTCGTCGGCAGCGACGTCGTCGCCGGGCGGGAGGCCGTCGTGCTGGTCGCCGACCACCCGAGGGCCGTCGAGCGGATCGGCGACCGACCGGACTTCCAGCTCGAGATCGCCGTCGACCGCGACACCGGGGTGATCGTCCGGCTCGTCGAGCGCATCGGCCGCTCGGAGACGCGGCGCGCGGAGGTCATCACGCTCCAGCCCGACGCGCCCATCCCGGCGTCGGCCTTCCAGTTCGAGTTCCCGGCCGGCACGACCTTCATCTACTAGGTCGTCGGGGCGCCTTCCGGCCCCGATCCGGATAGCCGAGCGCGGAGATCGAGCACGCGTCGGCGACGTGGAGGAGTCTCCGCAGATTCCGCATTGCATATGGGGCTCCGTAGCCCTATCGTGCCGCCGAAAGCGGCGGGTCGCGCCCCGTTGACCCGGCGATGAGGGGGAGAGGAGGCGCCTACGAAGCGCGCGCCGCCCGGCGCGCCCATATCGCGACATCCCCGGACGATCGACCGAGTCCGAACGTCATCCGCCGGGTGAGGGTCACCCGGCAGGCCAGAGCCGCATCGGCTGTGGCCGTCATCGAGTCTTGAGGGAGGTATCGATGACCCAGGGGAAGTCCCGCGACGAGCTCATCCAGCAGGACATCCAGGACCTGCACCGGCTGGGCTACGCGCAGGAGCTGTTCCGCACGATGGGTGGGTTCAGCAACTTCGCGATCAGCTTCTCGATCATCTCGATCCTGACCGGCGCCGTGATCCTCTATGACTACGGCCTGGCCTGGGCGGGCACCGCCGCCGTGCTCATCGGCTGGCCGCTCGTCACCGTCTTCGTCCTGACGATCGCCGCCGCCATGGCGGAGGTCGCGTCCGCCTATCCCACCGCCGGCGGCCTCTACTACTGGGCGTCCCGGATGAAGAGCAAGGACTGGGGCTGGTGGACCGCCTGGTTCAACCTGATCGGCCAGTTCGCGATCGTGGCCGGCATCAACTTCGCGGCCGCGTTCTTCCTCAACCAGACGATCATCGGCCCGCTGACGGGCGACGCGTTCACGAATACGACCGAGGTCCTCAAGATCGGGGACACGGTCCTGGTCACCGGCCAGCTGCTGACGATGGCCGTCCTGATGCTGGTCCAGCTGGTCCTCAACATCGGCGGCATCAACATCGTCGCGTTCCTGAACCAGGTCAGCGTCTGGTGGCACATCGCCTTCGTCATCCTGATCGCCGCGGCCCTGTTCATCCTGGGCACCAAGGACACCGCGACGGACGCCGGCCTGACGCTCTTCGCCCTGGAGCCGCAGGACACCCTGGGCTCCTGGGACATCACCTTCCCGCCGGGGGCGGAGAACCCGCTGATCAGCCTCCAGTTCGGAGCTGCGTCCACGTACGTCCCGTTCGCGGCGTTCTTCTTCTCGCTGTTGCTGGCGAACTGGACCTACACCGGCTACGACGCGTCCGCGCACGTCGCCGAGGAGACCGTCGGGGCCCGGCTGTCGAGCGCCTGGGGCATCTTCCTGTCGGTGGCGGTCTCGGCGGTCGTCGGCTTCATCTTCCTGCTGTCGCTGACGCTCCATCTGCCGAACCTCGACCCGCTGTTCGGCCAGCTCGATGACCCCGCCCTCTACAGCCAGTACTACTTCGGCGACAACGCCGCGGTGAACTTCATCCTCAAGGAGAACCTGGGCGACGGCCTCGGCGGCGTCTTCGGCGGCGCCATCGCCATCGCCATGAGCTTCTGCGGGCTGTCCTCGGTCGCCTCGGCCGGGCGGATGCTCTACGCGTTCGCCCGGGACGACGGGATCCCGGGCTCGCGGTGGCTCAAGAAGGTCTCCCACCGGTTCCGGACCCCGGCCAACGCGCTCACCGCGATGGTCGTCGGAGCGTTCCTGCTGGCCATGGTCGCCTTCCTGGCCGGCGGCGGCACGGCCATCGTCATCGTCACCGCCATCAGCACGATCTTCCTGTACGCCGCGTACGGGGTCACGATCTGGCTGGGCCTGACGACCACCGAGTGGCTCAAGGAGCGCGTCTGGAGCCTCGGCCGGTTCTCCAAGCCGGTCGCCATCGCGGCGATCTTCTGGGTCCTGGTCCTGATGGTCCTCTTCTCCTTCCCGACCTCGGGCAACATCTCGATCACCTTCATGCTCGCGGTCGTGATCCTGCTCCTCGTCTACTACTTCGGCTGGGCCCGACGGAACTTCAAGGGCCCGCACGCCATGGGTCGCGAGGAGGAGCTCACCGAGATCGAGCTCGAGTTCGAGCAGGCCGCCAAGGAGGTCGGCGGCTAGCCGGATCGACTCGAGCCGCCCAGCGGCATCACCCACGACGCATCCGAGGGTCGGCCGTCCCACCGGCCGACCCTCGTCGTTCCCGCGCAGGGCGACCCCACCGGTGGCGCCGGTCGGACGCCCGGAGGTGAAGGATGAGCGACCACGCGACCCAGCGACACCCGATGCTCGAGGAGCTCGAGGCGGCCGTCCGCGACGGGACGGTCGACACCCTCATCGTGGCGTTCACCGACATGCAGGGCCGCCTCATGGGCAAGCGCGTGCAGGCCCAGGCGTTCCTCAACGGCGTGATCGACCACGGGGCCCACTTCTGCACGTACCTGCTGGGCACCGACATGGAGATGAACACGCCCGACGGGTTCCGGCTGATGAACTGGGAGACCGGCTACGGCGACTGGGTCGCCAGCCCGGTCTGGGAGACGCTCCGCTACCTGCCCTGGCTCGAGCGGACCGCCCTCGTGCTCTCGGACACGGTGGACGAGGAGACCCACGAGGAGATCCCGGTGTCGCCCCGGACCATGCTCAAGCGCCAGGTCGAGCGGGCCACCGGGATGGGCTACCGGATCAAGGCCGGCTCGGAGCTCGAGTACTACGTCCTCCGCGATTCGTGGCAGGACCTCGCCGAGCAGGGCTGGCCGACGCCCAGGCCGTTCGGCACCTACAACGAGGACTACCACCTCCTCCAGGCCACGAAGGCGGAGCCGCTCCATCGACTCCTCCGGAACCTGATGACCGAGGCGCGGGTCCCGGTCGAGTTCAGCAAGGGCGAGGCGGCGCCCGGCCAGCACGAGGTCAACATCCGCTACGACGACGTCCTCGAGTCGGCCGACCGGACCGTCGTCTTCAAGCACGGCGCCAAGGAGATCGCCTACCTCAACGGCTGGGGGATCACCTTCATGGCCAAGCCCGACCACCGCTGGACCGGCTCGTCGGGCCACCTCCACATGAGCGTCTGGGACGCGGACGGCGAGCGCTCGCTGATGGCGGACGAGGACTCGACGGAACCGTACCGGATGTCCGCGACGATGCGCCACTTCATGGGCGGGATGATGGCTCTCTCCCGGGAGCTGGCCGTCTTCATCGCCCCGAACATCAACTCCTACAAGCGGTTCGCCGCCCTGTCCTGGGCTCCCGTCAACGTGGTCTGGGGCCGCGACAACCGGACCACCGGGTTCCGCGTGGTCGGGCATGGCCAGGGCCTCCACATCGAGAACCGCTTCCCGGGCGGCGACATGAACGCCTACCTCACCTACGCGGCGATGGTCGGCGCCGGCCTCTGGGGCATCGAGCACCAGGTCGAGCCGCCGGCGGAGTTCAAGGGCAACGGCTACGTCGCCACCGGCGTCCCGCGGATGCCGCAGGCCCTCTGGGAGGCGATCGGCGAGCTCGAGCGATCGACCGCCGCCCGCGAGATCTTCGGCGACGACGTCGTCGAGCACTACCTCAACGCGGCCCGCTACGAGCAGATGACCTACGACGCGGTGGTCCACCCGTGGGACCGCGAGCGCTACCTCGAGCGGGGCTAGTCCCCGGCGACCCCGGCCAGGGCGGCAAGGCGGGCGGCCAGGGCCGCATGCCCCTCGGCGGCGGCCAGGGCGGCCGCCGTCGCGCCCTCCTCGGTGGGAAGATCGAGCCTGGCCCCGGCCTGCAGCAGCAGGTCCACGGTCGCGGTGTCGCCGTTCTGGGCAGCCGCGTGGATGGGCCGAACGCCGCCGGTCTGGGCTGCGTTGACGTCCGCGCCGGCGTCGACGAGGAGCCGGGCGATCGCGAACGAGCCGCCGGCCACCGCGCTGTGGAGCGGGTGGACGCCCTGGCCGTTGCGCGACGGCACCTCAGGATCGGCGCCGTAGGCAAGGAGCAGGTCGGCGACCGATTCCCAGTCGAAGAAGGCCGCCAGGTGGAGCGGCGTGTAGCCGTCCACCGACCAGGCGCGAGCGCGGGAGGGATCGTCGTCGAGGAGCTCGGCCGCCCGGCCCGCCCGGCCGGTCGCCGCGGCCTCGAACAGATCGAGCGTCTCCTCGCCCCGTGCCTCCACGAGGCGGTCGACGATGTCGGATCGCTTGAACGACCAGTACCGGGCCACCATCAGGACGGAGAGGCCGTCGCGGTCGCGGAGCGTCGCCAGCGCGGGGTCGGCGGCAAGGAGGCGTCGGACCGTGTCGCCCTCGCCCGCCTTGACCGCCGCCAGGAACTCGTCCGTCCGCTCCACGCGCACCTCATCCTGCTCGCGCCGGGTCGCCGCAGCCGGCCCCGGCAAGGACAGGATAGCCCGGCCCCCTGCACCTGCGGACCGGGTCCGCCGGGACCCCGGTGGCCGACTACGCTTCGCTGACCAGCCACCCGACCCCACCCCCATCCCGAGGGACGAACCGATGCGACTCGCCGACAAGGTCTGTGTCATCACCGGCGCCGGGAGCGGCATGGGCCGCGTCGCCGCCGAGCTCTTCGCCCGCGAGGGCGCGAAGGTCGTCGTCGCCGACTTCGACGAGCAGGCCGCGGCCATCACGACGGCCGCCATCCAGGAGGCAGGGGGAGAGGCCTCGTTCGTTCGCGTCGACGTGTCGAGCGAGCGGGACGCCGAGCGGATGATCGGCCACGCGGTCGAGACCTACGGCCGGATCGACTGTCTCTACAACAACGCCGGGGTCATGCCCGAGGCCGATCACTCGGTCGTGGACACGGACGTTCCGACCTGGGACAAGGTCATGGCCGTCAACGTCCGCGGGGTCTACCTGGGCTGCCGTTTCGCCATCCCCCGCATGCTCGAGCAGGGCAGCGGCTCGATCATCAACGTGGCCAGCTTCGTGGCGATCCTGGGCTGCTCCGTGCCCCAGGACGCCTACACCGCGTCCAAGGGCGCGGTCCTGGCGCTGACCCGGAGCCTCGCCGTCCAGTTCGCGCCGCGAGGGGTCCGCACGAACGCCATCAGCCCGGGTCCGATCGAGACCCCCCTGCTGATGGACTGGCTCCTGAAGGACGAGGCGGCCAAGCAGCTCCGCCTGAACCGGAACCCGACCGGGCGCTTCGGCAAGCCGGAGGAGATCGCCTACGTCGCCCTCTACCTCGCGTCGGATGAGTCCCGTTGGACGAACGGTGCGAACCTAGTGATCGACGGCGGGATCACCGTCAACTACTTCTAGGGCGGCGCAGGGAGGTCGGGCGTGCGAGAGATCGAGATGGAGCCGGCGGCGGGCTTGCCGCCGGAGCGGGTCGCCATCGGCATCGACATCGGCGGGAGCGGGATCAAGGCGTCCGCGGTCGACGTCGCCGACGGGAAGCTCATCGGCGTGCGCCTGCGCGTCGCGACCCCCGACCCGTCCACGCCCGAGGCCTGCATCGCCTCCATCGCCCGCCTCGTCAAGCGGATCGTCAAGATCACCCCGGCGGCAGCCAGGGCGCCGCTCGGGATCGGCGTGCCGACGGTCGTCGTCGACGGGGTGACCCGCACGGCCGCCAACATCGACCGGGGCTGGACCGACTTCCCGGCCGACGCGGCCTTCGAGGCGGTGCTCAAGCGGCCCGTCCACGTCGTCAACGACGCCGATGCGGCCGGCATGGCCGAGATGCGCTTCGGCGCCGGGGCCGGCCGGAGCGGCAGCGTGCTGGTCCTGACCCTTGGCACGGGCACCGGCTCCGCCCTGTTCATCGACGGCCGCCTGGTGCCCAACACGGAGCTGGGCCACATGGAGATCCGGGGCAAGCACGCCGAGTGGCGGTCGGCGGCCAACGCCCGCATCCGTCGCGGCCTGTCGTGGAAGGCCTGGGCCGCGGACCTGGACGAGCACCTCATCGCCATCGACCGCATCCTCACCCCGTCGCTCATCATCCTCGGCGGCGGCGTCAGCAAGCGGACCGACCGCTTCCTCGACCGCCTCACCGTGCCGGTCCCGGTCATCCCGGCGGCCCTCCGGAACGACGCCGGCATGGTCGGCGCGGCGATGCTCGCGGCCGAGTCCGACGAGGCGGCAGGTGCCGAGGCCGACGAGGCGGCAGGTGCGGAGGCCGCAGCCGGGGACGCGGAGAGCGCGCCCGTCGAGCCCCACGCGGCCGAGGCGCGCCCCGAGGAGGAGCCGCCCGCGACCGGAGCCTGAGACGAAGCCGCCGACCCACCCCACCCCCGACGACGTCCCAGGAGCAGAGGGATGACGACAGCCGAACCAGCCATGGGTGCCCCCGTCGCGTACCGGATGGTCATCGACGGGAGCAGCGTCGAGGCGGCCGACGGACGGACCTTCGACGTGGTCGAGCCCCACGCGGGCGCGACGATCGCCACGGTCCCGATGGGCGGCGCCCAGGACGTCGACCGGGCCGTGTCGGCGGCGGCGGCGGCCTTCGAAGGCCCGTGGTCCGGTCTCGCCGCCTCCGAGCGGGGCAAGCTCATGCTCCGCCTGGCGGACACGGTCCGTGACCACCTCGAGGAGATGGCCCAGCTCGAGAGCCGCAACGTCGGCAAGCCGATCAGCGGCGCGCGCTGGGAGATCAACCGGGTCGCCGACGTGATCGAGTACTACGCGGGCGCGGCGACGAAGATCACCGGTGAGACCATCCCGGTCAGCCGGCCGGGCTTCGATTTCACCCTGCGGGAGCCCATCGGCGTCGTCGGCCTGATCGTGCCCTGGAACTTCCCGCTGATGCTGGCCAGCTGGAAGCTGGGCCCGGCGCTGGCGGCCGGCAACACGGTCGTCCTCAAGCCGGCCAGCTGGTCCCCGCTCACCGCCATCCGCTTCGGCGAGCTGGCCCTGGAGGCCGGGCTGCCGGCCGGCGTCGTCAACGTGGTCACCGGGCCGGGTGGCGAGGCCGGCGCCGCGATCGCCGCCCATCCCGGGATCGGCAAGGTCGCCTTCACCGGCGAGACGGCCACGGGCCAGGAGATCATGCGGCTCGCAGCCGGGACGGTGAAGAAGGTCAGCCTGGAGCTGGGCGGCAAGAGCCCCAACCTCGTCTTCGCCGACGCGGACCTGGAGCGCTTCGCGGCGGAGAGCCCGTACGCGGTCTTCGACAACTGCGGCCAGGACTGCTGCGCCAGAAGCCGGATCCTGGTGGAGCGGTCGGTCCACGAGCGGGTCGTGGAGCTGTTCGTGGAGGCGACGCGGAAGGTCAAGGTCGGGGACCCTTCCGACCCGGCCACCGAGGTGGGGCCGCTGGTCACCTTCAGTCACCGCGACCGGGTCGCGGCGTACGTGGAACGCGGGCTGGCCGAGGGCGCCGAGCTGGTCGTGGGCGGCCGGCCCCCGGAGGACCCGGGACTGGCCGGAGGCGCCTACCTGCTGCCCGCCGTCTTCGACCGGGCGACGAACGACATGGTCATCAGCCGCGAGGAGATCTTCGGGCCGGTCGTCGCGATCATCCCCTTCGACAGCGAGGAGGAGGCTGTCCGGCTGGCCAACGCCTCCCCGTATGGCCTCTCGGGCTCGGTCTGGACTCGCGATCTCGGGCGTGCCATCCGGGTCTCGAAGGCGATGCGGACCGGCGTCATCTCGGTCAACTGCAACAACTCGGTCCACGTCGAGGCGCCGTTCGGCGGCTACAAGCAGTCGGGCATCGGGCGCGAGCTCGGGATGCACGCGCTGGGCGAGTACACGCAGGTGAAGAACGTCTTCGTGGACCTCGGGGCCTAGCTGCCGCGGGTCTCGCGACGTCCGGCGGAGGTTCCCGGCCGGACCGCCGGCACGGTCTGCCATGATTGACGGGTCGTGCCGCCGATCGACCTGACCCTCGACGTCCACGGGCCGCTCAGGTTCATCCTCGACCTGGGGGCCGCGGTCGTTGCCGCCCTGATCGGCGGGGCGATCGCCGTCCGCCTGCGCCAGCCGGCCGTGGTGGGCTACATCCTGGCCGGCGTCGCCATCGGTCCCTTCACTCCCGGCTTCGCCGGCGACGTGGAGGAGATCGCCGCCCTGGCCGAGCTCGGGATCGTCCTGCTCCTGTTCGCCCTGGGCGTCCAGTTCTCCATCCGCGAGCTGGCCCGGGTCCGCCGCGTCGCCATCCCCGGGGCGATCGCCCAGATCGTGGGCACGGCGGCGGTCGGGTCCGTGGCGTCGGTCGGGCTCGGGCTCGAGCCGCGAGCCGCCCTCGTCCTTGGCGCGTGCCTCTCGATCTCGTCGACGATCGTCGTCCTCAAGCTCCTCATCGAGCGCGGCGAGCTCGACAGCCTCCACGGCCGGACCGCGATCGGCTGGATGATCGTCCAGGACATCGCCACGATCGTCTTCATCGTGTCCCTGCCGCCGCTCGCCGGCGCGGATCCGGTCGCGCCGCTCCTGGGAGCCCTCGCGAGCGCGGCGATCTTCCTGGGCCTCGCCTACGTCCTGGGCACACGACTCCTGCCGTGGGTCTTCAGCGCCGTCGCCCGGCTCCGGTCCCAGGAGCTGTTCCTCCTGACGGTCGTGGGCACGGCCCTCGCGACGGCCTTCGTCTCGAGCGCCGTGTTCGGCCTCTCGCTCGCCCTGGGAGCCTTCGTCGCCGGACTGCTGGTCTCGGAGTCGGAGGTCTCCTACCAGGCGGCGGCCGAGGTCATCCCGTTCCGCGACCTCTTCGCGGTCCTCTTCTTCGTCTCCGTGGGGATGCTCGTGGACCCGGCCGCCCTGGTGGCCCAGGCGCCGACGGTCGCGCTCCTGGTGGTCATCGCGGTGGTCGTCAAGGGTGCGATGTCGGCCGGGCTGGCGCGCGCCCTGGGCCTGCCGACCCGCTCCGCACTGCTGCTCGGCGGTCTCGTCGCCAACGTCGGGGAGTTCAGCTTCATCCTCGCCCAGAACGCCCTGGACGAGGGGCTTTTCGACACGGAGGCCTACAACCTCGTCCTCGGCACGGCCGTCCTGACGATCATCCTGAGCCCGTTCCTGGTCAGGGGATCGGCGCTCCTGGCCAGGCGCTGGGAGGCGAACGCGGTGGCCCGTGCGTCGCGGGAGCTGGCCGGGATCGCGGGCCCGGCGTCGTCGTTGGCCGCTGGCCCCGCTGCGCTGACGGACGCGCACGACCCGCCGGTCCCGGGAGCCGCGCCCGACTCGCGGGGCGAGCGGGTCCACAACGAGCCTCCGTCAGCGGGCCGGGCGCCGGTCGTGGTCCTCGGAGCCGGCCGCGTGGGGCGGGTCGTCATCCGGGCCGTCCGGAACCGCGGCCTGCGCTGCATCGTCATCGACCGCGACCAGCGCCGCCTCGAGGAGGTGGCCAAGCTGGGCGCCGCGACCATCTACGGGGACGCGGCCAGCCCGGAGATCCTGGCCCGCGCCGAGCTGGACCGGGCCCGCGTGCTCGTGGTCGCGGTCGGCGACCCGCTGATGACGCGGCTCGCGGTCGAGCGGGCCCGGTCGCTCAACCCGCATCTCCAGATCTCGGCCCGGGCACGCGGCCGGCGCGAGATCGACCAGCTGGGCCTGATCGGGGTCCGGCGGGTGGCCGATCCCGAGGCCGAGGTGGCCTTCGAGCTCACCCGTCAGGCCCTCCAGCGGATGGGGGTCTCGGGGCCGGAGCTGTCGGGGATCCTCGTCGGCCTCCGTCGCGACGTCTACGGGCAGTAGCCCGGGCGTCCCCGTCGGCGAGCGTCGGCAGCGCCTCGTCCGAGCCGGAGGCCGTCCCTCACCGTTGGATGCTGCGGGCGCTCCCATCGGTGGCGGATCGCCCCTCCCGGAGCGGAGCGCCCCGGGTGGCGATCTCGATCGTCCGGCCCAGCTCGGGGGCATCCTCCGGGAGCTGCTCGGCCCATCGGCCGTACCAGGCGACGAGCGGTCCGGCAGAGAGCCCATGGGCGATGACGCTGAGGGCCACGGTGAGGCCCGCCGCCGCCGCGAGCGGGGTCCCCTCGTAGAACGGGAACCCGTCCCCGATCGCCATGAGGCCGAGGACGACCGTGGCGAGACCACGCGGCCCGAACCAGCCGACGAAGGCGATGGTGGGCCAGCCGAGCCGGCTTCGGACGAGGGCCACGGCGACCGGAAGCATGCGCACGAGCGTGAGGGCCACCAGGGCAAAGGCGATGATCCCGGGGTTGCCGATCGGAAGCTGGGTCAGCAGGGCACCGAGGAGGAAGAAGACGGCCAGGCCGGCCAGCTCGCCGAAGCCCTCGGCGAACTCCAGGTAGGCCTCCCGGATCGGCCCGTGGACGACCGTCAGTGAGAGGCCGGCGACGAAGGCCGCGACGAAGGCATTCCCGCCGATCGCATTGGCGACGACCCAGGCCAGCATCGCCAGCACGGGAGCGATGAGCCAGCGAGTGGACGGGACGATCAGATCCCGGCGGCTGGCAAGGGCGAGGAGAAGGCCGCCCCCGGCACCGACGAGGATCCCGGCGCCGGCGCCCAGCGCGACATCCAGGACGGCATCCAGGATCCAGCCGGAGCTGCCCATCGGACCCTCGGCGGCCAGGGCGGCCACCCCGACGAGGACGAGCGGCGTCACGAGGCCGTCGTTGAGCCCCGACTCGACGTTGAGTGCCTGCCTGATCCGGAGGGGCACCCGCTCACTGTTGACGACGAGAGCCCCGAGCGCAGCGTCCGTGGGAGCGACGAGCACGGCCAGGATGAAGGCCCCTGTGGGATCGAGCCCAGGGACCAGGACGGCGGCGGCGACCCAGCCCAGCGCGATGGTCAACGGGAGGCCGACGACCAGCAGGCGAACCGGCAGGGTGGCTGAGCGACGAAGGGCGGCGATGTTGCTCCTGGACGCATCGACGAAGAGGGCCATGACCAGGGCGACCTCGCCCACGAGTCGGAGGATCTCGGCGTCGATGGCCGGCCTGACGTCTCCCGCGAGCACGAGGGCTGTCGCGAGGCCCGCCAGGAGCAGCGCGATCTGGGGCGTCACGCTCAGTCGCACGAACCATCGCGACAGGACCGCGTAGCCCAGCAGGGTCGCGATGAAGACGCCGAGGGGAGTCACATCGGTGCCCTCCTAGGGCGATGGGTCGGGCTCGGATCCCGAGGAGGGGGTCGCTGAAGGGCTGGGGCTCGGCGACGGGCTGGGGCTGGGCGACGGGCTGGGGCTGGGGCTCGGGGCGGGGCTCGGGCTCGGGGCGGAGCTCGGGGCGGAGCTCGGGCTCGGCGCAGGCCCCTCGGACACGATCAGCGTGATGGCCGTTCCGGTCGACACCCGCACGCCTTCCGGTGGGCTCGTGCCCACGACCGATCCCCGGGCGACGATCGGGTCCGGGACCCCGGTGGTCCCGGACACCCGCAGTCCGGCCGAGGTCAGGGTGACGACCGCCTCGGCCTCGGTCCGTCCGGCGACATCGGGGATCTCGATGATCTCGCGGCCGGTCGAGACCACCGGGAGGACGGTCGATCCAGCCGGGACCACCATCCCGGCGGTCGGGCTCTGTGCAACGACCGTGTCCTCGGGGCGGGAGGTCGTCGACACGAAGGTCGGCTCGCCAAGCACCAGGCCGGCGGATTCGGCCGACTGGCGCGCCCGGTCGAGCGGCAGCCCGACCATGTTCGGGACCGCGACCTCGCCGGCGGGCGGCCGTGGCCCGGCCTCCCCGGCTCCGGCGAGCAGGGCCACGGCGAGGACGCTGACGACGAGGATGCCGCCCACCGCCACGATCCCGGCCGACCAGCGGCGCCGCTCCGGTGGCGGCCTCATCGCCGGGCTCGGCACCTCTCCCTCCGGCGCCCCCTCCCCGGTCGTCGCGGGCGGATGCTCTCCTTCGGCCAGGGCCTCGCCGGCCTCGCTCCCGAGGGGGGCGGTCGCCGCGTCGACGATGGCCGGCGCCGGCGCCGCCACGGGCTCCAGGGCCACGGACGCCTCGACCGCGGCCATGATGGTGCGACGGACCTCGTGCCCTTCCCCGATAAGCCGGCCCAGCCCGAACTGGCGGAGGAGGTCGCGGAGCGGTCCGGTCGGCCTGGCGAGCAGCAGCCGCACCTCGTCCCGATCGAGCTCACCTTCGAGCTGGTCGAGCATCCCGGCCGCCGTCAGGTCCAGGTCGACGACGCCGGCCGCATCGAGGATGACCGTGTGGACGTCCGGCCTGGCCCTGCGGATGTCCCTGACGCGATCCCGGAGCGCCGTCGCGGTGGCGAAGAAGAGCGGCCCGGAGAACCTCACGACGGCGACCCCGCGGATCAGCTCGGCACCGCGGGTCCGCTCGATGTCGGCGAACTCCTCCGATTCGCGCAGTCGTCCCAGCTCGGCGATCCGCGGCCGGGCCGAGCGTCGGAAGACGTTCACGGCAGCCAGCCCGACCGCCACGACGACCCCGACGAGGGTCCCGTACAGGATGACCCCCAGGGCCGCGGTCAGGGCGATCACCCCTTCCGACGGCTGGAGCCGCCAGATCCGGACGATCCCGGCGGGCGAGAGGAGCTTCAGGACCGCCGACAGGATCACCGCCCCGAGCGCCGGGATCGGCAGCAGGTCGAGGTAGGGCGCCAGGAGCAGCAGGACGGCGACGAGGCCACCCGCCGCGATGATCCCGGTCAGCTGGCTGTTGGACCCGGCCGCCTGGGCGGCCGACGTCCGCGAGGGGCTCGACCCGATCGGGTAGCCGCTCGTGAGGCTCGCCGTCAGGTCGGCGGCCGACAGGGCGACGAGCTCGCGGTTGGCATCGATCTCCTCGCCCGGACGAGCGAAGTTGCGGCCGGTGGCGGCGGTGTCGGCGAAGCTGAGGATGGCGATGCCCAGGGCCGCCGGAAGGAGCGCGACCGCCTCCTCGACCGACACGAGCGGGATGGCGATCGGCGGCAGCCCCGAGGGGACCGGGCCCAGGACCTGGACCCCTCGCGCCGGCAGATCGAGGACCGCGCTGGCGACGAGCGCCACGATGAGCGACGGCAGGGCGATCGGGAGCCCCGGCAGCAGGCGGTCGCCGGCCACGACCGCGGCGAGGACCAGCCCGGCGACGATCGCCGACGGCCAGTTGATGGCGATCTGTCCGGCCGCGAGAGCGAGGCTCTGGAGCAGGACACCCGGCCCGAGCGAGGCGAGGTCCGTACCGGTCAGGACGGCGATGATCTCGGCCAGCGGGTCGGCGCCCAGCATCTTCGGGATCTGGCCCAGGGCGACGCTCACCCCGACGCCCGTCATGTAGCCCACGAGGATGGGCCGGGACAGGAAGTCGGCCAGGAAGCCGAGCGAGGCCAGGCGCATCGCCACGAAGATGAGCGCGACGAGCAGCGCCAGCGCCGAGGCGATCTGCATCCGCTGGTCGGCGGCGACCGCGAGCGGGGCGATGGCCGCGCCCACGAGGGCGGCCGTGGCGGCATCGGGACCCACGATGAGGCGGCGCGACGAGCCGAAGATCGCGTAGGCGAGGAGCGGGAGGAGCGAGGCGTAGAGACCCGCCTCGGGCGGCAGTCCGGCGACCTGGGCGTAGCCGATGCTCAGCGGGACGATGAGGGCCGCGACGGTCACCCCGGCGACGAGATCGCCCCGCAGATCCTTGCGCGGGTAGTCACGGAGCGTCCAGGCGAGCGGGGGGCCGCCGATCGTCAGCTGGCCGACGATCCGGTCAGCGACCGCCCTTGATCGATCCGTGGCAGTCATCCGGCTCCCTGGGTCGTGGCATCGATCCCCGACGGTGACCGGCCTGGCCGCTCGGTCGGGCGCTCCCCCGATTGTACGGCCGGGCTCCGGGCCGATGATCCAGGGGTGTCAGGCGGCGCGAAGGCGAAGCGCCCGATCCATGGATAGGGTCGACCCGGATCCCTGCCAGCGTCTAGCGTTCGGACCGGTCGGATGCGTCGTATGAGATCCAGCCGGTGCCGTTGACCTCCATGTAGCCCGAGTCGGGATCGAACCAGCCCGACTCGCTCACGACGCCGCTGGCTGCGGCGAAGCGGCCCGTCCCACCGAGGATGGTCATCGTCTCGGCGAACGTCGTCTCGCTCGTCATGGCTCCGTCGTACGTGGCGTACAGGCGGTCGCCGTTCGCGGCCGTGATCACGACCTCGGCGTCCCCGAAGGTCCCCGCGAACAGCTGGAAGCAGTGCTCCGACGTCCAGGAGACACGTCCGAGGTGCCCAACGATCCCGGTCCCGGCCATGCTCGAAAGCCACTGGGAGGGCTCGCTGCAGCGTCCACCGAAGGTGTCGCCACCCGGGAAGCTCGGCGACATCTGCATCCCCGTCCCGTACCCGCTGAGGGCCTCCGCGAAGGGCCGCGATGCCGGCTCCCCCGCCGCCGTCGTGGACACGGTCGCGAGGAGCAGGACCGCTGCCGCGAGCGTCGCCGCGATCCCTCGCCCGATCGTCCGATCCATCTTGGCCTCCTGTCTCGCGCCACCCGGGCCGCCTGTGGCCGGGTCGGCAGCGCCACGGTCCCGTCTCGCGGCCAGTGCGGGGTTAGGGGCCGTCAAGGGCCCGATGAGCCACGCGGTGTCCCGCGACGACGCGGTCCGCAGTCGCGAGGTCCGGTCCGACCGCCTAGACCCGAGGATGCAGCTCCGGGTGGCGTCGGTGGACCCAGTCCCGGATGGCCCAGGTCGTCGTCTTGAAGGCGATGCCGTCCCAGGGGATCGCCTCGGGCCGGAAGGGACGGACCTCGAGCGCTTCCGGCGTGGTCGTGGCCACGCCGCCGACGATCCGGGCCTCGAAGGCGATGACGACGATCGCGGCCTCCAGCCGGGAGTAGAGACCGACGATCTCGCCGGGCTCCACGACCAGGCCGGTCTCCTCGAGGGTCTCGCGGATGGCCGCCTCGGTGACCGTCTCGTCGACCTCCAGGAAGCCGCCCGGCTGGGCCCAGGAACCAAGACCCGGCTCGATGCCACGGCGGATGAGGACGAGCTCGCCCTTCTCGGTCACGGGGAGCGTCGTGACGACCAGGCGCGGGTTCACGTAGGCCACCAGGCCGCAGGAGGAACAGGCCAGGCGGTCGCGGTCCTCGCCATCCACCGGCCCCAGCGTCAACGTCGTCCCGCAACGCGTGCAGTGGTTCATGGTGGCCTCGATCCAGCGGGGCGCGCCCAGGCCCGAGGCGACGTCGGTGGAGCGCCCGTCCGGGCCGCGGCCGATGGTCTCGACCAGGCGGCGGGCCTCGGCCTGGCGCTCCTCCTCGGCCAGCTCGGCGGCCAGCTCGGGATCGAGGGGTCGGCCGTCCGCGTTCCGCGGGCCGAAGGGGTCGCGCGACGGGCGGTCGGACGGGCGGTCGCTCATGCCGACAGGACCGCCAGGGTGAACACGACGGCGATGGCCAGGATGACCAGCGTCGCCACGACCCAGGCCAGCCGGAAGACGCCCTTGACCCGGTCCACGGGCATCCAGGCCCAGGCGGACCGCCAGATGCGGAGCGTGGCGTCGAGCGTGGTGACCATGAGGAGCGGTGCCCCCACCACGACGCACAGCTTGATGAGCGGGCTGCCGAGCGGGACGCCGAGCTCCAGGGCCGTGATGGCGACGGCGCCGCAGATCAGCGCGATGACCGAGAGGTTGATGTAGTAGGGCTGGAGCGGCGTGGGCTTCGCCTCCGGCACCGAGCGCGGCGGGAGGCCCTGGAGGCTGGGCGGCAGGCTCGGCTCACGAACGGTCTGGCGATCGAGCACGGGCATGCCCGGCTCCCAGCGAGGATCGTCCATGCCGGACGGCGGCGGTTCGGGTTGCGACGTCCGCTCCATCGCCTCGAGTGTAGTCACTGGGGGCGAGCCGACGAGGAGGATCGCCGGCCTACGGCAGCGGCTCGGCGTTCGACGGATCCGCCAGCACGCCATCGGTCTGGCGGGATCGGTACGCGGCAAGCCGTTCCGCCAGCCCCGGGTCGCCCAGGGCCAGGATCGAGGCGGCCAGCAGCGCCGCGTTCGTCGCGTTGCCGATGGCCACGGTCGCGACCGGGATGCCTCGCGGCATCTGGACGATCGAGAGCAGTGAGTCCAGGCCGCGAAGGTGCTCGGTCGGGATCGGCACGCCGATGACCGGCAGCGCCGTCTTGGCGGCCAGCATCCCGGGCAGGTGGGCCGCCCCACCCGCGCCGGCGACGATCACCCGGATCCCCCGTTCGGCCGCCGTCTCCGCGTAGCGGAAGAGGTGGTCCGGCGTCCGGTGGGCGGAGACGACCCGCAGCTCGCAGGTGACCCCCAGCTCCTCCAGGACGGCGACCGCCGTCTCGAGGACCGGGAAGTCGGAGCGGCTCCCGCCGACGACCCCGACGAGCGGGGCCTGGCGGTCGGATCCGGTCATGACGACGATGGTAGCGGCAGCCGGACGACCCGGGTAGACGCGGCCGCGGCGGTCCGGCTGGAGGGTTCCCTCGGCTGTCCGTGTCGTCTACCCTCTCCGGACACCCGGCCCGGACGACCCGGCACGGACCAGCGACAGGAGCGGCATGGACTGTCCCAGCTGCGGCACCGACAACCGACCCGAGCGCAAGTTCTGTGCCTCGTGCGGCTCGGCGCTGGGCTGGCACTGTGGATCCTGCGGCGCCAGCAACCTGCCGGACGAGCGGTTCTGCGGCGAGTGCGGAACGCGCCGGCCTGAGCCGGGTGCGGTGGCCGCACCGTCCGCCCCGCGGGACGCGACCGGGGCGATGGGGTCCGCCGCCACGGGGCCGGCCGGTCCCGCCTCTGCGCCCGGGGAGCGCCGCCTGGTCAGCGTCCTCTTCGCCGACCTCGTGGGCTTCACCTCGCTCTCCGGCGAGCTCGACATCGAGGCCGTTCGCGATCTCCAGTCGGCCTACTTCGACGCCGCCCGAACCGTGATCGAGCGGTACGGCGGGACCGTGGAGAAGTTCATCGGCGACGCGGTCATGGCGATCTGGGGCTACCCGACGGCCCACGAGGACGACGCCGAGCGGGCGGTGCGAGCGGCCCTCGACGTCGTCGACGCGGTCACCGCCCTGGGCGAATCGCATCGCATGCCCAGCCTGGCGGCCCGTGCCGCCGTGGGCACCGGTGAGGCGGCGGTCACCCTCGGCGCCGTCGGCCAGGGCATGGTGACCGGCGATCTCGTCAACACGGCCGCCCGTCTCCAGGGCGCCGCCGATCCGGGCACGATCGTCGTCGACGAGCCGACCCAGCACGCGACCCTCCGCTCGATCGCGCTCGAGCCCCTCGGCGGGCTGGCGCTCAAGGGCAAGGACGGCCCGGTCGCCGCCTGGCGGGCCGTCGGGGTGGTCGCCGGCCGCCACGGTGCCGGCCGGGCCGAGGGGGTGGAGGCGCCGTTCGTCGGGCGGCGGACGGAGCTGCGAGCCCTCAAGGACGCCCTCGCCGCCACGTCGGCGGAGGGTCGGGCCCGGCTCGTGGCGCTCGTCGGCCAGGCCGGGATCGGCAAGAGCCGCCTCGCCTGGGAGCTGGAGAAGTACGTCGACGGCATCTCCGAGACGGTCTACTGGCACCGGGGCCGCTCCCCTGCCTACGGAGATGGCGTCGCCTACTGGGCGTTGGGCGAGATGGTCCGCGAGCGGGCGGGGATCGCCGAGTCGGACGACGCGGGAGCCAGCACGGCGAAGCTCGACGCCATGCTCGAGACGTACGTCGACGATCCTGGCGAGCGACGCTGGCTGCTTCCCCACCTGCGGATCCTGCTCGGCCTCGACGAGCAGGCCTGGGGCGATCGGACCGAGCAGTTCGCTGCCTGGCGTCGGCTCTTCGAGGCCATCTCCGAGCGCGGCACGACGGCGCTCGTCTTCGAGGACGTCCACTGGGCCGACGACGGGCTGCTCGACTTCATCGACTCGCTGCTGGAATGGTCGCGGGAGCGACCCGTCCTGGTCGTCGCCCTGGCCCGACCCGACCTCCTCGAGCGGCGACCCGGGTTCGGGGCGACCAGCCGCAACGCGCTCCGCCTCCACGTCGACCCCCTGACCGCCGACGAGATGCGGGAGCTCCTCGAGCACCTGTCACCGGACCTGCCCGAGTCGAGCGTCGACGCGATCCTCGAGCGGGCCGAGGGCATCCCGCTCTACGCCATCGAGCTCGTCCGGATGCTGCGAGGTGGAGAAGGGGAGACCGTCGACCCGTCCCGGCTGGAGATCCCGCCGACGCTCCAGGCGCTGGTGGGCGCCCGGCTCGACGCGCTCGAGGCCGACGACCGGAGCCTCGTCCAGGTCGCGGCGGTCCTCGGCCAATCGTTCACCCTCCCGGCGCTCGTGGCGGTCGCCGATCAGCCGGCCGACGTGCTGGAGCCACGCCTGCGGTCGCTCGTCCGCCGGGAGATCCTCGCCGTGGACGTCGATCCCCGGTCGCCCGAGCGCGGCCAGTACGGGTTCGTCCAGTCCGTCATCCGGGAGGTCGCGCTCTCGACCCTCTCCCGCCGGGACCGGCGGGCCCGACACCTGGCCGCCGCCCGCTACTTCGAGTCCCTGGGCGACGAGGAGCTGGCCCCGGTCCTCGCGGCGCACTACCTCGACGCCTACCGGGCCGCGCCCGACGACGAGCAGGGGGTCGCGATCAAGGCCCAGGCGAGGTTGGCCGTTCGCGCGGCCGCCGATCGAGCCGGCCGGCTCCACAACTACGAGCAGGCGATCCGAGGACTGGCCGACGCCATGGCCCTCACCGACGAGGACGCCGAGCGGGCCGGGCTGCTGCTGCGCCAGGCCGAATTCGCCGAGGCTGGGGCCCGGACGCAGGACGCGTACCGGTTGATCGAGCTGGCGCGGGCTGCCTTCGAGGGCGTCGGCGACACGCACGGCGCCCTGACCTCGACAGCGCTCCAGGGTCGGATCGAGCTCTCGGACGGCCACGTCGAGGAGGCCGCGACGTTCCTCGGGCAGTCGCTCGAAGGCCTGGACCCGACCGTGGACCCGGATGTCTACGCGCGGCTGGCCAGCCTGCTCGCGCGGGCCCACATGCTGGCGAACCGGTATCCGGCAGCGCTGGAGTGGGCGGAGCGGGCGCTGGCAACGGCGGGTCCTGCGCGCCTGACCGAGGTCATCGCCGACGCTCTCAACACTCGCGGCGTCCTCCTCCAGGAGGCCGGTCGGCTCGACGAGGCCCTGCTGCTCATCCGCGCGGCGATCCAGCTGGCGGCCGACAACCACCACTCCCACGCCGAGCTCCGGGCGCGCTACAACATGGCCGGGCGGATCTACGCCGACGATCCCCGAAAGGCCGCGGACGTCATCCACGGGGCGATCGAGGTCGCGACCCGGACCGGGCGGCGCGACTGGCAGGCGCTCGCGGCGACGTTCGCGGCCGTCATCGACGAGGGCATCGGCGAATGGGACCGAGCCCTCCGGATCCTCGACGATCTCGATTCGGCGGCCGGGCCGGCGGCGGAGGAGTCGGACATGGTCGCGGTCCGCGCGGCCATCGAGGCGAAGCGAGGGGATCGGGCAGCCTGGCCGGCCGCGGCGACCCGGATCCAGGCTCTGCTCGAGCACAGCTCCAACACCCAGAACGTCGGAACGTTCGTCTGGTACGCCAGCGACGTGGCCCTGGCCGAGGGCCGCCTCCGGGACGCCCTGGCCGAGTCGGGCCGGGTCACGTCCGGCAACTGGCTCTACGGGGCGACGCACCACCGGGCCCGGGCGGCGATCCGCCTGGGCGATCGCGCCGAAGCGCGCGCCGCGGTCGAGGTCCCCGCCTACCGGGCAGAGGTCGGGATCGTCCGGGATGCCGAGCGAGCCTCCATCGAGGCGGGGGTCGTCGCCGTCGAGGGTCGTCGCGACGAAGCAGTCGCCCGGTACCAGGAGGCGGCCAGGTCGCTGCGGGCTCTCGATGTCCCGCAGGACCTCGCGGGCATGCTGCTCGACGCCGCGTACGTCCTGGGTCCCGACGACCCGGCCGTGCCGGCGATGGCCGAGGAGGCACGGGCGATCTTCGAGCGCCTCGGGGCGCGGGCGCTGCTGGACCGCCTGGAGGAGGCGATGTCGCGTCCCGGCACGGCGGTCCGGACCGCGAACGCCACGGCCCCGCGGGCTCGGTCCACCGAGGCCGGAGCCCGGACCGAGGGCTGACTACTCGCCCTGGGCCTTGCTGTAGCCGGGCTCGCCGTCGAACGTCTGGAGCCGCTCGACCTGGCTCCAGCGGTAGCCGGCCCCGGAGATGCGGCCGAGGACGTCGAGCAGGTCGCCGTCGTTGACGTCCACGCCGTCGCGGCCGACGATCCGCAGCCGCCACCAGCGGACGTCGTCGATATCGCTGATCTCGTCGGCCGGGTAGACCTTCGTCCCGCGCGAGCTCATCAGCTTCAGCCGCATCCGCTCGCCGGTCAGCGCCTCGATCGCCCTCCCCACGCTCAGGGCGTCGCCATCCGCCTCGATCATCACGTCCATCCCGACGAGGCCCCGGGCGATCCGCGCGTACACCGCCGGGTCGTACGACCAGCGGGGCGGTCGGGGCGCATCGGACGGCTCGCGACGAGGACGACCCTTCACCTCCGGGCCGCGCTGGCCCAGGTTGGCGATGACCGCGTCCGTGAAGGCGGTCGTGGAGGCGGCCTGGGCCGCGTCGCCGCCGGTCTGGCGGGCGAGGTCCTGGGTCATCACGGCGCCGGAGGCGAGGGTCGCGAAGACGGCGCTCTCGACGGTGTCGGCCGCTTCGTGCTCGCCGAGGTGGTGGAGCATCATGACCGACGAGAGGATGAGGGCGGTCGGGTTGATGACGTCCTTGCCGGCGTACTTCGGGGCCGAGCCGTGGACCGCCTCGAAGATCGCGACGTCGTCGCCGTAGTTGCCCGAGCCGGCGAAGCCCAGCCCGCCGACCAGCCCCGAGGCCAGGTCGCTCAGGATGTCGCCGTTCATGTTCGTCATCACCAGGATGTCGAACTGGGCCGGATCCTTCGCCATCTGGTGGGCCGCGTTGTCGACGATGATGTGGCGGGCCTCGATCTCCGGATACTCGGTGGCAAGCTCCTCGAAGGTCCGCTTGAAGAGGCCCTCGGTCTGCTTGAGGATGTTCGCCTTGGTGGCGCAGGTCACCGAGAGCCGCCCCTCGCGGCGGGCCAGCTCGAAGGCGTAGCGGATGATCTTCTCCGAGCCCTTGCGGCTGATGACCTTGAGCGCCTGGGCCACGTCCGGCGTCTGCATGTGCTCGATGCCGGCGTAGAGGTCCTCGATGTTCTCCCGGACGACGGCGAAGTCGATCCCCTCGCCCGCGTAGCGGGTGGGCACGCCCGGCAGCTCACGGACCGGGCGGACGTTGGCGTACGTCTCGAAGAGCTTCCGAAGGGTCACGTTGGCGCTCTTCTCGCCGAAGCCGACCGGCGTCTCGAGGGGCCCCTTCAGGGCGACCCGTGTCCGCTCGATGGACTCGCGCGTCTCACGCGGCACGCCCGAGCTGTCGCCGCGCTTGAAGACCTCGGCACCAGCCTCGGCCCACTCCCAGTCGATGGGCACGCCGGCCGCGTCGATGATGCGGACGGCCGACCGGACGACCTCCGGCCCGACGCCGTCGCCGGGGATGACGGTGACGCGATGACGCATGGGAGCGGGAACCTCGCTGGGTGGTTGGCGGACGCGCTGCACATCGTAGGCCGACTCGGCCGGGGGTGGGGAATCGTTCCCGGTCGGGCGACGAGCGCGGGCGCGGTCCCAGCCGGGCTACGCCCAGTGCAGGGCCCTTCTCGCCCGGCGGGCCCGCTCCAGGGCGGCCTCGACCCCCTCCGCCACATCGGGGTCGTCGAGCCTCGAGTCCCCGAGCGCGACCACGTGGCCCATCTTGCGGCGCTCGAAGACCTCCCGCTTGTCGTAGACGTGGACGCGGACCCGGGGATCGGCCAGGGCGTCGGCCAGGCCGGTCAGGGCAGCCGGACGGCGCGGCCCCTCGCCGAGCAGGTTGACGAGCGCGACGGCCTCGTCCTGGCCCGGATCGCCGAGCGGCAGCCCGCAGATGGCCCGGACGTGCTGCTCGAACTGGCTCGTCCGGCACGCCTCGACCGTCCAGTGGCCGCTGTTGTGGACCCGCGGCGCCAGCTCGTTGACGACGAGCGAGCCGTCGCGGAGGAGGAAGAGCTCGGCGGTGAGCAGGCCGACGAGGCCCATCCCCAGGGCCAGCGACTCGCCGATCGCGACCGCTCGGCGGACGACGTCGGCGTCGATCGGCGCCGGCGCGACCGACTCCACGAGGATCCCGGCGTCGTGGACGTTGCGGGCGACCGGGAAGGTCGCCATCGACCCGTCAAGGCCGCGCGCCACGATGATCGAGAGCTCCATCCGGAAGCCCAGCTCCACCTCGAGCAGGGCCGCCTCGTCGGCCGGGCGACCGAGCCGCCCGAGCGCGTCGCGGACGGATGCCGCAGCCGCGTCGCGTCCGCCCTGCTCCGCCGCCGACGGGATGCGGACCTGGCTGCGGCCGTCGTAGCCGCCGATCGAGGCCTTGAGGCGGAGGGCGACGCCCGGGTGGCCGAGCTCGGCCGCCGCCGCCATGACCGCGTCGACGTCGCGGACCTCGCGCCAGGGCGCCACGGCGATCCCCCGGGACTCGACGAAGCGGCGCTCGGCCAGCCGGTCCTGGGTCACCCGCAGCGGGTAGGGCCCAGGTCGGACCGGGCGCACCTCATCGACCGCATCGACGACCGCGGCATCGACGTGCTCCAGCTCGTAGGTCACGACGTCGCTGCCCTCGGCCAGCTCCCGGGCGCCCTCCACCGAGTCGTACGGCGCGACGACCAACCGGTCCGCGATGGCCGCCGCCGGGCAATCGGGATCGGGGTCCAGGACGGCGACCCGGTAGCCCATCGCGCGGGCAGCGAAGCCGAGCATCCGACCCAGCTGGCCGCCGCCGAGGATGCCGATCGTCGCGGGAGGCTCGATCGGCTCGCGCAGCAGGCCGAGGCGCGCGTAGGCGGTCGAGATCCAGCTCGACTTGGCGTACGCGTAGACGTGGCCGTCGAGCGGTCCCTCGGTGGCGGCGACGATCCCGCGCTTCACCGCCGCGTACTGGCCACGGAGGTCCGCGTCGGCGCGGAGCGCGTCCCGGAAGGCGACCTCGCGCTCGAAGTCGCCCTCCCAGGGAGATGGGCCGGTCGGATGGACGTGGAGATGGATCCGGAACCGCTCGCCCCGGGCCACCATCGAGCCGACCAGGAGGGGTCGGGTCGGCGGGAAGACGTCCGGTCCCGGCTGGGGCTGGAAGCCGAGATCCGACAGCATCTCGACGATCGCCGGGATGTCGGCCGGGTCCGCCTGGACGGCCAGATCCACGATGTCCTTGCCCGGCAGCCCGGGCACGGCAGAGCTCCCGATGTGCTCGATCTCGAGGTCGGGGCGACGGTCCCGGATCAGCGAGCCGACGGCCTGGGCGACGTCGACGACCCGCGGGTCCCAGGCGTGGATCGCGGCCGGCAGCCGCTCGTACGGGCCGATGGGGGGCACGGCAGCATCGACGGCGCCGGTCGGATCATCGGGTTCCTCGCTCACGGCGGTGAGTGTAGGCCGGCCCGTCGGACGCCGGCTCGGCTGGGCTAGCATCCGGACGTGAGCACCCGGATCCCGCTCCTCCTCGACGTCGACACCGGGATCGACGACGCCCTCGCCCTTCTCTACGCCTGCGCCTCGCCCGACGTCGACCTGCTCGCGGTGACCTGCACCGCCGGCAACACGACCGCCCGCCAGGCAGCCGAGAACACGCTGGCCGTCCTCGAGCTCGGAGGTCGGGCCGACGTGGAGGTCGCCCTCGGGCGCGAGGTCCCACTCGTCCGGCCGCTCGAGACGACCCCCGAGACCCATGGCCCGCGCGGTCTCGGCTACGCCGAGCTGCCGCCGCCGCCCCGGCCGCTGTCCGAGCGCTTCGGGCCGGACGTCATCGTCGAGACCGCCCGCTCCCGCCCGGGCGATGTGACCCTGGTCACCCTGGGCCCGCTGACGAACCTCGCCGTCGCCCTCCTCGGCGAGCCCGAGCTGCCCCGCCTGCTCCGGCGCTGGGTGCTGATGGGCGGCAGCTACCGCTCGCCCGGCAACACCGCCCCGACGACCGAGTGGAACGTCCACTGCGACCCGGAGGCCGCCAAGCTGTGCCTCGACGCGTTCGGCCGTTCCAGCGCCGAGCACGGGACACCGCGACCCCTCGCCCTGGGCCTCGACGTGACCGAGCGGGCCAAGCTCGTCCCGGATCATGTCGTCGCCCTGGCCCGGCGGGCCGGCAGCCGGCCTGATCCGTCGCTCGACCCCGACCACGTCCCGGAGACCCGTTCGATGGCCAGCCACCGCGTCGTCCGCTTCGTCGCGGACGCGCTGCGCTTCTACATGGAGTTCCACTCCCGTTACGACGGCTTCTACGGGGCCTTCATCCACGACCCGCTGGCGGTCGCCGCAGCCCTCGACCCGAGCCTCGTCCGGACCGAGGCGCTGTCCGTGGACGTGGAGCTGGTCGGGACGCTCACCGCCGGGGAGACGGTGACCGACTGGCGCCGGGTCTGGGGCCATCCACCGAACCTGGACGTGGCGGTCGAGGCGGACGCCCAGCGGTTCATGGACCGGTTCGTCGAGCGCGTCGGCGGGCTGGCCGAGCGGATCGGCGAGGGCTGATATCGACTAGCCGCCGCGGCCACGGCGTGGCAGGCTATCCCAGGGAAGGTGAGCTGACCGGGGCGTCCGTCGCGTCGCGCAGCCATCGGATCGAGGGAGGGCTCGGATGGACACGGCCATGGCATGGGTCCGCGGACAGTTCGACACGCGGACGATCGTGCTCATCCCGATCGCCATCGCGATCAACATCATCCTCGGCCAGACGGTCGCCTCGGTCCTGAAGATCCCGATCTACCTCGACTCGATCGGCACCGTGCTCGTCGCGGTCCTCGCGGGGCCCATCCCGGGACTGCTGACCGGTCTGCTGGCCAACCTGATCTGGACCTACGTCCTGCCGGCGCCGCTGAACTCGCCGTACGCGGCGCCGTTCGCCGTCGTCGCGGCGGAGATCGGCCTGGTCGCCGGCATCGCCGCCAGCCTGGGCTTCTTCCGCAGCCGGCCGCTCACGCCATGGCCGCAGCTGATCGTCGGCGGCACGGTCGTGGGGGCGATCATCCTGGTCATCGGCTTCTGGGGCTTCCTGCCGTTCTACGCCGGGACCGACTTCACCTTCTTCGGCGACACGACCGATGCGAACCCCTTCCTCGTGGCCGTGGGCTACCTCATCGGCATCGGTCTCCTTGCGGCCGTGGTCGGCCTGTTCGCCCTGCTGTTCTGGCGACGGGACCTGGGCGTGGCCTACGTCTTCATCGCCGGCCTGCTGTGCGGGATCATCTCGGCCTTCATCTCGGCACCCATCTCGGCGGTCGTCTTCGGCGGCGTGACCGGCTCCGGAACGGACCTCCTGGTGGCCGCCTTCCAGCAGGGCGGCGCCGACCTCCAGACCGCGGTCCTCCAGCAGGGGCTGCTGTCCGACCCGATCGACAAGACGATCACGTTCTTCGTCGTCTTCCTCCTGATCCAGACGCTCTCCCGGCGCTTCGTCGCCCGCTTCCCCCAGGGCGAGAAGGCGATCGGGCTGGAGGAGGCGTAGTCGCCGAGCCGTCGGCCCGGTCGGTCCGGGCCGACGGTCTCGACCCGGACGATGCGGCGCTGGTCGCCCGGCTCGTCCCCGAGACGCCGTCCCCGTACGAACGCCTCAACCCGCTGACGAAGGCGACGATCGCGACCGTCGCATCGCTCGGCGCCTTCGTCCTGGGTGGGTACGTGGGCCCGCTCGCCATCCTCGCCGCCACGCTGGTCCTGGCCTCGACCGCCCGCGTCGCCCGGAAGCTGCTCCGGATCTCGCTCATCGTCACCCTGCCCCTGGCGATCTCGGTCGTCCTGGTGTCCGCCTTCACCCGCGCGGGAGAGACGGTGCTCTTCGTCGTCGGCCCGTTCGACGTGACGCTCGAGGGTGTCGACTTCGCCGCCCAGACCGTCGTCCGCCTCCTCGCGATCTCGACGGCTCTCGGGCTGTTCGCCCTGACCACCCAGCCGCGGGCCTTCGTCCTCGACCTGGAGCGTCGCGGCGTCTCGCCGCGGCTCGCCTTCGTCGCCATCGCCACCGTCGAGGCCGTCCCGACGCTCATCGAGCGCGGCAGCACGATCGCCGAGGCGCAGCGGGCCCGCGGCCTGGACACGGAGGGCGGGCTCATGGCCCGGTTGCGGGGCCTCATCCCGATCGTGGGCCCCATGATCCTGGGCTCGCTCACCGACGTCGAGGAGCGCAGCCTGGCCCTGGAGTCCCGGGCCTTCAGCCGGCCCGGGCGTCGGCACCTGCTCTGGACGATGCCCGACAGTCCGGCGGAGCGTCTCGTCCGGTGGCTCCTGGTGGTGGCCCTGATCGTCGCCGTGGTCGGTCGCCTGGCCGGGGCCTACTGAGCCGTGCTGGAGCTCCGCGGGGTCGCCTACCGCTACCCCGGCTACGCCCGCCGGGTCCTCGAGGACATCGAGCTGACCCTGGCCGACGGCGAGATCGTCGGGCTCGTGGGGGCGAACGAGGCGGGCAAGAGCACGCTCTGCCTCGTCACGTCGGGCCTTGCCCCGGCCTCGATCGGCGGACAGCTGACCGGCGAGCTCCGGATCGACGGCGAGCCGATGACCGGAAGGCCGATCCACGAGCTGTCCACCCGGGTCGGCATCGGCTTCCAGAACCCGGCGACCCAGCTGTCCGGGGTGTCCGGGTCCGTCTTCGAGGAGGTCGCCCTGGGGCCGATGAACCTGGGCCTCGAGGTGCCCGAGACGGTCCGCCGGACGAAGGAGGCCCTGGCCACGCTGCGGATCGAGGCGCTCGCCGAGCGCGCTCCGAACCGCCTGTCCGGCGGCCAGGGCCAGCTCGTGGTGCTGGCCTCCCTGCTGGCCATGCGGCCGCGGCACCTGGTCCTCGACGAGCCCACGGCCCAGCTCGACCCGGAGGGGACCCGGCTTGTCGGGGAGGCCATCCGCGATCTCGCGGCGACCGGCACGGCGATGCTCATCGCGGAGCACAAGACCGACCTTCTCGACGGCCTCTGCGATCGGGTCGTCGTGATCGACGGTGGCCGGGTCGTCCTCGACGGTCCGACCGCGGCGGTCCTGGAGGATCCGCGGCTCGAGGACCTCGGCGTCGAGCCGCCGGCCCGGGTCCGCCTCGCCCGGGCCCTGGCGAGCCGCGGCCTGGACCCGGAGCTGGCGCTGGCGGGGGGACCGGCATGATCCACCTGGAGCTGCGCGGCGTGACGTTCACCTACCCCGGCGGGACGCGGGCGCTCGACGGGATCGACCTGGCGATCCAGCCCGGCGAGCGGGTCGCGATCATCGGCCAGAACGGCAGCGGCAAATCGACGCTCGTCCGTCACCTCGACGGCCTGCTCCGACCGGACGAGGGAGCCGTCCTCCACGACGGCGCCGACATCCGCGACGAGCGCGTCGCCCGGCTCGCGGGCCGGGTCGGCGTGGTCTTCCAGAACCCGGACCGCCAGATCTTCAGCGGACGCGTCCGATCCGAGGTGGCCTTCGGGCCCCGGATGCTCGGCCGTCGCGACCCGGAGCTCGGGGAGGCGGTGCGGGCCGCCCTGGATGCCGTCGGCCTGGCCGACCTCGCCGACGCGAACCCGTACGACCTGGGCTACTCGCGCCGGAAGCTGCTGGCGCTCGCGTCGATCCTGGCCATGGGCACGCCGGTCGTCGTCCTCGACGAGCCGACGACCGGCCAGGATCTTCGCGGGATCCGGCGCGTCCAGGCGATCGTCGACGGAGTAGCGGCGGAAGGGCGCACGGTGATCGCCGTCAGCCACGACATGCGCTTCGTGGCCGAGACCTTCGAGCGCGTCGTCGTGATGGCGGCCGGACGGATCGTCCTCGACGGCCCGCCGAGCGAGGTATTCGCCGAGGCCGCCTGGCCGGTCCTGGCCTCGACCTACGTCGAGCCGCCCCTGCCGGCCCGCGTCGGGGCCCGCCTGGGCCTCCCCTCGACCCCGACCGAGGCCTCCCTCGTGGCGGCCGTCGCCGGGCGGACCGGTCCCAAAGGCCCGTAGCCCGCATCGGCCCGGGCCGATGCGCCCGGCCGTTCGGTCCGCACGGCCGGACCCTGACGAGCGGCCCGTGGGCCATCATGGAGCCTGCAAGGAGGTGACCATGCACATCCTGCTGGCCCTCGACGGATCCGACCACGCCGGACGGGCCCGCGACCTCGTCGACGGGATCGACTGGCCGGATGGCACGGTCATCCGGGTGGTCGCCGCCGTCGACCGGCGGGGCGACCTCGTGGGGTTGCCCGGCTCGCCGGGCGGTGACGGGGACCTTCGCGAGGTCGAGACGTCCACGATCCGGCGACTCCAGGACACGATCGACCTCGCCGTCCTCAACCTCGAGCGCCCGGGTCGGGTCGTCGAGCGGATCCTCCTCCGCGGCCGTCCCGCCTCGGCCATCGTCAAGGAGGCCCGCGAGTTCGGAGCCGACCTCGTCGTCCTCGGCAGCCGGGGCCATGGCCAGATCCGCAGCATGGTCCTGGGCTCGGTCTCGGCCGAGGTGGTCGACCACGCCCCATGCCCGGTGCTGATCGCCCGGGGTTCGCGGGTGACCTCGATCCTGTTCGCGACCGACGGCTCGGCGACCGCCGAGCATGCCGAACACGTCCTGACCGACTGGCCGATCCTCGCCGGGCGACCGGTCTCGGTGATCTCCGTCGCCGAGGTCGGGATGCCCTGGAGCACCGGCATGTCGCCGGGCATCTACGACCAGGTCCTGGAGTCCTACACCGAGGCCGTCGACGAGGCCCGCTCCCAGTGCGAGGCGATCGCGGGGGCGGCCGTCGATCGGATCCGACGGGCCGGGTTCGAGGTCGATCAGGTCGTTCGCGAGGGACCCTCGGCAGAGGAGATCGTGGCGGCCGCCCAGTCCCAGGAGGTCGACCTCGTCGTCATCGCCTCGCGCGGCCACACCGGCCTGACCCGGCTGGTGCTCGGAAGCGTGGCCCGCAGCGTGCTGGCGCACGCGCCATGCTCGGTGCTCGTGGTCCGCGAGAAGGTCCGCGTGGAGCCGGTCGAGGAGGCCTAGCGTCCGATCCCGGACCTGCCGGCCCGGTCCGCCGCGCCGGCGTCCGGGCGCCCCTGCGCCGTCGTGCCCGGCGTCGTGCCCCGAGGCGCCATGCCGGGCACCGCGACGGCGTCCGAGCCGCGCCGGGTCCCCGCGACGAGCAGGAGGAACGAGGTCTCCACGACGTCCACGGCCGCGATGACCGCGGCGACCACGAGCGGGAGCGGATGCCCCACGAGCCAGCCGATGCCTGCGGACACGGCCGCCAGGCACAGGAAGGCGAGGCGGATGCCGCGGAGCATGACGATCGCGTCCACCTCGGCGAGCGGCCCGGCGTCGGCAGCCGCCCGGAAGCGGTCGATCGCGGCCCGAAGGAGCCCGACGGCGAGGACGGCCATCGCCCCCACCAGGACGGCGCGGACCGGGGCGGGCGGCGAGACGATGGCCTGGAGCAGGTCCGAGCGGCCCAGCACCGCGGCCCCGGCGATGACCGCCAGGCCCAGGCCCAGCAGGACGACGGCCACGATGCGGCCGCGTGTGTCCACGACCGGTCAGCCCTCGACCCGCAGGCCGACCTCGTGGACCGCGCCGTCGACGATCCGCCAGGCCCGGATCGAGGGCTCCCCGGTGACCGGGTCCGCCTCGTCCTCGCCCAGGGACACCAGGACGTACAGGGCGTCCGGGTAGAAGGCCAGGCCGACGTCGGTCGGCGACGGGCGAGCCGGCGACCGGACGTGGGAATGGGCGATCGCCCAGAAGACCTCGTCGGCCGCCTCGGTCTCGAGGGTCAGCCGGAGGAGGTCCGCGGGGTCGATCTCGTAGCGGTACGGCGAGGCGGCCCGGTTCCGGGCCGGCTCCCAGCGGACCGCCCGGCCGCCCTCGGCCGCCGGGCGGTCCCCCACGACCAGGCCGCACATCTCGTTCGGGTACTCGGCCCGGGCATGCGCCACGATGGCCGCGGCGATCGGCGCCGGGAGCGCGACGCCGGCCGGCCCGGGGTGCTCGGTCACCACCAGTTGACCCCGCCCTCCAGGTCGTCCTCCATCTCGTCGAGATCGCGGCTGAAGGTGCCCGCCGACAGGTATTTCCAACCGCCGTCGGGCAGGAGGGCGACGATCGTGCCGCGCTCCATCGACCGGGCCACCCGGGCCGCGACCACCAGGACCGCGCCGCAGGACGGGCCGGCGAAGATGCCTTCCTTGAAGACGAGGTCCCGTAGCGCAGCGATGGAGTCGCGGTTGCTGACGAGGAACTTGCCGTCGAGGAGGGACTCGTCGTAGATCTCCGGCACGAAGCCCTCGTCGAGGGAGCGGAGGCCCTGGACGTTCTCGCCGGGCAGCGGCTCGGCGGCGAAGACCTTGACCCCGGGCTTGTGCTCGTGGAGGTAGCGCGAGACGCCCATGAGCGTCCCGCCCGTGCCCAGCCCGGCGACGAAGACGTCGACCTCGGGGCAGTCGGCCAGGATCTCCGGGCCGGTCGTCTCGTAGTGGGCCAGGGGGTTCGCCGGGTTGCCGTACTGGTACGGCATGACGAACCGCTCGTCCTTGGCCGCCAGGTGCTTGGCCAGGGCGATCGCCCCGTTGGAGCCCAGCTGGCCGGGCGAGTCGATGATCTCGGCGCCGTAGAGGGCCGCCATCTGGCGGCGCTCGGCGGTGACGTTGTCGGGCATCACCAGGGCCACCCGATAGCCCTTCCGCCGACCGATCATCGCCAGGGCGATCCCGGTGTTCCCGGAGGTCGGCTCGAGGATGATCGAGTCCTCGTGGAGCAGCCCACGGGCCTCGAGGTCCTCGACGAGGTACTTCGCCGCCCGGTCCTTGACCGACCCGGTGGGGTTGTACATCTCGAGCTTGGCGTAGATGCGGACGTCCGGGTTCGGGCTCATCCGCGGGATCGAGACGAGCGGTGTGTGGCCGACCGCGTCGAGGATCGACTCGTGCCGACCGCCGTGGCGCGGCTGCTCCTCGTGCGCGTGGACGTGCGCGCCCCCCGGGGGCGTCATCCGCCGGCCATCGCCGGCAGGATGATGACCGTGTCGGTCGGACCGACCGGGGTCGCCCGCTCCTGGAGGAAGCGGACGTCCTGCCCATCCACGTAGACGTTCACGAAGCGGTTCAGCTCGCCGTCGGGCGTCAGCAGCTGTCCGCCCAGCGATGGGTAGCGGGCGATGAGGGCGGCGAGGACCTCGCCGACCGTGGTCGCCTCGACCTCGACCTGCTTCTCGCCCCCGGCCGCGGCCCGCAGCACCGGCGGGATCCGGACGACCGTCATGCCTCCACCTCCGGGTCGTAGGCGAGGCCCGTGGCCGAGCCGAGCCCGCCGCCGAGGACGAACGTCTCGGTGGCCCCGGCCGCGGCCGAAGCGGCGGCAGCCGCCTCCATCGGGCGGCCGACCCTTCGCGCCTCGATCGCCGCGTCGGAGCAGACGGGGCAGGCGGGATCGCGCCTGAGCTTCAGCTCGGTGAACGAGGCGTCGAGGGCGTCGAAGAGCAGCAGTCGCCCCGCCAGCGAGTCGCCGAGGCCCAGGATCAGCTTGAGCACCTCGTTCGCCTGGAGCATGCCCATGATCCCGGGAACGACGCCCAGGACCCCGGCGACCGAGCAGCCCGGGGCGAGCTCCGGTGGCGGCGGGGTCGGATAGAGGCACCGGTAGCAGGGGCCCTCGAAGGGCTTGAAGACCGTCAGCTGGCCCTCGAACCGGAAGACCGAGGCGTGAACGACCGGGATGCGCTTGGCGACCGCGGCGTCGTTGAGGAGGTAGCGGGTCTCGAAGGTGTCGGTGCCGTCGAGGATCACGTCGTACCCGTCGATGATCCGCTCGACGTTGTCGGCGACGAGCATCTCCTCGTGGCCTACGACGGTCACCTCGGGATTGAGGGCGTTGATCGTCAGGCGGGCCGACTCGACCTTCTGGGTCCCGACCCGGTCGGTCGTATGGAGGATCTGGCGCTGGAGGTTCGAGACGTCGACGACGTCGAAGTCGACGATGCCGATCGTCCCGACGCCGGCGGCCGCCAGGTAGAGGGCTGCCGGAGAGCCCAGACCCCCTGCGCCGACGAGGAGGACCTTCGCGTCGATCAGCCTGCCCTGGCCCTCGAGGCCGACCTCCGGGATGAGGAGGTGGCGGCTGTAGCGGCGCTTCTGGGCGTCGGACAGGATCCGCGGCACGTCCCAGTCCAGGCCCTGGGCCTTCCACGACTGGAAGCCTCCGGCCATGGAGGCGACGTTGGTGTAGCCCAGCTCCTGGAGGATCTGGCCGGCGAAGAGGGACCGGATACCGCCGGCGCAGTAGATGACGATCGGGCGGTCGCGGTCCGGGATGGCGCCCTCGATGTCCTGCTCGAGGTAGCTCTTGGAGACGTGGAGGGCGCCGACGGCGTGGCCGGCCTCCCACTCGAGCTCCTCGCGCACGTCGAGCAGGACGGTCCGGGGGTCGGCGGACCGGGCCGCGTCGGCCTCGCTCGCACTGACCTCGCGGACCTGCTCGCGCGCCTCGCGGAGGAGATCGGCGTATGACTTGGGCATCTGGCTGGTGGCTCCGATGGGACGACGGGCTGCCGTGGTGACGGCAGGGCGGTGGTCTGGTGTCGGGCTCGTCAGGTCCGTCCGATGAGGGTTCGGCCGGGAGCGGGGCCCGGTTTCCTGGTGCCGGTCGCTGTCACGGCGGGACGGACCCGTCGGATCAGCGATCCGGCTGCTGACACCTGCAGCGGCCCGGGGCGGTCATCGTCAGGCTCCCCGTTCGGCCGGCGCGGCCTCGGACGCCGGGCCGGCGGCGTCGGCGGTCACGGCGCCGACCTCCACGAGCGCCTTCTGAAGGGTGTCGTGGCTGAGCATGGCGCACTTGAGGCGGGCCGGGCTGATGTCGATGCCCAGGAGGTCGAGCAGGTCGTCGGCCCGGAAGTCGGCCACGTCGGCGACCGGCTTGCCCTTGATCTCGTCGGTCAGCAGCGAGGCGCTCGCCTGGCTGATGGCGCAACCCCGTCCCGTGAAGGCGACCTGGTCGACGACCCCGTCGGTCACGTGAAGCTGGAGGGTGATCCGGTCGCCGCAGAGCGGGTTGTTGCCCTCGATGCTGGCAGACGGCTGCTCCAGGACCCCGAAGTTGTGGGGCCGCCGGTAGTGCTCGAGGATGTAGTCGCGGTAGAGGTCGTCCACGGTTCCCTTGATGCTCGGGCCCGGCCGACATGGTCGGGCAATCCCGACCGAATGCGTCGGGATTAGGATGCTAGCCCCGGTGGCCGGTGGCGTCAACGGCGGGCGCGGTCGCGCCGGTGGCGTCAACGGCGGCTCGGATCGCACCCGTGGCGCTCGCTCCCGCGACCGGAGCGGCTGGGGCGACCGGCGGGCCCTCGAGGGCGGCGTCGAGACGGGCCAGCCAGGGCCGTGCCCCGATCCGCTCGAACACGGCCCGCGCCTCGTCGGCGAGCGTCCGGACGACCGGATCGTCGGCACCGACGAGCATGACGAGCTGGGTCGCCTCGGTGGCTGCCTCGAACGCCTCGCCTCGCTCCATGAACCGGCCGACGATCTCGCGGTAGACGGCGATCGTCTCGGATCGACGACCCTCGAGGGCCGCGATCCCACCGTGGACTGCGGCACGGAGCAGCTGGCGACTCCCCCCGCTCCCGGACAAGGCCTCGAACCTGGCCGCGATCTCGCGGGCCCGGTCGAGATCGCCCGACCAGAGGGCCGCCCGGCCCGCCAATCGGAGGCAGCCCGCGGCGAAGGCCGAGAACAGCTCGACCGCGCCGAGCGCCTCCGCGTAGGCTCGATCGAGATCGCCCGCGTCGAGCAGACGCCCCGTCCGCATCATGCTCATCGCCTGGAGGTCGCTCGGATCGCTGCTCTCGGCCGTCAGGTCCTCGAGGCGGCGCATGGCGTCGTCCACCTGGTCGCCGCGGTACATCCGGAGCAGCGTGACGTACGTCAGGATGCGGAGCTCGTCGCTGCTGTCGAGGGCAGCCGCCAGGGCCTCCTCGCCAGCGGCGATCGCCCCCTCCCAGTCGTCCCCGGCGAACCACGCGGCGACTATCACGTTCGAGACGAGCCAGTTCGCCATCATCCGGTGGCCGACCTTCCGGGCGAGCGCCAGCGCATCGATCGCCACCTGGCGTGATCGTCGCGGATCATCGTCGGTCGTGATGGCACCGAGATTGGCCAACGCTCGCAGCTCGGCAGCGACGTGCCCTCCGGCTTGCGCTACCTGGACGGCCGCCTCCATCAGCGCAACGGCCTCGCGTCGCCGGCCGAGGTACGAGAGGCTGGCAGCCTTGTTGTTGAACGTCTCGGCGACGATCAGGTCGAGGTCGAGCCGTTCGGCGATGGCAAGGGCCTGGTCGGCGACCTCGATCGCCCGGACCGTCTCATCGGCCCGCATGAGTGCCCTCGACAGGTTCGAGAGCACCTCCGCCCGGACCACCGGGTCGGCGTCCTCGGTGAGATCGCCGAGCGTTGCCTCGAGCGCCGTCTTGGCCTCGGCGATGCGCGACGCGTCGAGCAGGATCGAGCCCTGGAGCGCACGGGCACGAGCGGCCGCCATCCGTTCCCCGGCCGAGTCGTAGGTGGCGACGGCCTTCTCGACGAAGGCCAGCGCGTCGTCGTAGCTCGAGCCGGCGTCGGCCGACCGCGCCGCTCGGAGCAGGAGCTCGGCTCGGTCGAGCGCCTCTGGCGTGACCTCGAGCGCCTGCTGGAGATGGACGATCGCCTGCTGGTGAGCGCCGAGCGTGGCCGCCCGCTCAGCGGCGGCCCGCAGCGCGATCCGGGCCTGTGCAGCCACGGCGTCGGCCTCGGCACCCGGACTCGACGCCCGGTACGCCTCCAGGTAGTGGGAGGCGAGGGCCCCGGCGAACTCCTCGTCGCCGAGCGACTCGTACCAGCGGGCCACGGCGAGGTGGCGCTCCCGGCGATCCCGTCGGGCCAGCGTCCCGTAGGCGACCTCCCGGATGAGGGACTGGACGAAGGCGTACTGGCCGCGCTCGGGCGACCGTGGGTCAGCCTCGAGCGAGAGCAGCTCCCGACGGACGAGGGTCGTGAGCCGGGGCTCGAGGTCGGGAACGGCCTCGCCGGTGGTGGCGGCAAGCCCGTCCAGGGTGAACGTCTGGCCCAGGACCGAGGCGGTGGCCACGACGGCGTGATCCGCGGCATCGAGGGCGTCGAGCCGAGACGCGATCAGCGACCGCAGCGTGTCCGGGATCGTGAGCCTCGTCAGGTCCCCGACCGGCCGGTAGGCACCATCGACCATCGCCAGACGCCCATCGGCGACGAGGGAGCGGACCGTCTCGACCGCGTAGAGCGGGATCCCGTCGGCGCGGTCGAGGATCGCCTCGACCGCCGGCTCCGGGAGGCCCGGGACGAAGCCATCGAGGAGCTCGTGCATCGCCTCGTGCGTCAGCGGCTCGAGCGCCAGGGTCGTCAGGTTGCGCGCCGCCGAACCCCACCCGGATCGACGGTCGAACAGCTCGGGACGGGCGAGGGTCACGACGAGGATCGGCGCGTTCCGCGACCACGCCAGCAGGTGTTCGATGAAGTCCAGGAGACCCGAATCCGCCCACTGGAGGTCCTCGAACAGGAGGATCGTCGTGCCCTGGTCGGCGATCCGCTCGAAGAGGATCCGCCACGCGGCGAAGAGGACGTCGCGGCCTCCGGCAGGCGCCGGCTCCAGGCCCAGGAGGGTGAGCAGCGCCGGCTCGACCCAGCGCCGGTCCTCGGCGGCCGGGACCCACTCGGCCACCGTGGCGGCGATCCGCTCGCGCGTCGTGGCCTCGTCGTCGGTCTCGGCGAGGCCCGCTCGCCGGCGGACCATCTCGCCGAGGGCCCAGAAGCTGATCCCCTCGCCGTACGACGGTGAGCGACCGCGATGCCAGTAGACGTCGTCGACCAGGCCGTCGATGTACTTCTCGAACTCCCAGGCGAGCCGGCTCTTGCCGATGCCGCCCGGGCCGGTGATGGAGACCAGGCGGATCCGGTGGTCACGACCGACCGCCGTCATGGCGTCCTTGAGGACGCGGAGCTCCTCGTCCCGTCCGACGAATGGCGGTTCGGGAAGATCGGAGCGGCCGCGACCGCCGCGTTCAGCGACGACGCGGAGCGCTCGCCAGGCCGGGACGGGCGCGGTCTTGCCCTTCAGGAGCTGCTCGCCGGCCGGCTCGAAGGCGATCGCCGAGCTCGCCGCCCGTTGGGTCGCCTCGCCGGCGAGGACCGTCCCCGGCGGGGCGACCGACTGGAGACGGGCGGCAGTGTTGACGAGGTCGCCCGCGACCATCCCCTGGTTCGTCGCGCCGACCGTCACCGCCGCCTCGCCGGTCAGGACCCCGCAGCGAGCCTGGATCGTCGGCCCCAACGTGCGGACTGCGTCGGCCAGCTCGAGGGCCGCCCGGACGGCGCGCTCGGCATCGTCCTCCCGGGCGACCGGGGCGCCCCAGACCGCCATGACCGCGTCGCCGATGAACTTCTCGACCGTGCCGCCGTAGCGCTCGATGACGTCACGGGCGAGATCGAAGTAGCGCGACAGGAGCTCGCGGACCTCCTCCGGGTCCCGCTCCTCGGCGAACGGCGTGAAGCCGACCAGGTCGGCGAAGAGGACCGAGACGAGGCGGCGCTCGGCGACCGGGGAGGATGCGCCGGGCATCCCGGGCTGCCCACCACCCGCGAACCTCGGCGGGGTGGGCGCGGGCGCCCCCGGCAGCGGCGTCGCGCACTCGCCGCAGAACTTCTCGCCGGGCTGATTGGAGGCGCCGCAGCTCGGACAGGCGACGGCGAGCGGCGCGGCGCACTCCGAGCAGAACTTGCGCCCCTCGCGGTTCTCCGTCCCGCAGCTGCCACAGATCATCCGGGCCCTCCCGTGGAAGTGCGAAGGGTAGCGTCTGACGAGGCGCGGGCCAACCCCGCCCGCCAGCCGAGCGAGTCGGGTCTACCTCGCGAAGAGGCGCTGGACCTCCTTGAGGCCCTCGACGAGGACGTCGACGTCGGCGCGGGTCGAGTAGACGTTGAACGAGGCCCGGGCGGTGGCCGAGAGATCGAGCCGCTCGTGGAGCGGCATCGTGCAGTGATGACCGGCCCGGATGCAGACGCCCGAGCGGTCGAGGACCTGGGCCACGTCGTGGGGATGGACGTCGGGGACGTTGAACGGGATGACGCCGCTCCGCAGATCCGGATCGAGGGGGCCATAGATCTCGATGCCCGGGATCTCCCGCGGCAGGACCTCGAGCGCGTAGGCGACGAGGTCGCGCTCGTGCTCGCGCACGCGGTCCATCCCCACGGCCATGAGGTACTCGGCCGCCGCGCCCAGCCCGATGGCCGCCGCGATGTCCGGCGTCCCCGCCTCGAACTTCCAGGGGACCTCGTGCCACTCGGATCGGCGGAGGTGGACCTCGCGGATCATCTCCCCGCCGCCCATGAACGGCGGCATCGCCTCGAGGAGCTCCCGCCGCGCCCAGAGGGCGCCAGAACCGGTGGGACCGAGCATCTTGTGGCCGCTGAAGACGTAGAAGTCGGCCCCGAGCTCCTGGACGTCCACGGCGAGGTGCGGGACGGCCTGGGCACCGTCGACGAGGACGAGGGCGCCCGCCGCGTGGGCCCGGTCGACGATCTCCCGGACCGGGTTGATCGTGCCGAGGGTGTTGCTGACCTGGACGAAGGCCACCAGCTTGGGCTTGAGCCGCAGCAGGACGTCGAGGACGTCGAGCCGCAGGATCCCGTCGTCGGTCATCGGGATGAACTCGAGGTCGCCGTCCTGCTCCTGGACAAGGAGCTGCCACGGGACGAGGTTCGCGTGGTGCTCCATCTCGGTCAGGACGATGGCATCGCCGCGGCGGATGTTCCGGCGACCCCAGCTGTGCGCCACCAGGTTCACGGCCTCGGTCGCGTTGCGGACCCAGACGACCTCGCGCGGATCGGGGGCGTTGATGAAGCGGGCCACCGACGCCCTGGCCGCCTCGTATGCGGCCGTGGCCCGCTCGCCGATGGAGTAGATCCCGCGATGGACGTTCGCGTTGTACTCGCGGTAGTAGGTGTCCATCGCCTCGATGACGGCCAGGGGCTTCTGGCTGGTCGCGGCGGAGTCGAGGTAGACGAGCGGCCGACCGTGGGCCGTCGTCGAGAGGATCGGGAAGTCGGCCCGCAGGGCGTCCGGGTCGAGCCGGCCGGCGGCGGGCGCAGCGGGCGCAGGGTTCGTGGCTCGGGCCCCGAGGGTCATGGGGGGCTAGCCTGGCGCGCCGGTCCGGCCGTCAATGGGCCACCTCGGCCGGCTCTGGCGCGTGGGCCGCCAGGGCGTCGTCCGGGACGTCGATCGAGAGGCCGTTCTCCCGGAGGATCGGACCGTAGCCCTCCTCCTCGAGCCGCAGCGCGAGGTCCCGGCCGCCGCTCGTCACGATCCGGCCCTGGGCCAGGACATGGACGACGTCCGGCTTGATGTGGCTGAGCAGGCGCTGGTAGTGGGTGATGAGCAGGACGCCCATGTCCGGGTTGAGCATCGCGTTGACGCTCTCGGCGACGATGCGCAGGGCGTCGATGTCGAGGCCGGAGTCGGTCTCGTCGAGGATGGCCATCTCCGGCTCCAGGACGGCCATCTGGAGCATCTCCAGGCGCTTCTTCTCGCCGCCCGAGAAGCCCTCGTTGACGTACCGCGCGGCGAAGCTCTCGTCCATCTTGAGGAGGGCGAACTTCTCGCGGACCTTGCGCCGGAACTCGCCCATCGTGATGCCGCCGCGGGTCGGGTCGGTCGGGTCGACGTCGGGATCCTTGTCGACCCCCTGGAGCTTGGCGTTGAGCGCCGAGCGCAGGAAGCTGGCGACCGAGAGCCCGGGGATCGCCGTGGGGTACTGGAAGGCGAGGAAGAGGCCCATCCGGGCGCGCTTGTCAGCCGAGAGGGCCAGGATGTCCGTGCCCTTCCAGAGCACCTCGCCGCCGACGATCCGGTACGCGGGGTGGCCCATCAGGGCATAGGCCAGCGTGGTCTTGCCGGAGCCGTTGGGGCCCATGATCGCGTGGACCTCGCCCTTGCGGACGGTCAGGTCGATGCCCTGGAGGATCTCGCGGTCGGGCGCCCCGGCGGGGGCCACCTTCAGGCCGCGGATGACGAGGTGCTGGTCATTGCTCACGATCGGTGGGTTCTCCTGGTGGTGGGGCGTCAGGCGGTGACCGCCTCGCGGGGGGTGTTCGGATCGTGGCCGTTGCCGGACGTCCGGCCGGCCAGGCCCTCCAGCGCGATCGTCCGGGACGGGACGAGGTCGGCGAGAGTGATGGCGTCGAGGGTGTCGGTGATGGCGTCGCGGATCCGGAGCCAGAGGAGGTTCACCGTGCAGCGCGACGTCCGGTCGCAGCCCGGCAGGTGCTCCGGCTCCTCGGACGCGCAGACCATCGGCGCGATCGGGCCCTCCAGGGCCCGGAGGATGTCCGCCATCGGGATCTCGACCGGGGGCCGCGATAGTTCGTAGCCACCACGGGCGCCACGCGTGCTGACGACCAGGTCGGCGTCGCGGAGGGCGATGGCGAGCTGCTCCAGGTACGGCCGAGGGAGGTCCTCGTCGGCGGCGATCTCGGCGAGAGACGCCGGACCCGACCCGTAGCGCCGGCCCAGCTGCACCATCAGCCGCACGCCGTACTCGCCTTTCGTGCTGAAGGCGAGGGCGCCCGTGCCATGGAACGTCTGGCGCTGGCTCAAGAGGGGGGCCTCCTCGAGGTGGGGACCGTCGACGGGTCGTCGCGTAATCCCGACGGATCTTGTCGGGATTGAGTCTAGGCCTCGGGCCGGAGGGCGTCAATCGAGCGCCGCCCGAGTGACGACCGACCTCGCTGAGGCCTGCCACACGAGCTGCGGTCCGGGCCAGAATGAACACTCGACCGGCCCCGCATACCAATAGGGCATACGGCGCCCACCTGGGGCTCCGTGGAAGGGACGAGGCGGTGGACCGCGATCTCGTGGAGGCCGCGCGACACGGCGATCCGGAGGCGTACATGGACGTCATCCGGTCGCGCGTCGACGGACTCTACGCGATCGCCCAGCGGATCCTCCGCGACGTCGATCGGGCCGAGGACGCGGTCCAGGACGCGCTGGTGATCGCCTGGCGCGACCTGCGAGCGCTCCGCGATCCGGACCGCTTCGACGCGTGGCTGCGCCGGGTCCTCGTCAACGTCTGTCTCGCCCAGGCGACGCGGGAGCGCCGCCTGATGGTCAAGCTCCGGGAGCTGGCGACCGACGGGCCGGCGGCTCCCGACGAACTGTTGAGCCTCCACGATCGCGACCAGCTCGAGCGCGGCTTCCGGAGGCTGCCGCCCGAGCAGCGAGCGATCCTCGTCATGCACCACTTCGTGGGCTACTCCTCGGTCGAGATCGGCGAGACGCTCGGGATCCCGCCGGGGACGGCCCGCTCACGACTCCATCACGCCCATCGAGCCATGCGCGCGGCGCTCGAGGCTGACGCCCGGGCCGTCGTCGCCGGAGGTGGATCCGCATGAGGCCCGATCGGGACATCGACGTCCTCCTGGATGCCTGGCTGGCCGAGGGGCCGCTCGAGGCCCCCGACCGCATCCTCGACGTCGTCGCGGATCGCGTCCACCGACGCCGCCCGGAGCCTGCCTGGCGCCTTGCCTGGAGGGACTCCCGGATGAACACCGCCATCAAGCCGATCCTCGCGGCCGCCGCCGTCCTCGTCCTCTCGGTGGCGGGGGTGGCCGTGATCATGAACCAGCCGAGCCCCGGCATCGGCGGCCCGGAGGCGACGCCCACCCCGATCGCGTCACCGTCACCGTCACCGTCGCCGAGCTCGA
>DATHYZ010000021.1:0-5056 GCA_035458865.1 Candidatus Limnocylindrales bacterium
ATCGACGAACACGGCCCGGTAGTCGACGTCGCCCGGCTCCTCGTCGAGCTCGATGAGCTGGTTCTCGTCCTCGTCCATCGAGACCTGCACGGCCACGTCGATGCGGTCGTCGGTCAAGGCGACGAAGCCGTGCTCGCGCTCGAGCTCGCCCGCGATGGCCTCGACGAGGGTATCGTCCTCGAACGAGTCCCGGAATCGTCGACGGATCTCCTGGACCAGCTCGAAGAACTCCTCCGGGTCGAAGGCCCTCTCGTGGATGAGGTAGATGTCGTGGAAGAGGTCCCCGTCCCCCTCCTGGAGCGCGTAGAAGTGCACGGCTGCTCCTGTCGACTGGCCGCTCCGTGACGGCCGGTGATCCAGTATACGAGCCGGCGATGACGGGTCCCGCGGAGCGGTCGGAGGGGATCCCCGAGGTCGTGGTCGTGGGCGTCGCGAGTCGCGACCTCGCGGCCGACGACCCGCGCGGCTGGCGTCTCGGTGGCGGTGTCACCTACACCGCCCTTGCGCTGGCACGGCTGGGCGTCCGGACCGGGGCGGTCATGGGCGTGGATCCCCTCGCGGCAAGGGCGGCCGAGCTCGACCTGCTCCGCGTCTCCGGTGTGGACCTGCGTCTCGTCGAGCTCGGGCAGGGGCCCGTGTTCGAGAACGTGGAGACGCCCGACGGACGCGTCCAGTACGCGCGGTCGGTCTCCGATCGCGTGCCCGCCGGGGCGCTTCCCGGGAGCTGGCGGTCGGCCCCGGGCTGGATGATCGCTCCCGTCGCCGGCGAGGTCGACGACGCCTGGGCCGACGTCATCCCGGACGGCAGCCTCGTGGGACTGGGATGGCAGGGACTGCTTCGCGAGCTGGTGACGACCGGGCCGGTGCGCCGGCTCCCGCCGGGGCCGTCGAGCCTGCTGGCGCGGGCCGATGTCGTGGGCGTGAGCCGGGACGACCTCGACCCGAACCTCGACCTGGCCGACCTCTGCCGGCTGCTGCGGCCGGGAGCCGACCTGATCGTCACCAAGGGACGACGCGGCGGCCTGGCGATGGAGGTCGGCCCCGACGGTCCCGGGCGCCTGCGCCACTACGGGATCGTGCCCTCGGCGAGGATCGTCGACCCCACGGGAGCGGGCGACAGCTTCCTTGCCGGCGTCGTCGCGGCTCGGCTCATGCCGCGCCTCGTCGGCGGGCGCACGTCCGGCGGATGGGACCTTCGATTGGGCGCCGTCCTCGCGTCCCTCGTCGTGGAGGGCCCCGGGCTCGTCGGCGTGCCCGAACGGCCCGCGATCATCGCGCGGCTCCGGTCATCGCTGGCGCCGCCGAAGGACGTCGACCGCGGGGCGTAGTCGGGCGACCCGACGCCCGGGCCATCCGTCGCCGGATCCGGACGAGCCGCTCGGCGGTCCGCCGCTCGAGCACCGACTCCGGCCGCCCCAGGCTGCGAGCCCGTTCGAGCAGTCGAGCGGCCCGGAGGGTGGCGTCGAGCGCGCCGGCGAGATCCCCCAGCCCGCGCTCCCGGGCCTTCGCGACCTCGATCCACGCGTGGACGGCCCCGCGGCTTCCCCCGGCGGCCACGGCAGCGGCCAGCCAGGCATCCGCGGCCTGGGCCGGTCGCCCGAGGCGGCGTAGCAGCCGGGCCTGCTCCGAGCGGAGGCGCACGAGGTCCCACGCCGCCACGGGCCGGCCTGGACGGGCCGCCGGCACGGAGCGGATCCCGCTCGGCTCGGTCCTCCCGAAGGGGTCCGGCGGGATCTCGTCGTACGCGGCGATCGCCGCCTCGATCAGCTCGAGAGCCTCCTCGAGGCGCCCGGACCGACGGTAGAGTCGCCCGAGCCCAGCGAGGTCGCCGGCCGGTGAGGCGGCCCGGCCTCCCGGGTCCAGCAGCGATGCCCCGAGGTGGCCGAGGAGCGCGGCCAGCGAGCGCACATCGACGTCGTTGTGGCGGACCACCTGGACCAGCTCGCTCGGGTCCTCGCCTCGCAGGGCGCCCAGGTAGAGCCCGGGGATCCGCCAGCCCTCGACGTCCCGGGGCCGGTGGAGTCCCAGGACACCCGTCTCGACGGACCGCAGGCGGGCATCGTCGAGGCGGTGCCGGAACAGCCGGCGGGCGAGCGGCAGGAGATCGAGGTGCCCGGCCGGTCGCGGCGGTTCACCGCGCCTCAGCCGGTAGCGCGTCTCGAGGAGCGGCCAGTCGAACGTCCGGCCGTTGTAGGTCACGAGCCACGCATCCGGCGGGATCGCCGCCGCCAGGGCCTCCAGCAGGGCCGGCTCGTCGGCATGATCGGCGATGAGGAGCTGGGCCTGCCGGAAGAGCCCATCCTCCTCCCACCAGCCGAGCCCGACGAGGAAGGCGAGGGTCCCGGTCGCCGTCCCGAGCCCCGTCGTCTCAGTGTCCAGGCAGACGAGGGGCACGTCGACGGGAGGGCCGTCCGGGAGCGTGGCCAGGAGGTGCCGATCGACGGCGATCCGGTGCGGGCGCGGCTCGACCCGGACGAGGTGGCCGAGACCGCTGACCTCGACCGTGCCCTCGAGGAGCTCGGCGAACCGGTCCGCCAGGAGTCCCGGCGCGGGCCGCTGGCGGCGCGCCGGCAGGTGCTCGGGACCCGGGTCGAGCGCCGCTCGAGCGGCCCGGAAGCGGGCCAGGCGGCCCCCGAGATCATCCGGGGGTCGTCGATCGGAGCGATCGGCGGGAGGCGGTCCGGCGACGGTCACCGGAGCACGGGCGCCGGCACGGCGCCGGGACGGCCGGCGCCGAGCGCAGCCAGGAGGCGCAGGGCGAGGCCCTTGGCGTCGACCTCGGGCTCGAGCCTTGGGCCCGTACAGGCCGGGCAGCCGGCCTCGCAGCTGCAGGCCGTGATGAGGTCCACCGCTCCGGCCACCAGCTCGTCGTGGCGGGCGAACAGGCGCTCGGAGAGCCCGATGCCGCCGGGCATCGCCTCGTAGAGATAGATCGTGGGTGCCTCCTGGTGAGGCGAGCGGACCTGGCTGACCAGGCCGAGGTCGCGCGGGTCGACCATCAGCAGCACGCTGGCGACCGCCTGGATCGCCCGACCGGCTCCGAGCAGGGCCACGTCGAGCTCGTCCCGGCGCCAGCCGCGCCCGGCATCCTCGGCCGTCAGCCAGTAGGCGGTGGTCTGCAGCTCGAGCTCCGGCAGGTCGATCGGTCCCCAGCCGACGTTCTCGTCGGTCCCGAACTTCAGCTTCTTGAAGAGGGTCACCAGGCTGGCGACCATGACCTCGCCGTGGACCCGTCGCCCGCCGGTCGCCGGCGCCTCGGCGAACACGTCGAGCGGCTTCAGGGTCACGGCCCGGTTGGCGTAGGTGTAGTAGTCGGCGTCGACCCGCTTGACGTAGGCCTTGCGCTCGTGCCAGTCGAGCAGGTCGACGTGGTACTGGACCGACTCGTGGAGGTAGATGGCCTGGGTGTGGACGAGCACCTGGGCGCTGAACAGGTCGACCTCGCCGATCACACGCGGCCGGTCGGGCGTGGTGTCGATGATGACGACGTTCTCGGGAGCGGCCGTCCGCAGGCTGATCTCGGAGGCCGGGAAGTTCTCCGACGACCAGTACCAGCGCCCGTCCTCGGCCTGGCGGACGTGGCCCTCCTCGCCCAGGAAGGCCAGCAGGTCGTCCGCCGGCGCCGGGCCGAAGATCTCGCCGGGCTCGAAGGGCCGCTCGAACACGGCGGCACGGAGGTGGGCGAGGAGGACATGGAGGTTGTCGGGGTCGGCCCGGGCCTCCTCGGGCGAGCCGTCGAGCAGGAACTCGGGGTGGTGGATGACGTATTGGTCGACCGGGGCAGGGGAGGCGACGAGGATCGAGACGCTGGGCTCCAGCCGACGGCCGGACCGGCCGATCTGCTGCCAGGTCGCGGCGATGGATCCGGGGTAGCCGGCCAGGATCGAGACGTCGAGCCGACCGATGTCGACCCCGAGCTCCAGCGCGTTGGTGCTCACGACGCCGAGGATCTCCCCGTCCCGAAGGCCCCGCTCGATGGCTCGCCGTTCGGTCGGCAGGTAGCCGCCACGGTAGCCACGCACCCGCGTCCTTGGACCGAAGCCCTCCCGCAGCGCCTCCCGCAGGCCGCTGAGGATCACCTCGACCGCGACGCGCGAGCGACCGAAGACGATGGTCTGGTTGCCGGCGCGCAGGAACGGGAGGGCCCACCGCTGGGCGAGGGTCAGGGCCGAGCCCCGGGCCCCGGTCGCCGCGTCGAGGATGGGTGGGTCGACGAGCAGCAGGTGCCGCTCGCCGCTGGGTGCCCCGCTCCGGTCGACGAGGCGGACCGGTCGTCCGGTGAGGCTGGTCGCCAGCTCGGCCGGGTTCCCGATGGTCGCCGACGAGCAGACGATGACCGGGTTCGAGCCGTAGTGGGCGCACAGGCGGAGCAGCCGGCGCAGGACGTTGGCCACGTGGCTCCCGAAGACGCCCCGGTAGGTGTGGAGCTCGTCGATGACGATGATGCGGAGCTGCTCGAACAGCTGGAACCACTTGGTGTGGTGGGGAAGGATCGCCGAGTTCAGCATGTCGGGGTTGGTGACGACGACCTGGCCAGCCTGTCGGATGGCCGACCGGATGGGGGCCGGGGTGTCGCCGTCGTAGGTGGCGGCCGCGATCCCGAGCTCGGCTGCCCGAGCCAGCTCCGACAGCTCCGCCACCTGGTCCTGCCCGAGGGCCTTCGTCGGGAAGAGGTACAGCGCCCGGGCGGCGGGGTCGTCGAGGATGGCCTGGAGGGTGGGCAGCTGATAGGTCAGGGTCTTGCCCGACGCCGTCGGCGTGACGACGACCACGTCCTCGCCGGCGTGGACCGCGTCGATGGCCTCTCGCTGGTGGACGTAGAGCCGCTCGATGCCACGGGAGGCGAGGGCGGCGCGGATGCGCGGGTGCAGCCAGTCCGGGTGATCGTCATACGACGCGGGCCGGGCGGGGATGACCTCGCGGTGGAGCACGCCCCGGGCAAGGGACGGCTCCTCGAGCAGGTTCCGCAGCACGGTCTCGACCGATGCGGGGGCGTACGTGCGCATGGGATCTCCGGGTCCAGGACAGAACGGATGTTCGGTATCGACGACCGAGG